>CAYMWJ010000097.1:0-5799 GCA_964394235.1 uncultured Sedimenticola sp. | reverse complement strand
GCCAGCAAGTATTTGGATGCCTTGTGGGCCGCGCGGAATATCAGCCGCTGGAGACGGAAACCTTCCGGGATTTTCTCCAGGTCGATGGTGCTCACCTTGGCGAGGTCCGCCACCCCACCCACCGCCGGTGCGATATCGGCCGTAACGATGGTCTGCGCGGGATCCAGCGCCAGCGGCTCCACCTCCGACCAGTCAACCACCAGCCGCTGGGAAGTCACGGTATCCACGCGCAGCACATTGGGCCAGCGGATTTCGAAGGCCGAGCGTTCCGGCAATGACTCGATCTGGGTACTGGGCTTGGGCGGAGGCGGCGCCTCTCCACCCTCCCCCACATCCTGAAAAATGGACAAAGGCACGCCAAAGACATTGACGTATTCCGGCTTGAACAGCTCACGCTCAACCCCGTCCTCGCCCATGACCTTCTCGGTTTCGTAGGAGACCCGGCGCAATCCCCGCCCGATCACCTGTTCGCACAACAACTGACTGGTGAACGCCCGCAAGCCCATGATGTGGGTGACATTCTTGGCGTCCCAACCCTCCGACAACATGGCCACGGAAATGACATTCTGCAGATCCTGACCCGCGCGGCCCCGTTTGCCCACGTTGTCCACGATTTCGCGCAGCAATTCCTCCTTTTTCAATTCCAGGAGCCGCTGCTTGCGATCCGCGGGAATATCCGCCGCCTTCACGATGGCGCGCAGGCGGGCTTCGTAATCCTTGTCAATGGTCGCCTTTTCGCCGATTTCCGCCTTCTCCAGCACCTTGGAGTCCACTCTCAGGGTACGTTCCGGGGCGTACAATTCGGGCCAGTGGGCGTCACCGGCATTGAAATAATGCTCGATACGGGCCGCCGTCTCCGTGCGATTGCATACGGTCAGCATCACCGGCGGTGAGACATGGCCCGCCGCTTCCCATGCCTCCCGCGTGGCGCGCCAATCCGCTCCCAGCAGCGTATAGGCATCCTGCACCAGCTTGGGCAGGGCCTCGTGCGGCTCGGCCTTGCGACTCAGGTCCTCGGCGACTTCCGGCTGGCGATAGATGTGATAGAGCCTGGAATGCAGTGTCTTCGCGTCGGGCAGCGCATCGTCGCGCACCACCACGCGCGGCGTCTTGACCAGCCCCGCCTCGATAGCATCGTTCAGGCCGAAATCCGAGACGATCCAGCCGAACAGCCCCACCTCGGTGCTCGCCTTGCCGGTGGGCGCGAAGGGTGTGGCGGACAGGTCGAGGGCGCGGAGGATGCGGCGCGTCTTGTGAATGCGGTCCAGTCCCTTGACCCAATGCGTGGCCTCGTCCAGATCCAGACCTTGCTCGGCCGCCTTCTTCTTGCTGATCTTGTGCTCGGCCGGCACCCGGTAGGCATGGTGGGCCTCGTCGTTGATGACCACGATATCCCGGCAGCCGGCCAGCTTGCCGAGCACCCGGCGGGTGAAAGCCTCGTCACTCTCCGGACCCTTGCGAACCACCGAACGATCCGGCTCCTTAAAAGGCATCAGCATGTGCCAGTTCTCAATCAGGATTTCGGCCTGGTTGAGCTTCTGGCGCATGGCCTCGGAGGGACAGAGCACAAATTCGTCGTAGTAATTGGCGGAATGCCCGGGCTGCAGGACCTGCAGACGTTCCTTGACGGTCAAACCGGGCGCCACGATGAAGATCGCCCGGGAAAAATCCCGCTTGCGCTTGGGGTAGGTCAGGGCATTCAGCACCTGCCAGGTCACGATCATGGCCATGAGCGTGGTTTTGCCGGTGCCCGTGGCCATCTTGTTGCACAACCGCTCCCAGGAGCCGCCATCCCCGGGAATGAAGATGCCCTGCCGGTAATCGGCCGCCGCCTCCACATGCCAGATGAGCGTCTCGATGGCCTCAAGCTGGCAGAAATAGAAGGGATGCTGACGCGCCCCCCGGTCATGCCAGTGCTCCAGCAACCGCCGCGTGACCGAGGTGATGCCGGGATAGTCCGCCTCCCGCCAGGCATCCACCCGCTCGCGGATGGCATTGACCAGCGCCAGCTCCTCGGTGCGCCGGGTGTCGTTGCGAATGTCGAAGATCTCGTAACCGGCCGGCCGGCGGCCTTTTACCAGCGTCAGCGAGCCGTCCCGGGCCTGTTCCCAGTGGCGACAGGGACGTTCGTAGGGAGAGTTGATGATGAGCGAGTTCGGCTGAGTCATGGCAACCGAACCATTTCCCGTGGATGGCAAATGCCGTTCTGTTTCAATTGGCGGGACCAGCTCCCCGTTCTGGGAATCTTGACCTTCCCACTTGCGATCCAGTGGAAAGGCTTTTGCGTCATTGATTGGAGTCCGGAAGATTCATGGAGCCTTGCCTTGAGCCAACGCACCTTGGCCAGCACGGATTGCACGTCACTCCCGCTTCGGGCCGGATGAACTTCTACCCAGATCGCCAGGGCGCGCCCCCCTTTTCTCATTCCAATGCCGTAATCCCATCGTGCTGCCTGTGGATACTTGTATGCCAATGCATCATCAAGGCAAACACTGCCTTCCAGTGATCGGGTATCCTCACAAAGGATCCGCTTTCGATCAGCGGAATTCAGCGCCTGCAGCCCCGGACGGCAATCATTGGAATTCAATCCAGGCATCTCAGCAACCGCCTCACAAAAACGGCTCATGCCGCCCCCTCCAAACGGGCAGCCACTCGGGCGACTACCTCGCCCACCTGATCGGAAAATCCGGTCAGGCCACCCCACCCCGAGATCTCAGGGCGCTCATCACCCGGATCCAGGGAGGAAATGTCCTGAACCACTTCACCACGAGGAAAGTAATAGGTTCGATAGGTCTTCTTCAACGCCGGTTCGGCAATTTTGTTCGCACCGCCGCCTGCAAGCGAAAAAATGGCTTTTACATCTTCAACGGTGCCGCCATTCTCCTGGAGGAAACGCAACGCCCAGACCACATCCAGCACGTGCGGAGAATGGGTGGATAGGCAGACCCTGTAACCTCTCGCCAGCAGTTCCAGCACCAAGGCCATGGTCGTGGAGATGGCCGCCGGATGCAGCCCCATCTCCGGTTCTTCAATGATTGCCCAAGTCAGACCCCGTCGCCGGGACGTCTTCGACGGAGGTAACAGCCAATACAACCCCAGCAACAGCGGCGTGAACTCCCGCTGGCCTGCCGACCAGACCAGGTAAGGCAGCACAGCACCTTCCGGTGTCTTGAGCACGATGCGTTTTTGGAACTCGCGCGTATCCGTGGTGAGCTTGAGGCTCCCGTAGATTCCCCGCCTTACTAGGTCGCGCAGTGATTCCTTCAATCGATTGGATTGCGGAAAAAAAGTGCCCTGAATGAACTCGCTCTGCACCATACCGTGCAGCTTGTCGCTGAACTCTCGGAGAGAAAACGGATCACCGAAACGATAATCCGAAAATGGGTGAGTGATGCCGTCACGCATGCTGAGCACACGCTGGGCGGGGATATAGAAGACGGATTCCGAATTCGAATCGGTCCCTTTTTTCTTCGCCAACGCGTCAATCCGACTGGCTTGCCCATTGACCCTCAATTCGCTTCGCTCCGAAACGATGGAATCCATTCCTTCGCCCAAATAGATTTGCAGAAAGGCACCGAGCCTGCCCTGCCAATCAAGAGAGGCGTTCAGGAGTGTTTGCTGGATCGAAGGCGCATCCACCACCAGCTTGAGCATCTGCAGGAAGATGCTCTTGCCGGTGGCCTGCGGCCCCACCAGGACGGTGAGATCGCCGAACTCCACGTCCGCCTCGATGATGGGGCCGAGGTTGCGGAGGTTGAGACGCTGCACGTCGATGGCCATGTCAGTGATCCTCGGGGATGGGGATGATGCGCAGGGATTCGATGCCACGGTCGTCCACGATCTTCACCGCGACCCTGCGATTCTCGCCGGGTTCGAAGGGCAGGGACACGGTGCCGTGGTACCGTTCCAGCAGATCTTCGTTCAATTCGGCGCGGAGATTCTTCTTCAGCTTGAACCACCCGTCCTTCCTGCCGGCCATGGGGAAGAAGACCTGCTCGGGGTAGAGGGAACGCTCGTCGTAGTCGGTATCCAGCGCCCACAGGGCGATCTTGCCCTTGCCGCCGGAGACCAGCTCGCCGGTGCGGGTGTCGAAATAGTCGAAGCCGTGCACCTCCACCTCGTACTTTCCGTCTTCGCGGCGGCGCAGCTCCACCTCCGGCTGCCCCATGAGCCAGAAGCTCTGATTGTTGGCGCGTTTCTTCTTCAGATCCTCGGTGAGCAGATCGGTATTCATCTGCGCCTTGAGCAGGGTGACGCCGGGCCACTCCAGCTCGTCGATGTCCTTGGCGGCCTCGGGATCGAACTCGAAGGCGGCGAAAATGATGAACGCGGGCCGAGGGCGCAGCTTCTCCGCTTCGCGCAGGGCGAACTCCACCTGGCGCTGCTCCAGGGGCGCGAACTCGGGGCCGAAGCTGACCACCACGCGCTCGCCGCTGTCGGCCAAGGCGCCGGAAGCATGCAGGTAGCGGGTGCCGGGCAGCAGCTCCAGCTCGGCGAAGCGTAATACCTGTCCGCCCTTGCCGCGGATGCCGGTCTTCAAGAGCTCGTCGCGCCACTGGTGGATGCGGGCGCTCTCGCCTGCCCGGGCCACGGCCACGTCGGCCTCTTTCGGCTTCTCGGCCTCCTCCAGCGCCAGCACCGAGGGAAAGGGCACCGCCTCGACGGTGAAGGGGCCGGTGACCCGCAGGCGGGACTTGTCGATCTCCGGCTGGTCGTAGAGGATCTCCTGATCGGCGTGGGCGGCGATGGATGCGTCCATCTGCTTCTGCATGGCCTGTCGGGCGGCGTGGAACCTGTCGAACGCGGCGCGGGCCGGCTCGGGCCAGCCGTCCGGGAACTCGAAGGGGACCTCCCACTCCAGCAGGGCGCCGGCGGGGGCCGGCTCACCCGAAGGCAGGGTGACGGTTTCCGATTCAGGCTTGGCGAAGTCCACCGTCTGCCCCTTGCGTCCGCCCTCGGTGATCTTGAAAGGCGCGGGCGGATCATTGCGCAGGGCGGCGTTCAGTTCATCCAGCGCCGCCTCGATGGCCGGGTGCATGCGCGCGTAGATTTCGTCGATCTCCGGGTTATTGGCGATGGACTTGAGGGTGATATGGGGCACGGTCTTGTAGATGAAGCCGCCCTTCAGGCCCTCGTGGGGATAGCGCAGGGTGTAGTAGTCGTAACTCGCCGTCATCAGCCGCTGCTTGGCGAGCGTGATCGCCACGCGGGAGGTGTCGCAGGTGATCCAGCGCCGGCCCCACTTCTCGGCGACGAAGGCGGTGGTGCCCGAGCCACAGGTGGGGTCCAGCACCAGATCGCCGGGGTCAGTGGTCATGAGGAGGCAGCGTTCGATAACACGTTCAGCGGTTTGAACTACATAGACTGTTTGTTTACCAATCTGGACTCCCTCCCACCGATCGTCCAATGGCACCAGATTAAAGTCGTCAGCAAAACGAACGTAACGAAGCCTCTCTCCCTGGGGCTTTATTCGCCCAGCCCGGGCCAACCGTTCTAACCCTACTACCGTTGTTTTCCAATGAGCATTACCTTTCGGTTCATAATTAGTCGCTCTAAAGTGGAATACCTGTGGCGAGTTCGACGCGCCATCCGAAAAAAGGCTAGTGAGCTGGAAGCGCTTGCCCGTGACTGGTGCAATTCCCTGTTTCTCATTGGCGTTGAGTTTGCGATCAACCCCGTTGTTTGGGCGAAGCTGATCATATCGGTCGAGCGAAGGATCCCCAGCGACTCGTTCCTGATATAGTTGTCGCGAATTCATAGAATAAGTGCAACGCTTGGACTCGAAGAGGAGTCAGTTGC
>CAYMWJ010000096.1:0-5901 GCA_964394235.1 uncultured Sedimenticola sp. | reverse complement strand
ACTCGGAATTCGGATCGGATGTAACAGCGAGGAAACAGACGAAACGGGAAGCGAGATGTAACGGAGGAGGATCATGTGCGGTGCACAATAACAGTCCCCGGCAGGAACCACAAGCGATATTTTCACTCTACGATCACCTGCGGTCTGCATGTGCTCGACAAGATCGCCCCCTCGCGGGTCCTCGCCGACCGCCAGCAGGCCATCGCCCTGGCTGTGAACTGGCAGGCGGCCGCCCCCAAGGGTAGAATGCGCGGTTTTCTGAAAGGGCAGACGTGCTGGCGGCATGAGCAAGACCTATCCCTACCCCATCGCACGCATCGGCCTGATCGGCGGCGGCCAGCTCGGGCGCATGCTGGTCAAGGCGGCCAAGCGGCTCGGCTGTACCACCGTGGTGCTCGATCCGGTGGAAGACTCGCCAGCCGGACAGATCGCCACCCGTCAGATCGTCGGCGGCTACCATGACGCGGACCGGATCCGCGAACTGGCTGCCGATTGCGACGTGCTCACCTTCGAGCTAGAGGCCATCGACGCCGACACCCTGGCCGAGCTGGAGGCCGAGGGCCACCCGGTGCATCCCTCGGCGGCCGTGCTCAAGACCATCCAGGACAAGCTGGTACAGAAGCGTTTTCTGCGCGACCACGGCATCCCCACCTCGCCCTTCGAGGCCGCCGACACGCCCACGGCCGAGCAGTTCGCCGCCTTCGGCTACCCGCTGGTGCAGAAGGCACGCACCGGCGGCTACGACGGGCGCGGCGTGGTGGTCATGCACGGCCCCGAGGACTTCGAGCAACACCTGCCGGTGCCCTCGCTGATCGAGGGCTTCGTCGAGGCCGACAAGGAGATCGCGGTGCTGGTGGCGCGCAACAGCCACGGCGAGGTGAAGACCTACCCGCCGGTGGAGATGTGCTTCCGCCCCGGCGAGAACGTGCTCGATCTGCTGCTCGCGCCCGCCAACATCGACGACGGCGTCCGCGCCGAGGCCGAGACCATTGCAGTACGCACCGTCGAGGCGCTCGACGGCGTAGGCATCTTCGGCATCGAGATGTTCATCGACCGCCAGGGCCAGGTGCTGGTCAACGAGATCGCACCGCGCACCCACAACTCCGGCCACCACACCATCGAGGCGAACATCACCGACCAGTTCGAGCAGCACCTGCGTGCCATCCTCGGCCTGCCGCTGGGCAGCACCGAGACGCTCAGCCCGGCGGCCATGCTCAACCTGCTGGGCGCTCCCGGCGAGAGCGGTCGCCCGGTGATCCGCGGCCTGGAAGAGACCCTGGCCATTCCTGGGGTCTGCCTGCACCTCTACGGCAAGGCCAGGACCACCCCCTTCCGCAAGATGGGGCACATCACCATCCTCGACCACGACACCGCCGCCGCCAAGGCCAAGGCCCTGCGCGTGCGCGAGATCATCGAAATCGGCGCGGAGGAATCGCCATGACAGACATCGCCGTCGGCATCATCATGGGCAGCGACTCGGATCTGCCAGTCATGCAGGGAGCAGCCGAGCTGCTCGACGAACTGGGCGTCCCCTACGAGATGACCATCGTCTCGGCCCACCGCACGCCGAAGCGCCTGTACGACTATGCCGCCAGTGCCGAGCAGCGCGGGCTGAAGGTGATCATCGCCGGGGCCGGCGGCGCGGCCCACCTGCCCGGCATGGCCGCCGCCATCACCCCGCTGCCGGTGATCGGTGTGCCGGTGAAGTCCTCGGCACTCTCGGGCGAGGACTCGCTGCTGTCCATCGTGCAGATGCCGCCCGGCGTACCCGTGGCCACGGTGGCCATCAACGGCGCCAGGAACGCCGCCATCCTCGCCGCCCAGATGCTCGCCATCGCCGATCACGCGCTGGCCCAGCGCGTGCGCGACTACAAGCAGGCACTCGAACAGATGGTGCTCGACAAGGTCGCCGCCTGGGAGAAGGACGGACCGCACTTCGCCGGACGCTGAAGCGTCGGCCTGAAAATCGGCC
The DNA here is from genome assembly GCA_964394235.1 of uncultured Sedimenticola sp. Lineage (GTDB taxonomy): Bacteria > Pseudomonadota > Gammaproteobacteria > Chromatiales > Chromatiaceae > MONJU. The sequence continues at coordinate 3,929 of CAYMWJ010000096.1, read as the reverse complement.
CGCCCTGCCCTTGCTGTCGGCCTGAAGGCCGACCTACAGTGAGCACCTCCCGCATTCCGCCGGTCGGGCTGTAGGTCGGGCTTCAGCCCGACACCTCCCCAGGGCATGAAGATTCCGCCCCAGGACACAAACGACAAATCTTCCTCCCCACCTTCCTCACTTCGGCACGAAATGTTATAAAGTTGCAAATTCACCGTCTCGCGCGCCATGTCCGCCCTGCTCTCCCGCCTGCTGAGCCTGTTGATCGCACTGCTGCCGATGTCACTGTCGGCCGCCTGGACGGTGCATGCCAGCGTGCCGCCGATCGCCGCGCTGGCAGCCGAGGTGGGCGGGGCACATGTCCAGACATTCAGCCTGCTGCGGCCGGGCGACAACCCGGTGACCTTCGCCCCCACGCCTCGCCAGTTGCTGGCGCTGGCAGACAGCGACCTCTACCTGCGTGCCGGCCTGCCCTTCGAGCGCACCTGGATGACCCGGCTGCGCCAGGTGAACTCGCGCATGCGGGTGGTGGATGTGCGCGAGGGCGTCGCGGCCACGCCGCTGCATCATGCACATGGCACGCATGTGCAGATGCCCGATCCGCACCTCTGGAGCGACCCGCTGGCGGCGATCCACATCGCGGACAATATCCGCCGCGCGCTCAGTGAGCTGGACCCGGCGCATGCCGACGACTACCGGCGCGGCTTCGAGGCGACGCAACGACGCCTGCAGCGGCTCGACCGCTGGATCCGCGCACGGCTGCACCGGCGTCATGCCGACAGCTTCCTGGTCTATCACCCGGCCTGGGGCTATTTCGCCCACCGTTACGGCCTGAACCAACTGGCCATCGAGCACGAGGGCAAGCAGGGCGGCGCGCGCTGGCTGACCAGCCTGATCGAGCAGGCGCGCCGCGAAGGTATCCGCGTGGTGCTGATCCAGCCACAGTTCGACCATCGTCAGGCCGAGCAGATCGCCCGCGCCATCGGCGCCCGCCTGGTGACCATCGACCCGCTGGCCGCCGACCAGCAGAGCGAGCTGCGTCGCCTGGTCGAGGCCTTGACGGAGACGGCATCGTGACCCCGGTGATCGAACTGCGGGGCGTCGGCTTCACCTATGACAGCGAACCGGTGCTCGAAGACATCGACCTGGCGGTAAGTGAGCGCGAGTTCCTGGGCATCGTCGGTCCCAATGCGGGTGGCAAGAGCACCCTGCTCAAGCTGATCCTGGGCCTGCTCACGCCCGACCGCGGCCAGCTCCACGTGCTCGGCGACACGCCGCGCGCCACCCGGCACCTGCTGGGCTACGTGGCGCAGCACCCGGGCTTCTCCCGCGACTTTCCCATCAGCGTGCGCCAGGTGGTGGAACTGGGACTGCTCGGTCGCTGTGAACACGGCGGGCCACTCGCCTCGCTGCTGCCCACACGCCTGAACGCCGACGAAAGGGCGCGGGTGGCGCAGGCGCTCGACGAGGTCGAGGCCGGCGACCTGGCCCACCGCCAGATCGGCAGCCTCTCGGGCGGCCAGATGCAGCGCGTACTGCTGGCGCGCGCCCTGGTATCCCGGCCACGCATCCTGCTGCTGGACGAGCCCACCGCCAACGTGGACCAACGCGCCGAAGGCGAGATCTTCGACCTGCTGAAGCGGCTCAACGAACGCATGACCATCCTGGTGGTGTCGCATGACATCGCCTTCGTCTCCAGCTATGTCACCCGGGTCGCCTGCATCAACCGTACCCTGGTCTGCCACCCCACCACCGCCATCGACGCCAAGCTGTTGCACGAGCTCTACGGCGACAAGGTCCGCATGGTGGCCCACGAGCACATGACATGAGCGAGTTCTTTCAGGCCCTGTTGCACTACCAGTTCCTGCAATACGCCCTGATCGCCGGCGTACTGGCCGCCATCGGCTGCGGGCTGATGGGGCCCTACGTGGTGGTGCGGCGCATCGGTTTCATCGCCGGTGGTATCGCCCACTCGGTGCTGGGCGGCATGGGCGTGGCGCTGTACTTCGGGGCCGACCCGCTGGCCGGGGCGCTGGTCGCCGCGGTGCTCTCGGCGCTGCTGATCGGCTGGGTGCGCCTGCACTGGCACACCGGCGAGGACATCCTCATCGGCGCGCTCTGGGCCATCGGCATGGCCATCGGCATCCTGTTCATCTCGCGCATCCCCGGCTACCAGGCCGACCTGGTGAGCTACCTGTTCGGCAACATCCTGCTGGTGCCCGAGCGCGAGCTCTGGTTCATGAGCGCGCTCGATGCCATCCTGCTGCTGGTGGTACTGCTGTGGCACCGGCAGATCCTGGCAGTGGTGTTCGACGAGGAATACGCGCGCCTGCGCGGGCTGCCGGTCACCTTTCTCTACCTGTTGCTGCTGGTGCTGATCGCGCTCACCGTGGTGCTGCTGATCCACGTGGTGGGACTGATCCTGGTGCTCGCCCTGCTCACCCTACCGGCCGCCGTGGCCGGCCAGCACGTGCACTCGGTGGCGCGCATGATGATCATCGCCACCCTGCTGAGCATCTTCCTGGTGGTCGCGGGGCTGGCCATGTCCTACGGCCCCAATCTGCCCCCTGGACCCACCATCGTACTGCTCGCCGGCCTGGCCTACCTGGTCTCCACCCTGTTTTCGCGGAGGCGCCGATGGAGATGAACGGCGAGCAGTGGCTGGCCCGCGCCGAACGCCTGTGCCGGGCACGGCGGGTACGCCTGACCCCGCAGCGCGCCACCGTGCTGCGCCTGATCTGCGAGGCCGAGCGCCCCCTGAGCGCCTACGAGATCCTCGATCGCATGCCGGTCGGCAAGCGCCGCCCCGCACCGCCCACCGTGTACCGTGCGCTGGACTTCCTGCTCGAACAGGGACTGATCCACAAGCTCGAGAGCCTGCACGCCTACGTGGGCTGCCACCACCCCGAACACCCGCACGCCGGGCAGTTCCTGATCTGCACCGATTGCGGCCAGGTCGACGAGGTCTGTACCGGGCCGCTCGACGACGGCATCGCCCGCATGGCGGAACAGACCGGCTTCCACACCCAACGGCCGATCGTCGAACTGCTGGGCCGTTGCGCCCGCTGCGAGCACCGCAGGCGTTGAACCATGCCGACCAGACTTCATGGGCTCGACGACTTTCTGCGGGAACACCGCCTGCCGGCGGCATACGCCGCGACCGCACAACGCTGGTTCCTGCCCCTGGCCGACACCATCGCCCGGCGACATGCCGCCGCCGGGCACCCCTTGCTGATCGGCATCAACGGCGCCCAGGGCTCCGGCAAGAGCACCCTGGCGGCACTGCTGCGGCGGCTGTTGGAAGCACGCGGCCTGCGCGCGCTGGACCTGTCGATCGACGATTTCTACCTGGGTCGCGAACCACGCCGCCGCCTGGCCCGTGAGGTCCACCCACTGTTCGTCACCCGCGGCGTGCCCGGGACCCATGACATCCCCCTGATGCGCACCACCCTGCGCGGACTGCTGCAGGGCAGCGGCCCCCTCGCCATCCCGCGTTTCGACAAGGCCGCCGACGAACGCATCCCCGAAGACCGCTGGGAACAGGTGGACACACCGGTGGACCTGGTGCTGCTGGAAGGCTGGTGCCTGGGCACCCCGCCACAGGACGAGGCCGCGCTGGCCCGCCCCGTCAACGCGCTGGAAGCGCAAGAAGACCCCGACGGGCGTTGGCGGCACCATGTGAACGAACGCCTGCGCGAGGACTACCAGCCGCTGTTCGCCATGGTCGATCACTGGGTCATGCTGGCCGCCCCCTCGTTCGAATGCGTGTACCACTGGCGCCTGGAGGCCGAGCGCAAGCTCGCCGAAGACATCGCGGACCCGGAGCACGCCAACCACCTCATGGATGCGCCCCGGCTCGCACGCTTCGTCCAGCACTACCAGCGCCTGACCGAACACACCTTGGCCTGCCTGCCCAAGCGGGTACAGACCCTGTTCACACTGGACGAACA
>CAYMWJ010000095.1:0-5928 GCA_964394235.1 uncultured Sedimenticola sp. | reverse complement strand
ATCCTAGGTCAGGAATACTCCGGTGTCCAGCCGAGATGTGGGGCATGTTCAGCCCGCTTGCGGGGGAGGTTGGGAGGGGCATTCCTCCCCCTCGCGGGGGGGGGCAATGTCATTGCAAATGCTCTGAGAGGGACAGTAGAATGCCGTGCGGAACGTTCAAGGGTGGGCAACCGGAAAATAATATGTCGCTGCAATGGAAGAACAAGGGATGGATGGCAGCGGTGGTACTGTCGTCGCTGATGGCGGGGCAAGCGCTTGCGGTCGAGGGTGGAGAGGCCGGCAAGGGCGGAGATCCCGGCAAGGATGAAGGCGGCGGTATCATGATCCTGGATGGCGGGATGTTCTATCCATCCATCGGGGTTTCACTGACGTATGACGACAATATTCTGCGGAGCAATACCAACAAGAAGTCGTCGACCTTGCTGGTGCTCACACCCAGGGCCCGGCTCGAGTACGATGCGGGTGAGGCCACGCGGGTGGCCTTCGAGGTCGACATGGAGCGCGGTGTCTATTTCGCCAGTAGCAGCGACAACTACCTGGATGTTGCCCTGTTCAGCGAGGCGGCCTACCTGCCTACCCAGCGCCTCGGTCTCTATGGGCGTCTGGGTTACAAGCGCGGGCACGAGGCCCGCGGTACCGCTGGCAGCGATGGCAGGGCATTGAGTATTCCCGAACCCGACCGCTTCCATGTCTGGTCCGGCGAGGCACGGGTCAGTTACGGCATCGAACAGAAGCTGGAGTTGGGCTACGTTCACGAAGAGCGCGGGTACGACAACAACCGCAAAACCACTATCTTGCAGGATCGCCAGTCCGATGAGGTATCCACCGGGCTGTCGATGAGGCTGGCACCGAATACCACCATGACCCTCGATCTGGGTCTGCAGAAGATCAACTACGACGTGGCATCGCTCGACAGCACCGAAATGACGGGCCTGGTTGGGGTGCGCTGGGAGGCAACCTATCAGACCACCGGCCTTGCCAAGGTGGGCTGGCAGAAGAAGAACATGTCGTCGGCTGCCCAGAGCGATGCCTCGGGTGTCTCCTGGGTGCTCGGCGTGGACTGGAAGCCGTTGAGCTATTCGACCTTCCAGTTGGCCACCATGCGGGACTTCGGTGAGTCCGACGGTGTCGGCTCTTACCAGGATACACGCAGTCTGAGGCTGGCATGGAAGCACAGCTGGAGCGACGTGCTCGGTACCCAGCTGTCGCTGGACACGGCGAAAGTCCGGTACGGCGGCAACCCCCGCAAGGATACGACTAACTCGTGGGGCATCGATGTGGAATATCAGGCGCGTCCCAGTCTGCTGTTGGGGGCCTCGCTTTCGCACAGCTGGCGCAACAGCAATCGTCCGGGGCTCGACTACAAGGACAACCAGCTCGGCGTGAAGATTGGTGTCAGCATGTAAGGGGGAATCCCGGGATTCGAGGTGGAATGCATGAATATGCGTTGCAAGAGGCCGGGAACATGGCTGCTCGTGCTGCTGTTCTGCCTGTTGGGCAATGCGCTGCAGGCCGCGTCGGGAGTTGACAATTACCGTCTGGGCGCGGGTGACAAGATCCGTATCCAGGTCTATGGCGAGAAGGATCTCTCGATCGAGACCCTGGTGGACGACAGCGGCACCATTTCCTACCCCTTCCTGGGCGAGATCCGGGTCGAGGGCAGTACCTTGCGCGAGGTGGAGCAACGCATCACCGAGGGGCTGAAGGGGGACTACCTGGTCAATCCCGAGGTGACCGTCTCCATCGTCGAATACCGACCTTTCTATGTGAACGGCTGGGTCAAGCAGCCCGGTTCCTTCCCCTTTCAGCCAGGCATGACGGTACGCAAGGCCATCTCGCTGGCGGGTGGTTTTGCCGAACGCGCCAACAAGCGGGCGCTGACGGTCGTGCACGGTGACGATCCTTCTGGCGAGCCACAGCAGGTCCGCCTGGACGATCAATTGCAGCCCGGAGATGTCCTCTCGGTGGGACGCAGCTTCTTCTGACAGGCTCGAAATACGGACAAATCGGATCGAGGAGAGGGCCGGTGCCAAGCCGGCTCGACGCTTATGAACGCTTACGACATCAGCCGGGAGCCGGTGCACGAGGAGGTCGATGAACAGGGCATCGATCTGCGTGAATACTGGCGCATCATCTATTCGCACAAGTGGAGCATCATCGGTATCGCCCTGCTGTTCGTGCTGGTGGCCGTATTGATGGTATTCAGGCAGCGGCCTGTCTACCAGGCCACGGCCTCGCTGCTGATCCAGCCGGAATCGACCAAGATCGTCCAGATCGAAGACGTGTATGCGGTCAGTGGCGACGCTGCCTACTTCCGCACCCAGATCGAGATCCTCAAGTCGCGTGCGCTGGCCGCCCGAGTGATCGACAAGCTGTCATTGGCCGAGCATCCGGAATTCCAGCCGGAAGCGGATGGGGGCGGTTTCCAGTTCAATTTCAACTGGCGTGACTGGTTTGCGGCCTGGCTGCCTGCGCCGGAAGAGGGTAAGGCGGCACCTGACCCCAAGGCGGCGGGTCGCGCGGCGCGCGAGGCCTTGATCGGCAACTTCCTCGGGCGCCTCCAGGTGACGCCACTGCGCAACACCCGTTTTGTGCATATCACCTTCGAGGCGCATGATCCCGAGCTGGCGGCGCGCGTTGCCAACACCCTGGCCGATACCTACATCGAGAGTGATCTCGACGCCCGCCTGGAGATGACCAAGAAGGCCACGGCTTGGCTGGCCTCGCGCCTGGAGGCGCTCAAGAAGAAGTTGCTCGATTCCGAACGGGCCTTGCAGGCCTACCGCGAAAAGGAAAAGCTGGTCGACACCGGTGGCGTGGGCACCCTCACCGCCGAGCAGTTGCAGGACCTGCGGCAGAAGCTGGTGATGGCACAGCAGGAACGCATTCGTGCACAGGCCGTGATCAACCAGATACGTGCCGCCAAGGGTGATCCCGACAAGCTCGCCTCTGTGCCGGCCATACTCAACGACCCGGTGGTTACGTCGCTGAAGGCGGCCGAGGTGGATGCCGAACGCCATCTCAAGACCCTGGCCAAGCGCTACGGGGCCAAGCATCCCAAGATGGTGGCGGCCCGGTCCGACCTGCAGGAGGCGCGCGCGGCGGTGCGCAAGCGCATCCGCAGTGTGATCGCCGGCCTTCAGAAGGAATACCAGATGGCACTGACCAACGAGCGGGCCATCCGTGCCTCGCTGGAGAACGCCAAGGGCGAGATGCAGTCCATCCATCGCAAGAGCTACCAGCTCAATGTGCTCGAGCGTGAGGTGGAGTCCAACCGGCAGCTCTACGAGCTGTTCCTCAAGCGCCTGAAGGAGACGAGTCAGACCGGGGACCTGCAGAAGGCCAATGCCCGCATCGCCGACCCGGCGGTGGTGCCGGTCGTGCCGGTCAAGCCGAACAAGCGGCGGATCGTGAGTATCGCCGGCCTGCTGGGGCTGCTGGTCGGTATCGGCCTGGCCTTTCTGCTGGAGCGGTTGGACAACACCTTCAAGCGCGCATCGGATGTGGAAGAACGTCTCGGGCTGCCCTTGCTGGGGGGGCTGCCGCACCTCAAGCTGGGCAAGGGCGAGACCCCACTGGGCTATGCCCGCAGCCATCCCCAGTCCCGTTTCGCCGAGGCCATCCGTACGGTCAGGACCTCGGTGCTGTTGTCCGGTCTGGACGAACCCTACAAGGTGATCGTCGTGACCTCCTCGGTGCCGGGCGAGGGCAAGAGTACCCTGGCCATGAATCTGGCCGACTCCCTGGGGGACATGCACAAGGTGTTGCTCATCGATGCCGACCTGCGGCGGCCGACGGTGGCGACCACCTGGGGCCTGGATCGCAAGGCCAAGGGCCTGTCGGAGTTCCTGTCGCAGTCGGCCAAGGCCTCGGATTGCGTGCACCAGATGGGGGGGCGCAATGCCTATGTGATGCCTTCGGGGGTGGTGCCGCCCAATCCGCTCGAGTTGTTGTCCTCGCGGCGCTTCAAGGAGGCATTGGACACCCTGGGGCGGACTTTTGACCACATCATCATCGACAGTGCACCGGCCCTGGCGGTCAGCGATGCCCTGGTGCTGTCGCGCAATGCCAGTGGGGTGATCTACGTGGTCAAGGCCGACAGCACGCCTTATCCCGCTGCCCAGGAGGGCCTCAAGCGGCTGCGCCAGTACAAGGCCCACCTGATCGGTGCCGTGCTCAACGACGTGCCGAAAAAGAAGAACAAGGGTTACGGCTATTACGATAGCTACGACGACAGTTACTACGCTTCTTACGGCTACACCCAGAGCTGAGCGGAAGGGGAGCGGGTGATCGATCTGCACTGCCATCTGTTGCCCGGTATCGATGATGGCGCAAAGGACCTCGATGAGGCCCTGGCGCTGGCGCGGGTCGCGGTCGATACCGGTATCCGGCATGCCGTGGTGACGCCGCATGTGCATCCTGGTCGCTATGACAACCAGCGTGACGCTATTGTCCAGGCCTGCGAGGTGTTCCAGCAGGTCCTCGATGTCGCGGGTATCGCCCTGGGTGTTTCGCCGGGCGCGGAAGTCCGGGTGAGCGAGCAGGTGCTGTTGCAGGCGGGCCAGGGGACCTTGCCGACCATTGGCGAATGGGAAGACCGCCCCGTGGTGTTGCTGGAGTTCCCGCACAGCCATATCCCGCCGGGCAGTGAAAAACTGACGGCCTTTCTGCTGCGCCAGGGCTATCAGCCGATGATCGCCCACCCGGAGCGCAACAAGGATGTGATGCGTCGCTTCGACAAGATCCATCCTTTTGTGGAGCAGGGCTGCCTGCTGCAGCTCACGGCGGCGGCGGTTGCGGGGGGCTTTGGTGCCCAGGCCCTGAAGCGTGCCTGGCAGTTGCTCGATAAGGGCTGGGTGACGGTGCTGGCCAGCGATGCCCACAACCTGTACGCCCGTCCGCCGGACATGCGTGCCGGCTTCAAGGCCGTGCGTGAGCGTCTCGGTGAGAACGTGGCATGGAGCCTGGTCCGGGACAACCCGGCACGGATCTGCGGGCTGGCCTGATGGCGGCGCCAGCTCCCGGGCTGCGCATCCTGGCCGGCGGCATGATGGCGGCCTTGCTCGTCATTGCCGTGTCGGCCTTTCCTCGCGGGATCGCCGATGTCTATGGCTATTTCGTGCAACTGCATCTCGATACCTGGGTCGAGCGTCGGCAGCTGCCACAAGCGCAGGAATGGCAACAGGTGCGTGAACTGGTGCACGCCGCGCTGGATTGGACGCCCGAGGACCCGCGGTTGTTGCAGCTGGCCGGGCGCTTGTACGAATGGGGTGCCCTGATCGGGCAGGCGCGCGAGGAACGCAGCGACCAGGCCTTGCGCTATTACCGGGCCTCCTTGTCACGCCGCCCGACCTGGCCCTATGCCTGGGCCGAGCTGGCGGCGGCCAAGGCACGCTTCGGACAGATCGACGCGGAATTCCAGCGCGCTTTCGCCCGTGCCCTGGAGACCGGCCCCTGGGAACCCGAGGTGCAGCTCAATATCGCCCGGGCCGGCTTTCTCGCCTTCCGGCAACTGAACCGTGCCAACCGCGCGGCCCTGGCGCGCACCATCCAGCGCATGTCGTCACGCCAACTTCCGGAACTGGTGCGGATCGCCAGGGAGAGCGGCAGCCTGTGGATCGTATGCGCCTTGCGTGGCGACCAGCCGATCGTGCAACGCGCCTGCCCGTAGGAGGCCCGTCCCCGGGCCGAACCGTTCGCGACGGGGATGTTTACCTGTAGGAGGCCCGTCCCCGGGCCGAACAATTCGCGGCGAGAACGCCATTCCCACGTGTAGGAGGCCCGTCCCCGGGCCGAACCGTTCGCGACGGGGATGTTTACCTGTAGGAGGCCCGTCCCCGGGCCGAACAATTCGCGGCGAGAACGCCGCTCCCACCCGTAGGAGGCCCGTCCCCGGGCCGAACCGTTCGCGGCGGGGATGTTTACCTG
>CAYMWJ010000094.1:0-5943 GCA_964394235.1 uncultured Sedimenticola sp. | reverse complement strand
GCATCAGTAGGCCGTGCCGAAATGCGGGTCCACGTCGTGCCGCAGGCGGGGCAGGTCTTTCAGGCAGTCGATGTAGCGCCAGTAGGCTTGCATGTCGGTATAGCGTGGAGCAAGGGTCTCACAACAGTGAGTATAGAAGTCGAGCAGAAAGTCGATGACCTCCCGGTGCGCCTCGGTCAGCTCGATGTCGACCTCCTCGGCATTCTTGCGGATGCGATCGCGCAGCGCCTCGCGTGGGGTGTCGCGCACGATCTGCGCCGGCGGGAAGTCCGCCGGGGGCAGTACTACCGGAGCCAGTCGCGCGAGGATGCTTTCGAGTCTTTCGTCACCGGTGTTCATCTCGGGTCCTCCGTGCATTCCGATTTTCTTGGCTCGATCTTCACAGTGAGGGCGGCCGGCGGCTTTTCAATGCAGGCCGAGGGTGAGCGCGTGGTATTGTCGTCTTCTCGCGGTGTCTCCTGGACAGGCCTCTGTAGCGAAGCCAGGGAGAGCGCTTCGTCCCTGGTTTTGGCACGATCTATCCTTGTCAGATGACGCATGAGCTGCTGTTTCACCTGATGTTGCTGCTGCTCGGCAGTGCCGGCCTGGTGGCCCTGTGCCATCGCCTGGGTCTGTCACCCATCGTCGGTTACCTGCTGGCCGGGTTGGCGTTCGGTCCCTGGGGGCTGGGCCTGCTGGGCGATACCGGGGCGATCCGCGTGCTGGCCGAGGTCGGCGTGGTACTGCTGATGTTCACCATCGGCCTGGAGTTCTCCCTGCCGCGCCTGCTCGCCGCGCGGCGCCTGGTGCTGGGGCTGGGCGGGAGCCAGATGGTGCTTACCACCGCGGTGTTCGCCGGCGGCTTCATCCTTGCAGGGGTGTCGCCGGCCTTCGCGGTGATCCTGGGCGGCGCCTTCGCCATGTCCTCGACCGCCATCGCGCTCAAGCAGCTCGGTGAGCAGGGCGAGCTGCGCACCGTGCACGGCCAGGCCGCCACTGCGGTGCTGCTGTTCCAGGACATCGCCGCGGTGCCCTTCCTGGTGCTGCTGCCGCTGCTGGAGAATGAGGGCGGCTCCCTTGGCACCCTGCTGGGCATCACCCTGCTCGAGGCCCTGCTGGTGTTCGTTACGCTGGCGGTGCTGGGGCGCAAGCTGTTGCCGCGCATCCTGCACTGGGTGGCCGATACCCACTCACTCGAGCTGTTCATGCTGACGGTGCTGTCGCTGGCACTGGCGGCGGCGGGCCTGTCCATGGCCGCCGGCCTGTCGGACACCCTGGGCGCCTTCATGGCCGGCATGCTGCTGGGCGAGACGCATTTCCGGCACCAGGTGGAGGCCGATATCCGGCCCTTCCGCGACCTCATGCTGGGGGTGTTCTTCATCAGTATCGGCATGCAGCTCGATCCGGGCATCCTGCTGCGCCAGCCCCTGTGGGTGCTGGCGGTGGTGGCCGGGTTGGTGCTGCTCAAGGGGCTGTTGATCTGGGTGCCGGTCCGGCTATTCGGGCATGCGCCTGGCGATGCACTGCGGGTCGCGGCGGTGCTGGCGCATGGTGGCGAGTTCGGCCTGTTGCTGGTCTCGCAGGTGATGCTGCTGGCGCTGGTGGACAGCGTGCTGTTGCAACCGGTGCTGGCGGGATTGATCCTGAGCATGCTGCTCGCGCCCCTGCTGATCCGTTTCAACGGCCGCCTGGTCAGGCGGTACGGCGACGGCGCCTATCTCCCGGGCGAGCCCGAGAACCTGCCGGAGACGGTGGGCGAACTGCACGATCATGTGGTGATCTGCGGCTATGGCGCGCTGGGGCAGGGCGTGACCGCGGTGCTCGAGGAGCGCAACGTACCGGTGCTGGCGATCGACCGCGATGCCCGGCTGGTGCGCGAATGCCGCGCCAATGGGCATATGGTGCTGTTCGGGGATGCCGGCAACGCGGTCCTGCTCGAGCTGGCGAGACTGCGGCAGGCGCGGGCCTTGGCGATCACCTTCCACGATCCGCCGGCGGCGCGGCGTATCATCGCCCAGGCGCGGCGCCTGCGGCCCGAGCTGCCGATACTGGTGCATACCGAGCACGGCTGGGCGGGCGACGAGGAACACCTGCCGCCGAACGTGACCATCTTCGATTCGGTGCTCGAGAGCAGCCTGATGTATGCCCGCGCCTTGTTGCTGCTGGCGGGCGTGGACGACCAGAGCAGCGAGCGTGCGGTGGCCGAGGTGCGCGCCAGCGACTATTCCGTGTTGCGCCAGGCCGAGCCGGGAGACGAGCATGCGCTATGAGCCACCGCCCGACGAAGGGTTGGCGATTCGCTACCACGACGAGCACCTGCTGATCGTGGACAAGCCGGCCGGGCTGCTCAGTGTGCCCGGGCGTGGCGAGGACAAGCAGGTCTGTCTCTGGAGGCGCGTGCAGCGACACTTCCCCCAGGCCCTGGTGGTGCACCGGCTGGACATGGCGACCTCGGGGCTGGTGCTGTTCGCGCTGGACCGCGAGACCCAGGCTCGCATGGGGCGCCTGTTCGGCGAGCGCCGGGTGCACAAGCGTTACCTGGCGGTGGTGGCGGGCCGGGTGATGCAGGACGAGGGCGAGGTCGACTTGCCGCTGATCACCGACTGGCCCAACCGCCCGCGCCAGAAGGTGGATGCCCGGCTGGGCCGGCCGGCGCTCACGCACTGGCGCGTGCTGGCGCGCGATGCCGAGCATCGGTTCACCCGGGTCGAGTTGTTGCCGATCACCGGCCGCAGTCACCAGTTGCGCGTACACATGCTGGCACTGGGCCATCCCATTCTGGGTGACGAGCTGTATGGTGGTATGGAGACACGGCTGGCCGCGGATCGGTTGCTTCTGCATGCCCGGGTGCTGGCATTCGAGCACCCCGCCAGTGACGTGGTGGTGCGGGTCGAGAGTCCGGTGCCTTTTTGAGGCTATTCGTCGGATGGCATGGTGGATGGTTTTTCGGCACCCGTTGTTCCGGACTTGCCGTGCTGAACAGTGTCTCCTGCTGTATGTCTGGGCCTCGCACCGTCAATCCAACTTGCGCATCGGGGTCCGGGGTGATTTTGCGGAAACCCGGGAGCTTTTCAGCAGCCTGTTGGTGTCGACAACCCACAGGATCGTATTTTCTTGGGGGAGACAGATACGGGTGCTGCACGCTTGCAGTGAGACCTTTACTGGCAATGGAAGTTGGGTGTGCGGAGGAGGGTCATCCCTTCTCAGCATGACGTTCACGGTGATCGAGCCGGTGTATACGAGCAAAGGGGTATCCAAAGGCGATGAATCGAGACGTTGTGAAGCAGGATAGATGACCTTCTCCGGTTTCCATCCGTCGTCTGGTTGTAGCAGTGTGATCCGAGTGGGGATCACGTTTCCGCTATTTGTCTGGTTGGCATTGATATGCCACCCAGATGGTATCTCCATCCTGATTTTTATTTGTCGGCGATGCTTGTCCATGGGGGTCTGTGTTCCTTCCAGCCGGATTCTTCCTCCAGCGGCAAACCCTCGTGTGTCGAGTTCTCCCTGATCAAGGGCATTCAGTGCTGTCAACAGGTAAGCATGTGAAGTTGGCTGATCCGAGATCAGTGGTACGATCGCAGAAACGGCTTGTTCGGCCTTCTTTCTGTAGATTCTTTCTCCGGTACGTTTCTCCAGACGCTGCAATACTCGTATCGCTACCGCAGTGGCGGATGGCAGAAAGTCATCGATAGCGTTGTCTATGGGACGTGGCAGTACGATACCCGGCGCGGGAGCTGCTTCACTGAGGTAGAACCGGGCACTTTTCGGGTCGAAGAAACGCGTTGTCATCGCATCAGCAAGCTCCTTGGCTCGTTGAAGCCAGCGTGTATCGCGGGTCAGATCGTATAGGTCAAGCAGGGCATCGGCCAGACAGGCATAGTCGTCGAGGGTGCCGGGTGGTGAGTTGCCAAGGGACTGGTCCGTGTGACTGTCTGGTCGTGAGACACGGAGAAGATGTCCCGGAGCCGGGTGTGCGTTACTCCAGAGGAATTCAGCAGCACGAAGTGCGATCTCGGCATAGTCTTTCGCGCCCAGCAAGGAAGCCGCTTCGACATAGGCACTGATCATCATGCCATTCCAGGCGGTGATCACCTTCTTGTCCCGTTGTGGTGCTGGTCTTCGAGCGCGTTGAAGCAGAAGCTGATGGCGGATTCGATTCATGCGGTCCTGTAGCGCGTCTGGTGTGAGGTCGTGCTGGCGGGCGAAGTCGGTGAGATCACGGGGCAGGTAGAGGACGTTGCGGCCCCGGAGGTTGCCCTCGGGTGTGATGTCGTAGAGCTCAATCGCCAGGTGGGCGTCTGCCTCGTCCAGGGCATCGCGAATCTCCCCTTCAGTCCAGGTGTAGAATCGTCCTTCTTCGCCGGAGCTCTCGGCATCGATGGCGGAATAGAAACCGCCTCGCGGGTCCAGCATCTCGCGGCGGACGAAGTCGAGGGTCTGCACCACGATCTGGCGGTAGTTGTGGTTGGCAGTGAGGCGCCAGGCCCCGAGATAGACTCGTGCCAGGTTCGCCTGGTTGTAGAGCATCTTCTCGAAATGGGGGATGCGCCAGCGACTGTCGGTAGCGTACCGGTGAAACCCACCGCCCACCTGATCGCGGATGCCTCCTCGCGACATGCCATCGAGGGTGGTTGTCAAGGCCCGCAGAGCGGCCATGTCATGCTTTCGTTCCGATTGGTCGAGCAGCAGGAACAGCCAAGGTTCCGACGGGAACCTGGGGGCAATGCCGAATCCCCCATGCTCGGGATCCAGTGCCTGGACGAGGGTGCGTGTGGCCTCGTTCGCGAGCGTGGAGGCGGTGGTTTTACCCTCCGGTATATGCCGTTCCTCTTCCATGATCGCCTCGATCACTTTTTCGGCCCGCTCTTTCGCTTCCTTTTGCCTCTCAACCCAGATCTGATGCATCTTGCGCAGTACCGTCAGGAATTGTTCCCGCGGATAGTAGGTGCCGGCGTGAAACGGCTTGCCGTCGGGGGTGAGAAACAGGGTCATGGGCCAGCCAGCCTCGCCGGTGAGCACGAGGAGGGCGTTCATATAGATCTCATCGACGTCCGGGAGGGTCTCGCGATCCACCTTGATCGAGATGAAGTGGGTATTGAGATAGCGCGCCACCTCCAGATCCTCGAAGCTTTCCCTCTCCATCACATGGCACCAGTGGCAGGTGGAGTAGCCAATGGAGAGGAGAATGGGCTTGTTTTCCCGGCGCGCCCGCGCAAAGGCCTCTGCGCCCCAGGGGTACCAGTCCACCGGATTGTGGGCGTGTTGCAACAGGTAGGGTGAGTCCTCGAGAATCAGTCGGTTGACGTAGAGGGGTGAGCCATCGCTGCGGAGGTGACGTGAGTGGGGACGATAGTCTGCCCCTCGTGCCAGATAGGCAGCATTCAGTCGTTCGAGTAGTGCCGACGAGTGATGGAGCGGGCCTGGTTGTCCAGCTGGCGTTGTGGGGACAATAGCCATGATCTGGATGATGAGTGCCCAGGCGATGGCTTTTCTCATGGCGCCTCGTGACTGTTTAATCCCAATATTTCACCGGTCGAACAACGCTCGAGGCCCAAGAAGCCGGCTGTCGAGCGAGAACGGCCCGCAAATTCCGCTGGCTCTCGGGATGCCGGTGGGACATCCGGGTGGATGCACCCGACCGGGACAGGGTCGAGTATGGAGGACATCCCCGCATTGACCAAGATCAAGGATTTGCATGGCGTTTGAGGGTACTAGTCTATGGCGTCGCTAGGCGCAGTGCGAGGTAGGTGACTTGCGTTGGGGCGTTGGCGGGCTCTTCGTCGTTTTCGAATGGGGTTCGTTTGGTTGCCTCCGCGTAGCGGCTACGTCCCTGACCGGGCGTTTTCAGGACACGAAACGACGAAGAGCCTCGCGAATTCCTGAACACTGTCGTTCTTGAGAATTCACACTGCCTCTGTAATGGGGAAATAGAGTCTATGAGCGTAAAAATCAAAGAGTTAA
>CAYMWJ010000093.1:0-6015 GCA_964394235.1 uncultured Sedimenticola sp. | reverse complement strand
CGCACCGTGGGCCTGAAGAAGGCCAAGGAGATCTGGTTCCTCTGCCGCCAGTACGATGCACAGGAGGCCCTGGCCATGGGACTGGTGAATGCCGTGGTGCCCCTGGAGCGGCTGGAGGAGGAGACCCTGGACTGGTGCCGGCAGATGCTCAGGCACTCGCCCACCGCGCTGCGCCTGCTGAAGGCCGGGTTCAACGCGGATACCGATGGCCTGGCGGGCGTCCAGGAACTGGCGGGCAATGCCACCGCCCTGTTCTACATGACGGCCGAGGGCCAGGAGGGGCGTGACGCCTTCCTCGAGAAGCGTCCGCCCGATTTCCGCAAGTTTCCGCGTCGCCCCTGAGATGTCGCCGCTCGCTGCCTGGCTGGCGGCCATTCGGCCCCGCACGCTCGGGCTCTCCGTCAGCCCGGTCCTGCTGGGAACGGCCCTGGCGTTCGCCGAGAGCGGGCAGGTGCATGCCGGGGTCTTTCTCGCGACCCTGCTGGCGGCCCTGCTGATCCAGATCGGCACCAATCTGCACAACGACGTGGCCGATTTCCTGCGCGGCACCGATACCCCGGAGCGCCTGGGGCCGGCGCGCGCGACCGCGCAGGGCTGGCTGAGTCCACAGGCGGTATCACGCGCTGCTGTCCTGGCCTTCGGGCTGGCGCTGGTGACCGGCCTGTTCCTGGCCTGGGTCGGCGGCTGGCCGATCGTGGTACTGGGCCTCGTCTCCCTGGCGGCCGGGGCGGCCTATTCCGGCGGGCCGCGACCGCTGTCTTCCTTGCCGCTGGGCGAGCTGTTCGTGTTCCTTTTCTTCGGGGTGCTGGCGGTGGCCGGCAGTCATTATCTGCAGGCTGGCTACTGGAGCCCTGCGGCCCTGCTGGGCGGGGCCATCCTGGGGCTGCCGGCCGCCGCGGTACTGCTGGTCAACAATTTTCGCGACCGCCATGGCGATGCGCGCGCCGGTCGTCGCACCCTGGCGATCCTGTTGCCGACGCCCGGCAGCCATCGGGCGTATGCCGCGATGGTGTTGCTCCCCTTCGCCCTGTTGCCCGGCTTGCTCGCCTGGCCGGCCTGGCTGCTACCCATGCTGCTGCTGCCCTGGGCCTGGCGCCTGGCAGGTGACTTCCGGCAGGTCCCCGATGGACGGGCATTGAACCCGGTGCTTGCGCGCACGGCGCGTTTCCAGTTCTGGCTGGGGGTGAGTATTGCGCTGAGTCTGTGGCCGGGCATTCCCGCGTGATCGAGGCTTGTTTCAGGAGCGCGCCTTCCCGTAGAGTCGGTGCCTTGCACACACGAATATCGGCATGAACAAGACCGTAGAGACCACCTGCCCCTATTGCGGCGTCGGCTGTGGCGTGGAAGTCACGGTACTTGGCGGCACCCAGATCCGCGTGCGTGGCCTGGACGACCATCCGGCCAACCGTGGCAGGCTCTGTTCCAAGGGGTCGGCGCTGGCCGAGACCGTCTCGCACGAGGGCAGGCTGCGCCATCCGCGGGTGGACGGGCGCGAGACCGGCTGGGACGAGGCGCTCGACACCCTGGCCGCGCGCTTTCGCGCCATCATCGAGGAACACGGCCCGGATGCCGTGGCCTTCTATGTCTCGGGGCAGCTGCTCACCGAGGACTACTATGTCGCCAACAAGCTGATGAAGGGCTTCATCGGCTCGGCCAACATCGACACCAATTCGCGCCTGTGCATGTCCTCGGCGGTGGCTGGGCACAAGCGCGCCTTCGGTGCCGACACGGTGCCGGGCTGCTACGAAGACCTGGAGCGGGCCGGCCTGGTGGTGTTCGCCGGGTCCAATGCGGCCTGGTGCCACCCGGTGCTGTATCAGCGCATCGTACGCGCCCGGCGCGAGCGCGCCGACGGCGAGCATCCGCTGCGCGTGGTGGTGATCGACCCGCGGCGCACCGCCACCTGCGACATCGCCGATCTGCACCTGCCGCTGCGCCCGGGCACCGATGCGGTGCTGTTCAACGGGCTGTTCGCCTGGCTGCACGACCAGGGGTATGGCGATCCGCTGTTCGTGGGCGAACGGTGCGAGGGCTTCGAGGAGGCGTTGCGCATCGCCCGCTGGTATGCGCCCTCGCCGGTGGCGGTGGCCGAGCACTGCGGGCTGGCGGTCGAGCAGGTCGAGACCTTCTATCGCTGGTTCGCGCGCACGCCGCGCACCGTCACTCTGTTCTCGCAAGGCATCAACCAGTCGAGCAGTGGCACCGACAAGGTCAATGCCATCCTCAACTGCCACCTGTTCACCGGGCGCATCGGCCTGCCGGGCGCCGGTCCCTTTTCGCTCACCGGCCAGCCGAACGCGATGGGCGGGCGCGAGGTGGGCGGGTTGGCCAACCAGCTCGCCGCGCACATGGACTTCGAGCGCGAGGAGCACATCGACCTGGTCGAGCGCTTCTGGCAGGCACCCGGCATGGCCCGCCGCCCCGGCCTGAAAGCGGTGGAGATGTTCCGCGCGCTCGACGAGGGGCGCATTCGTGCGATCTGGATCATGGGCACCAATCCGGCGGTGAGCCTGCCCGACAGCAACCGGGTGCGCCGCGCGCTATCGCGCTGCCCGCTGGTGGTCGTCTCCGACTGCGTGGAGACCGACACCACTGACTTCGCGCACATCCTGCTGCCGGCGGCGACCTGGGGCGAGAAGGAAGGTACGGTGACCAATTCCGAGCGCCGCATCTCGCGTCAGCGCGCCTTTCTCGAACCACCCGGCGAGGCGCGGCCCGACTGGTGGATCCTGTCGCGCTTTGCGCAACGCCTGGGTTTTGCCGGCTTCGACTACGCCGGACCGCACGAGATCTTTCGCGAGCACGCACGCCTGTCGGCCTTCGAGAACGGCGGCGAGCGTGACTTCGACCTGTCCGGCTTGCAGGATATCGACCGCGCCGCCTACGACGCCCTCGAGCCCGTGCAGTGGCCGGTCCTCGCGCCGGGGCAGGGGACGGCACGCCTGCTCGGCCGGAGCGGTTTCTACACGCCCAACCGGCGGGCGCGTTTCGTCGCGATCACCCCGCGTCCGCCCGCGCACCTGGCCGATCCCGACTACCCGCTGGTGCTCAACACCGGTCGGGTGCGCGACCAGTGGCACACCATGACCCGCACCGGACGTTCGCCGCGCCTGACCGGGCATGTCAGCGAGCCCTATGCCGAGCTGCATCCGCTGGATGCCCGAGAGCGCGGTATCGAGGACGGTTGCCTGGTGCAGCTGAGCAGCCGTTGGGGCGAGGTCATCGTGCGTGCCCGGGTGGCCGATAGCCAGCAGCACGGCTGCACCTTCGTGCCCATGCACTGGAACGACCGCTTCGCCAGCGCGGCGCGCGCCGATGCACTGGTCAATCCGGCGCTCGACCCGGTCTCGGGCCAACCCGAATTCAAGCACACCCCGGTGCGCGCGGTGCGTTATGCCCCGGTGTGGTACGGCTTCGTGCTGACCCGGCGCGAGATCGTGCCCGAACAGGCCACCTACTGGAGCCGAGCGCGCCGCGAGGGACTGTGGCACTACGAGCTGGCCGGCGAGGAGGCCCCGCAGGACTGGTCCGAGTGCGCGCGGCGCATGCTGATCGACGGCACGGGCGGGCAGGGCGCCTGGGCCGAGCTGTTCGACAGCGCCGCCTCCACCTATCGTGCTGCGCTGTTCGACGGCGAGCGGCTCGAGGCCTGCATCTTCATCGGCCCCGATTTCCGCCTGCCCGGGCGCGACTGGCTGGTGCGCCTGTTCGCCGAGGAACGCCTCGATCAGCGCCAGCGCCAGCGGGTGCTCGCCGGCACCCCGGGGGCGGACCAGAAGGACGCCGGGCGCACCGTCTGTTCCTGTTTTTCGGTCGGCCGCAACACCCTGATCGAGGCGATCCGCGAGGGCGCCACCACCCCCGAGGCGCTGGGCGAGTGCCTGCAGGCCGGCACCAACTGCGGTTCCTGCGTGCCCGAGCTGCGCGCCCTGATTGCCGAGACGGTGCAGGGCGATGCCTGATCCACGCCTGCGTTTCGGCGATTTTCCGCTCCCGGTGCTGGGCCTGGCGGCGCGCTCCGGCACCGGCAAGACCACCCTGCTAACCCGCCTGATCCCGGCCCTGCGCGAGGCCGGGGTGCGTGTGGCGGTGATCAAGCATTCGCATCACGATATCGAGCTCGACCGCCCCGGCAAGGACAGCCACCGCCTGCGCGAGGCCGGGGCCGACCAGGTCATGCTCGCCTCGCCGTATCGCAGCTTCTGGGTCGGCGAGGGCGACGGACAAACACTGCCGCCGCTGCCCGAGCTGCTTGCCCGCCTCGATGTCGGGCGTATCGAGCTGGTGTTGCTCGAAGGCTACCGCCACCTGGCGCATGCGCGCATCGAGGTGTATCGCGCCGCCTGCGGCAACCCGCCGCTGGCCCCGGACGATCCCCATGTCATCGCCGTGGCCGCCGACAGCGCACTCGACCTGCCGCTGCCTGTGCTGCCGCTGAACGACACCGAGGCGGTGCGCGATTTCGTGCTGGGCCTGCTGAATCGGTAGCGGTTGCGATGGGCACTGCCTTCGGTATTGATGGGCACGGCCCTGCGGGCCTTTGCCCATCATACGGCTGGTCTGGCATGTGAGTGGGCCGTTCCCTGATCTGCGGCAGGGCGCACAGCCGGCCGTCCGCGTATCATTCGCCCCATGAAACACACGAACCAGGATACGACGAACATCCGGCGAGTAGCGGTCTGGAGTGGCTGGCTGCGGCTGAGCCACCTGGTGGTGGGGAGCGCGGTGCTGCTGCTGATGGTCACCGGCTGGCTGATGCGCCACGCGCCCTCGGTCGAGGCCGCCGCGGTGGACTGGCATTACCTGGCCGCGGCGCTGCTGGTGCCCGGCATGGTATTGCGGATCTGGCTGCTGTTCGCCGGGCGGCCGGTGGAGCGCGGCTCGCAATGGATGCCGGCTGACGACGAGTGGCATGCGGTGGCGCAGATCCTGCGTTTCTACCTGAGCCTGGGACGTGCGCCACTGCCCCGCTGGTATGCGCACAATCCCTTCTGGAAGCCGTTGTACCTGCTGCTGTACCTGCTGCTCGGGGGGCTGCTGCTCACCGGTGCCCTGTACGAGCAGCAGCCCCTGCTCGCGGGCGTCTACCTGCCCGATGTGCATAGCGTGTTCGCCACTGCCGTGACCCTGCTGGTGGTCGCGCACGTGATCACCGCCCTGTGGCACGACTGGAAGGGCCAGGCAGACGATGTCTCGGCCATCATCAACGGTCACCGTCTGTTCGTCACCGAGCGGCCGGGGCCGGACGGGGTCGGCCTGCGCGAGACGGTGGTCCCGCTGGACCAGATCAGGCGTCCGCCACGCGACGACTGATCGCCTCGTGGTGCCGGGGCTTATAATGGCCGGCGCAACCACCGGAGTCCGCCATGAGCAGCAATCCCTTTCCGATCGAGCGTACCTTCACCCCGCCGGCGACCTTTCGCGAGGTCAAGCCGCATACCTTCATCTACGAGCGGCCGAACACCCTGCCGGCGGACTGGTGCGAGGAGATGATCCGTCGCTTCGAGGCGCATCCCGAGCAGCAGAATCCGGGCCGCATCGGTCAGACCCAGGGCCTGGATACCGGGGTCAAGCGCACCATGGACCTGGTGGTGAGCAACAAGCCCGAGTGGCGCGACGTGGACCAGCTGTTCTTCCGCTGCATGGCGGCGGCGATGAAGGAGTTTCGCGAGGCCTTCCCGTTCTTCAAGGGGCCCTTCAAGGACATGGGCTACCAGATCCAGCGTTACCTGCCGGGCGAGTACTATCACTGGCATATCGACGGCGGCAGCCACCAGTTCGCCGATCGCCAACTGGTGGCGCTGTGGTACCTGAACGACGTGCCCGAGGGCGCGGGCGGGCGCACCCAGTTCGTGTACCAGGATGTCAGCGTGCGGCCCGAGCAGGGCAAGATGGTGCTGTTCCCGCCCTTCTGGACCCATGAGCACCGCTCCGAGGTGCTGCGCGAGGGCGTCAAGTACATCGCCACCACCTGGGTGGTGTTCCGCTGATGAAGCGCCTGCTGGCCATCGTCGA
>CAYMWJ010000092.1:0-6074 GCA_964394235.1 uncultured Sedimenticola sp. | reverse complement strand
CAGCGCTGGCAAGCCACCTGCGGCGAGAGTCGGAAATATGACAAAGTAGAACTAATGGGCGGGAGGAATCGAGGAGTTTTCCACGATTCCATGCCCGCCCAGTAGATGTCATTCGACCAGCCCTTCTTCCTTCAGCGCCGCTTGTACCGCGGGGCGGGAGCCGATCCGGCCCTGATATTCGCCCAAGGTGGGCCAGGGAGAAAGATCGAATTGAACAAAGGGGGCCCAGCCCAGAATGGTGAACAGATAGGCGTCGGCGACGCTAAAGGTGTCGCCCATCAGATATTCATTACCCTCCATGCGATGGACCAGCTCATCGAGGCGCTGCCGAATCAGATCCTTGAACACTGCCTGGGCCTTTTCGTCGAGGCCCGGGTTGAACAGGGCGCCAAAGGTCTTGTGCAGTTCGGAGGACAGGAAGTTGAGCCATTCCTGCAGGCGATAGCGTTCAAAGCTGTCGCGAGGCGGCGCGAGATTTTTTTCAGGTGCCAGATCCGCCAAGTACTGCACGATGGCCGGCCCCTCTAGCATGATCTCGCCGTTGTCCATCTCCAGCACCGGTACATAGCCCAGGGGGTTGATTTTCTTGTAGTCGCCTCCGTCTTCCGTTGTAGCACTTTGCAGATCCACCTTGACAAGATCACAGGCAAGGTCGACCTCCTTGAGCACGATATGCGGCGACAAAGAGCAGGCGGCGGGTGAGTAATAGAGCTTCATCAGCAGATTCCTCCTGTTGGTGTAGGTTTTTTTGAATTTCGACTTGGCGGGTCCGGCGGTCACCGGATGTTCCGGATGATAGGGTCATGGTGCCGGTGTTGCCTATTGAAAAAAATCAACCGGATTATTCGAAAATATCGAGTAGCGAAACGGCCGGGGTCACTCTTGGTCCCCAAGGTATCGCTCTCGCCCAACCGGAACCACTGGGCATGGAGTATCGGCACGAACCGCAGCGTGAGTGCACTTCCAGGTCGGGGCAGTAGCGGTCTGGAATGCGCCGTTGCGCTCGATATAGACTTGGGCCTTCACCAACCGCGAGGAGAAATCATGTCAAAAGAAAAAGTACGGGTTTGCGAACAGATCAATGCCGCGCCTCAGGCTGTTTGGGACCTGGTGGGAAATTTTCAGTCCATCATGGACTGGTTCCCCGGCATTGTGGAGAGTCGGGCCGAGGGCGAGGGTATCGGGGCCCTGCGTCATCTCACCATGTCGGATGGCAGTACCATCTCTGACCGCCTGGTGGCCATCGAAGAGGGGATCAGCTACAGCTATGAAATCGTCGGTGGCGAAGTACCCATGCAGAACTACTTGGGCACGGTCAGCGTAAAGCCATTGGGTAGTGGCACGGAACTTTGCTTTGAAGGCAGTTTTGATGTTGCCGACGAAATGCGCGGTGAGGTGCTGAAGTTCATAACCGGCATCTACGCCGATGCGTTCAAGAATGCCAAACAGTTGATAGAAGGGTGAGGACATAGCAGTCTTGCCTGCCTCAAATGCCGGCCAACCCGGCCGGCGTCAGTGGATGAAGAAACAGGCCGGTACCATTCGGTTGCTGGTGTTTCGCTCTCGCCCAACCTGAACCACAGGGCATAGAGTGCCTGCACGAACAGCAGTGCGATGACGGTGCCTGCGAGCACGCCGCCGATCGGCGCATAGCCCAGGCCCCCCAGAAACTGTCGTGGGTCAGTGGGATGAACGCCAGCACGGCCGCCAGGCCGATCAGCCCGAGCAGGGCGACAAAGCCGAACGGCTGGTCGAACAGCAGCAGCGCCGCGACCGCCCCGCTCAGGCCAAGCGGCGCGGTGGCCACCACCATGAAGGTGCCGGAGATTGTTGAGCGACATCCTTGGGCGTCAATCTCAGCAGATGCAGGCGTAAGTTCGCTTCGGGCCGTGGCGAGCGCGGCTTCGGCTGCTGCCAGCTGCGCTTCGGCGGCGCGTACCGCAGCAACCAGATCACGTGGATCGAGGCTGAACAGCTTCTGCCCGGAGCGTCATGACCTTGTTTCTGTGCCTAGACGGCCGGGGCCTTGTGCTGACAACCGGTGAGCATGGGCAGCAAAAGGGCGATGAGAGCGATTTTTTCCAACATGGATACAGGCCCTAGGCATTCTTGTTGCCACTGACCAGTAGGTATTCGTGTGGGATCAGCAGCTGCCCGTCCTGAACAAAGTCTCGGGCAAACCGGGCCACCTCGTCCCGGATGCTGTCGCGCTGATCTTCGGGCAGGGCGTCGAATTGCGTCTTGAGAACCTGTGAGGCTTCCACCGTTTCCCAATACTGGTCGAATGATGCGAAACGGTAGTGCAGCGTCTTTTTTTCCACGCGAAAATCGGAGAAGCCGGCCGCCGTCAACAACGCATCGACAGTCTCCGGTTTGCCGAGCGAGGCGACCTTGGCCAAAGGAGGGAGCAGGTTTTCTTCGATTCGGCCTCTGAATGCCTCATGATGCCATCGGAAGGTGGTAAGGGATTCAGCTTCACCCCAGACGGCGATAGCGAAACACCCGCCGTTCTTTAGCACGCGATACATCTCCTTCAGGCCCTGCAGTGGGTCCTGAAAAAGCATGAAGCCGAAGCGGCACAGGATACGGTCGAAATGCCGGTCCGGAAAATCCAGTTGCTCAGCTGGCATGGTCTGAAAGTGGATATTTTCCAGGCCTTCCTGTTCCGCCTTGGACTGCGCGATGTCGACCATGCCCTGCGCGGTATCGATCCCCACGATGCTGGTCTTCCCGGCGAGGCGTCGCGCCAGGCTCAGAGCCGGCTCACCGGTTCCAGTGGCGATGTCCAGGATCCTGTCACCTTCTTGTGCCTGCAGGGCCGCGATCAGATCCTCTCCGACTGGTGCCAGGTGAGGTAACCAGAGGTCGAATTTTTCTGCGATCTGCCCCCAGTCAGGTTGGTTTTCTTCTGCGCTCATCAGAATTTTCCCGTGTTGTGATTTGTGCGGCATTCTCAGGTGCCCGGCGTGTTGTCCGCATCCGGACAGCTGACGGTATAGCTGTGCAGGGCCAGGCTGCCGTATTCCCAGCCCTCGTAGAGCGGGCGTATTGGCTCATCGTCGGTGGCGGTACCCAGTGCGACCAGCAGCGGCAGATAGGTGTCGATGGTGAACGGGCCCACCATCGACAGCAGTGCGGTGACGACCGTCAGGTAACGCCGTACGACAGGTGGACGCCCTGCGGTGGATACGACTTCCCCGCTCAAGTCTGCTCCAGCGTCGGGTAGTCGGTGTAGCCGTGGGCATCGCCACCATAGAAGGTGTCGGGATCCGGCGTGTTGAGCGGCGCGTCTTGACGGAAGCGGGTGACCAGATCGGGATTGGCGATAAAGGACACGCCGAAGGCCACCGCATCGGCCTCGCCCGCGCCGATGGCCCGGTTGGCCTTTTCCTTGTCATATCCTGCGTTGGTGATGTAGATCCCGTTCCACAGGCGACGCAGCTCCTGCAGGTCGAAAGCCGGCCCGGCGACTCCCGGTGCCTCGCTGCCCATCTCTGTCACGTGCAGATAAGCCAGTCCGAAGCGGTTCAATGCCTGTACGGCATACGTGAAGGTGGCCTGCGGGTTGCTGTCACGCATGTCGTTGAACGGCTGCAGCGGCGACAGCCGCACGCCCACCCGGTCGGCGCCCAGCGTATCGCACACGGCCTCGGTGACTTCCAGCAGGAAGCGGGCCCGGTTCTCGATGGCGCCGCCATAGTCATCGGTGCGCTGGTTGCTGCCATCGCGCAGGAACTGGTCGATGAGGTAGCCATTGGCGGCATGGATCTCCACGCCATCGAAACCGGCGCGGCGGGCGCAATCGGCCGCATGGGCATAGTCGGCAACGATGCCGGGGATCTCGTCGATGTCGAGTGCGCGCGGGGTGACGAAGTCCTTCATCCCCTCGTAGGTGACAGCCTGGCCCTCCGGGCGGATGGCCGAGGGCGCGACCGGTAACTCGCCGCCATGAAAATCCGGATGCGATATCCGGCCACAATGCCAGAGCTGGCAGAACATGTGGCCGCCACGTTCGTGCACGGCATCGATGACGGTCTTCCACCCTGCCACCTGTTCATCGGTGTGGATGCCGGGCGTGGCCGGATAGCCGATGCCCTGGGGCGAGATCTGCGATCCCTCGCTGATGATCAGGCCGGCCTCGGCCCGCTGGGCGTAATAGGTCACCATGAGCGGGTTGGGAACGGTGTCGGGGGCCCGGTTGCGGGTCAGGGGGGCCATGAAGATACGGTTCGGCAGGGTATGCGGTCCGATGGTGATGGGTGAGAACAGGTCGGTCATTTTCCGAGTCTCCAGATGTGGGTGGCTTGAGTGAATCGGTTTGATGCGCGCTCTATTGTCGAACGCCCTCGATGGACAGCCAGATCTCGATGTCCTCGGCCACCGGCCCGAGAATGTGGCCTTCTTTCATTTTGTAGTCGGACAGATGCAGGGTGGTGGTCCCCTCGAAGCCGCGACGGAAGCCGCCCCAGGGGTCCTTGCCAGCACCGACCTGGCTGACGTCGATGCTGATGTCCTTGGTGATGCCGCGCAGGGTGAACCTGCCCTTGAGCGTCGCCTTGCCGTTGCCGTGATCCTCCCAGCCGGTGCTGACGAAGCGGGCCTTGGGGAATTTCTTTACGTCGAAGAAGCGCTCGCTGCGCAGGTGCTTGTCGCGCTCGGCATGGTTGGTGTCGATGCTGGCGACATCGATTTCCAGGCGAACCCGGTTGTTGGCCGGGTTGGCCTCGTCGTAGTCGAACTCGCCGGAGAAGCGGTTGAATCGTCCTGACAGCCAACTATAGCCGAGGTGCTTGACCTTGAAGGTGATGAAGGCATGCATGCCCTTGGTGTCGATTACATAGTGTTCCACTGCCTGTGCCGTCGTGGCGCCCAGGCTGAACAGGAGAGCGAGTGAAAACAGGGCGTTCCTGAGCATGGCGATCTACTCCTTATGTGGTGCGGGTGGGGGAAGTGGATGATGACGACCTGCCCAGTCCCAGCATGCGGCGCAGGGTGAGATCACGGTCGATGAAATGGTGCTTCAGGGCTGCCATGCCATGCAGCAGGGCGAGGAAGAACAAGACATGGGTCAACGCCTCGTGCACTTCGCCGGCGATGTCCTCCTGGTTGGGGAAACCATGCAACATGGCCGGGATCTCGACCCAACCGAATACCGGGACCGGCTGACCGTCGGCGGTTGTGATGAGGTAGCCGCTTGCCACGGTTGTTGCGATCAGCACGTAGAACAGCCGGTGGACCCATGGAGCGATGCGTCGCTCCCAGCCTCTGCCTTCGATGGCAGGCAGAGGGGTGCTCAGGCGCCAGATCCAGCGCAGCGCCAGCAGCACGGCCGTCACCATGCCGAGGCTGCGGTGCAGATCGGGCGCCTTGTGGTACCAGGGATGGTAGTAATCCAGATCGACCATGTACTCTCCCAGAAAGAACAGGCCGAAGATGAGTGCCGCCATGCTCCAGTGGAGGAGGATGGCAGGCAGGCCATATTGATCCGCGGTGGTGCCAGGCTGCATGGGTCGACGCTATTCCTCTTTGATTCACTCATTACGAACAACGAAGCGCATGGTAAAAAGGGGCGGTCTCAAGATATAGTGAAAAAACACACGCTGTTTTTTCGAAAAAATCGAACATGAAGCCCGAAATCAACCTGGATGCCCTGCTGGTTCTGGATGCCATCGCGCGCCGTGGCAGCTTTGCCGGTGCGGCCGAGGAACTCCACCGCGTCCCCTCGTCGGTGACCTACGCCATCCAGAAGCTCGAGGACAGCCTGGACGTGGCCCTGTTCGACCGGCGTGGGCATCGCGCGCGCCTCACGCCCGCCGGCGAGGCGTTGCTGCGTGAAGGGCGGGATCTGCTCAGGATCGCCGACGGCCTGGCGCGCAACGTCCGGCGCATCGCCACCGGCTGGGAGGCGGAATTGCGCATTGCGGTGGGAGATCTCATTCCCGTGGACAAGGTGCTGGCGCTCTGCGAGACCTTCTATGCTGAGGTGTCGGATACCCGGCTGCGGATCTCCACCGAGGTCTTGGGCGGCACCTGGGATGCGCTGGTTTCCGGGCGGGCCGATCTGGTCATCGGCG
>CAYMWJ010000091.1:4990-6120 GCA_964394235.1 uncultured Sedimenticola sp. | reverse complement strand
ACCATGAGCAGGCCGTGGGCACGTGCAATGACCGAGGAAGTCTTGAACATGTCGAATCCATTGATGTCCCTTGTGGACGATCATCTCTCGTTTTCACGTCGTCGTTTTGTGCAGGGCGTGGCTGCCGGTGGCGCCTTGCTGGGACTGGGGCTGCATGCGGCACCCACCCGTGCCGAGCAATTGCAGGCACGCATGGGGCCTCGGGTGCTGAGTGGCACCCGTTTCGATCTCACCTACAGCCCGCTGAAGGTGAATTTCACCGGCAAGGAACGCTTTGCCACCGCCATCAACGGTTCGGTGCCGGCGCCCATCCTGCGCTGGAAGGAAGGCGATACCGTCACCCTCAAGGTGACCAATCACCTGGCCGAGGATGCCTCCATCCACTGGCACGGCATCATCCTGCCCAGTGAACAGGATGGGGTGCCGCATGTCTCCAACGGTTTCAAGGGCATCCGCCCGGGAGAAAGTTTCACCTACCGTTTCCAGGTGCGGCAGAGCGGCACCTACTGGTATCACAGCCATTCCGGGTTCCAGGAGCAGACCGGTGCCTACGGGGTGATCGTCATCGACCCGAAGGAGCCCGAGCCCTTCACCTATGATCGCGATTATGTGGTCATGCTCTCGGACTGGAGCGACGAGGAACCAAGTCGCATCTATGCCAAGCTCAAGAAGCTGTCCGATTACTACAACCGGCGTGAGCGCACGCTGAGCGACGCCCTTGCGGACATCGACAAGATGGGCTGGGAAGGTTTTCTCAACGCCCGCCAGATGTGGAACCAGATGCGCATGTCCGATCGCGATATCTCGGACGTCACGGGGTACACCTACACCTTCCTCA
This sequence comes from uncultured Sedimenticola sp., assembly GCA_964394235.1. GTDB lineage: Bacteria > Pseudomonadota > Gammaproteobacteria > Chromatiales > Chromatiaceae > MONJU. The sequence continues at coordinate 5,282 of CAYMWJ010000091.1, read as the reverse complement.
TGAATGGCGTGGCGCCAGCCGATGGCTGGCTGGGGCTGTTCAAGCGTGGTGAGCGGGTGCGCCTGCGCTTCGTCAACGGCTCGGCCATGACCTTCTTCGATGTGCGCATCCCCGGGCTGAAGATGACCGTGGTGGCGGCCGACGGCCAGTACATCGAGCCGGTGACGGTGGATGAGTTCCGCATGGGGGTGGCCGAGACCTATGACGTCATCGTGGAACCGAGCGACGATCGCGCCTATACCATCTTTGCCCAGGCCATCGATCGCAGTGGCTATGCACGCGGCACCCTGAC
>CAYMWJ010000091.1:0-4890 GCA_964394235.1 uncultured Sedimenticola sp. | reverse complement strand
CACGGTGGCATGAAGATGGACCATGACATGTCGGGCATGCAGCACGGTGGCATGAAGATGGATCACGGCATGCATGGCATGCGCCACGGCGGCACGAAGCAGCGGCTCCCCATGGGGTCGGGACCTGCGGGTTACGGCAGCAAGCGTCCTGTGGTGCACGCGCCGACCGAGTACGGACCGCATGTCGACATGCGCGCCGACGCTGCCCGTTACCGCCTCGACGACCCCGGTATCGGCTTGCGCAACAACGGCCGACGGGTGCTGACCTATGCCGATCTGCGCAACCTGGGCAAGACACCGGATCCGCGCGAGCCCGAACGCGAAATCGATCTGCATCTCACCGGCAACATGGCGCGTTACATGTGGTCGATCAACGGGGTCAAGTACGCGGATGCCGAGCCCATCCACATGAAGTACGGCGAGCGTCTGCGCATCAATCTCATCAATGACACCATGATGAACCACCCCATCCACCTGCATGGCATGTGGAGTGATCTGGAAACCGGCGATCCCGACCACATCCCGCGCAAGCACACGGTGATCGTGCAGCCAGGGGCGCGCATCAGCTACCTGGTCACGGCAGATGCCATGGGTGGCTGGGCCTATCACTGCCACCTGCTGTACCACATGGCCGGCATGTTCCGCAAAGTCATCGTGAGCTGAGGAGAGAGCACCATGAAGAAGTTCAAGCAAACCCTGCTGTCCCTGCTGGCGATGGCGACCCTGAACCCGATGGCCCAGGCAGCCATGGAGGACGATCCGACGCTCGCCACGGTGAGGATCAATCAGTTCGAGCACCGTTATACCGATGGCCCGGATCCGCTGGTGCTCGAAGGCGAGGCCTGGATCGGCAAGGATCTGCACAAGGCCTGGTTCAAGATCGATGCGGCGCGTGTCAATGGCAGGACCACGGACCTCGAGATCCAGGCGCTCTACAGCCGGGCGGTGGCGCCCTTCTGGGACCTGCAAGTGGGGCTGCGCCAAGATTTCCGGCCCAAGCCCGACCAGACCTGGTTGGCCGTCGGCTTCAAGGGACTGGCGCCGTACTGGTTCGAAACCGATGTCGCCGCCTTTGTCAGCGACGAGGGACGGTTCGCCTTGCGCGGGCAGTTCGAGTACGGGCTGCTGTTCACCCAGAAGCTGATCCTGTCGCCCGAGGCGACCTTCAACCTCTATGCCCGTGACGACAGGAGGCGGGACATCGGCGCCGGACTGGCCGACATGCAGGCCGGCCTGCGTCTGCGCTACGAGTTCGTGCGCGAGTTCGCGCCCTACATCGGTGTGAACTGGAACCGCAAGTTCGGCGAGACCGCGGGGCGGGCACGTGCCGCGGGTGAGAAGACGGACGACGTGCAGTTCGTGCTCGGCATTCGTGCCTGGTTCTGAAGCAGGAGGAGAGAGATGAACAACAAGCTATTGTCGGTTCTGGCCGGAATGTTGCTGGGTAGTGGTGTCCTGGCTGGAGGGGCTCACGAGGGTGGGCATGGTCACGGGCACGAGAGTGGCCATGCCGAAGGGCATGGGCATGCCGCCATGCACGCCCACGAGGAAGGAGGGCATCACGATGATCACGGGCGCAGTGCGGTCGGTCGTCCGGGTGACCCGGCCGAGGTGGATCGCGTGATCGAGGTGGATCTGCTCGATGCCATGCGCCTGGACTTCAAGTCGCCTTTCACGGTGCGTCCTGGCGAGACGGTGAAGTTCGTGGTCCACAATCGTGGGAGCATCCGGCACGAGTTCTCCATCGGCAGCGCCGCTGAACAGGCGGCGCACCGCGAGATGATGCGGCGCATGCCGGGCATGGTGCACGCCGATGGCAATACCGTCACCGTGGAGCCCGGTCGGACCCGCGAGCTGGTGTGGACCTTCGACGGGCAGGACGAAGTCGTGTTCTCCTGCAATATCCCGGGACATGCCGAGGCCGGCATGACCCGTACCGAGCGGCTCGTCCGCTGATCCGGTGCGGCACCGGGACGGGCTCCCGGTGCCGTCACAAACACAGAGGAGGAATGTCTCATGTCCACTTCATCGAACAGGACGGCGGGTTGGCGCAACGGCATCGTGCTGGCTGCCGGCCTGGCCATCGTCGGCGGCAGTGCCGCCTGGCTGCTCGGTTCGCAAACGGCGGACGCGGCCGACATTGTCGTCTACAAGGACCCCAACTGTGGTTGTTGTCGCAAGTGGGTGGATTACATGCGCGATGCCGGTTATGCGGTCGAGGCGCGCAATACCCGTGACCTGCCGGCGATCAAGGCAGAGCAGGGGGTGCCGAACCGGGCGCGGTCCTGCCATACTGCCATCGTGGCGGGTTATTTCATCGAGGGGCACGTGCCGGCGGCCGACGTGCGGCGCCTGTTGAGCGAACGTCCCGACATCCGTGGCCTGAGTGCCCCGGGCATGCCCATGGGATCGCCGGGCATGGAAGTACCGGGTCAGGCTCCGCAGCCCTACAAGGTGCTCGCCATCGCCCACGACGGCACGGCAACGGTCTTCGCTTCGCATTGAAGGAGAGACACATGGATCATCGTATTCGGTCGGGCGTGTACGGCATGCTGCTGTTGCTGGCGGGGGTGGCGACCGCCGCCGGTTCCCCACGCTGGTATTCCGAGGATCGGTTGCGCCTCGGCGAACAGGTCTTTCAGCAACATTGCGCGAGCTGTCATGGAAAGCAGGCCGAGGGCACGCCGGACTGGCGCCAGACCGGTCCTGACGGCAAGTATCCGCCACCGCCCCTGAACGGCACGGCCCATGCGTGGCATCATTCCCTGAAGGTGCTGTTGCGGCAGATCCGCATGGGCGGACAGCCGCTGGGTGGTACCATGCCGGGCTTTGCAGGCAAGCTCAGCGACGAGGAGATGCTGGCGGCGATCGCCTGGTTCCAGTCCAAATGGCCGGAACGGATCTATGCGATCTGGGAGGAACGCAATCGTCCGCGTGCCAGCCGGCAGGGTGGGCGCAGGGCGCCGATACCCGCGGCCGCTCTTGAAGATCTGGGCAAGGCCGCTCAGCGCCTGCAAGCGCAACAATAGCCTTATCGACGTAACGAGGAGCAATACGATGGAAAAGACGTTCGAGATCCAGGGAATGAAGTGCATGGGCTGTGTGTCGGCCGTGGAGAAGGCCCTCGAGGGGGTTGCCGGGGTGAGCGGCGTCGAGGTCGATCTGGAGGGCGCTCGGGCGACTGTCTCTGGTGACTTCGATCCCGCCCAGGTGGCGCAGGCCATCACCGACGCCGGGTATCCTGCAAAGGCCACCGACTGATGGGCGATCCGATCCGGCTCTCGATCAACGGCATGGCCTGTGCCGGCTGTGTCACCGCCGTCGAAGACGCGCTCAAGGCGGTGCCGGGGGTGAGCTCGGCGGTGGTCAACCTGGGCGAGCGCACTGCGCTGGTCGAGGGCGAAGGGGTGTCTGCCGATGCCCTGATCGAGGCGGTGCGCAAGGCTGGCTACGATGCCGCCGAACTGCGCGGCCTGGACGACGAGAGCGAGAAGGAAGAACGTGAGCTGGCCGAGTACCACCGTCTCTGGCGGCGTGCCCTGATCGCCGGCGGCATCGGCTTCGGGCTGTTCGTCGCCGGTTTCGCCGGCTGGCTGCCGCCGGTGGACCAGGGGCAGGGGGTCTGGCTGGCGATCAGCGTGATCACCCTGGCGGTGCTGTCCACCGTGGGGGGACATTTCTTCCGCGGGGCATTCGCCAGCCTGAAGGCCGGACGCGGCAACATGGACACCCTGGTGGCCCTGGGCACCGGCACCGCCTGGTTGTATTCGACCCTGGTGGTGCTGTTGCCCGAGCAGTTGCCGGCGCTGGCGCGGCATGCCTATTTCGATGCCGCGCTGATCATCATCGGCCTGGTGTCGCTGGGTTCGGCACTGGAGAGCAAGGCGCGCGGCAAGACCTCGCTGGCGATCAAGCGCCTGATCGGCCTGCAGCCGCGCACTGCGCGGGTGATCCGTAACGGCAAGGAACTGGACCTGCCGGTCGAGGAGATCGGCCTGGACGAGACCATCCGCATCCGCCCGGGTGATCGCATCCCGGTCGATGGCGAGGTCATCCAGGGCAGCTCGCATGTCGATGAGTCCATGCTCACCGGCGAGCCCATGCCGGTGGCCAAGCAGGTGGGCGATACCGTCTATGGCGGTACGCTGAACACCCAGGGCAGTTTTCTGATGCGCGCCACGCGCATCGGTCGTGATACCGCGCTGGCACACATCATCGAGCTGGTGCGCCAGGCACAGGCCAGCAAGCCGCCCATTGGTCGCCTGGTGGACAAGGTGGCGGCGGTGTTCGTGCCGGTGGTGGTCAGCGTGGCACTGATCACCTTCTTCGTTTGGTATCGCTTTGGTCCCGAGCCGCAGCTGGCCTACGCGGTGGTCACTGCCATGACGGTACTGGTGATCGCCTGTCCCTGTGCCCTGGGGCTGGCAACGCCGATCTCCATCATGGTCGGTGTGGGCAAGGCGGCGGAACATGGCATCCTGATCCGCAACGGTGAGGCCCTGCAACGCGCCGGGCAGCTCGACACCGTGGTCTTCGACAAGACCGGTACCCTCACCGAGGGGCGCCCCCAGGTGGTGGGGGTGCGGGCGCTGCCCGGGGTGGACGAGGGAGAACTGCTGCAAGTTGCCATGACCCTGGAGACGGGCTCGGAACACCCGCTGGGTCAGGCGATCGTCGAACACGGCCAGGCACAGGATCTGAAACCGGCCACGATCGAGGCATTCGAGGCGATCGCGGGCGCGGGTGTGCGCGGTCGGGTGGCGGGTCGTGCCTGCCTGATCGGCAACCGACGCCTGATGGACGAGCACGGTATCGACGTCGCTGCCCTGCAGGACGAGGTGGAACGGCGCGCGGGCGAGGGCGAGACGCCGATGTTCGTGGCCTGTGAAG
>CAYMWJ010000090.1:0-6205 GCA_964394235.1 uncultured Sedimenticola sp. | reverse complement strand
GTTCACCGGTCGCAGCCCGCCCGGTGTCCAGCGAACTTATGGGTAAAGATCAGCCACTCGTGGGGAGGGCTGGGGTGGGGCTAATACACCAGGGTGCCGCGGTTTACCGGTAGCCCCTCGAAACCTATAATGCGCGGCTATCCTTTCACCTGCCTCCCGGAGTGCCGATGCGCCTTGCACAAGATCAAGAAGCCCTGACATTCGACGATGTGCTGCTGGTTCCGGCGCGCTCGGACGTCCTGCCCAAGGACGTCGATCTCGCCACCCGCCTGACCCGAGATATTACGCTCAACATCCCGCTGGTGTCCGCTGCCATGGATACGGTGACCGAGGCACGCCTGGCCATCGCCATGGCGCTGGAGGGCGGTATTGGCGTCATCCACAAGAACATGGAGCCGGATGAGCAGGCGGCCCATGTGCGCAAGGTCAAGCGTTACGAGAGCGGGGTGATCCACGATCCCATCACGGTTTCGCCCAATCTGAGCATCGGCGAGGTGATGGCCATCACCCGCGCCAACAATATCTCTGGGGTGCCGGTGGTCGATGGTAACGAGCTGGTCGGCATCGTCACCAGCCGTGACCTGCGCTTCGAGTCCCGTCTGGACGAGAAGGTCTCGGCCATCATGACGCCCAAGGATCGCCTGGTGACGGTGCACGAGGGGGCCAGCCGCGAAGAGGTGGTCGCCAAGTTGCATGCGCACCGTATCGAGAAGGTGTTGGTGGTCAATGATGACTTCGAGCTGCGCGGGCTGATCACCGTCAAGGACATCCAGAAGGCCACCGACTATCCCAAGGCCTGCCGCGACGGCCAGGAGCGTCTGCGCGTGGGGGCGGCCGTGGGTGTCGGCGCGGGCACCGACGAGCGCGTCGAGGCGCTGGTGGCCGCCGGGGTGGACGTGATCACCGTGGATACCGCGCACGGCCATTCCGTCGGCGTGCTCGAGCGTGTGGCCTGGATCAAGAAGAATTTCCCCGAGGTGCAGGTGATCGGCGGCAACATCGCCACCGCTGCGGCCGCGCAGGCGCTGATCGAGGCGGGTGCGGACGCGGTCAAGGTGGGCATCGGCCCGGGCTCGATCTGCACCACCCGCGTGGTCGCTGGCGTGGGCGTGCCGCAGATCACGGCCGTGGACAACGTGGCGCGCGCGCTCAAGGGGACCGGGGTGCCGCTGATCGCCGACGGCGGCCTGCGCTACTCGGGCGACATCGCCAAGGTCATCGCCGCCGGCGCCCACGCGGTGATGATCGGCGGTCTGTTCGCCGGCACCGACGAGTCGCCGGGTGAGGTCGAAATCTACCAGGGCCGTTCCTACAAGTCGTATCGTGGCATGGGCTCGCTGGGCGCCATGGCCGGCAAGCAGGGCTCGAGCGATCGTTACTTCCAGGAAGACACCAAGGACAAGGACAAGCTGGTGCCCGAGGGCATCGAGGGTCGGGTTCCCTACAAGGGACCGTTGATCAACGTCATCACCCAGCTCACTGGTGGTCTGCGTGCCAGCATGGGCTATACCGGCTGCGCCAATCTCGAGGAGATGCGCACCAAGCCCGAGTTTGTGCGTGTGACCAACGCGGGCATCCGTGAGTCGCATGTCCACGACGTGCAGATCACCAAGGAAGCGCCCAACTACCGCCGCGACTGAGTCGTCGGAAACGGAAGGAACAGTTCTGATCGACCACGAAGGGCACGAAGAACACAAAGGATTGGGGGCTGGGCGCATCCTTGACCGAATCCAGACCAGGATCGGTTCGTCGGGCCGTAGCCTAATCCTTGGGGATAGCGGGATTTGCTGGTCGGGATTCATTCCGACGGGCTGCTTTGCGAAACTGTCTGATCGGTGGGGGAGAGAGAGACGCTTCCCCTGCTGAACGACTTGCGTCCGCAAGCACCTTCGTGTTCTTTGTGCTCTTCGTGGTTTCCCTTCATCGCCCCTGAACCTGAATCGCCATGACCACTGACATCCACGCCCACCGCATCCTCATCATCGACTTTGGTTCGCAATACACCCAGCTCATCGCACGCCGGGTGCGCGAGATCGGCGTCTATTGCGAAATCTGGCCCTACGACAACTGCGAGCAGGCGATCCGTGAGCAGCAGCCACGCGGCATCATCCTCTCGGGCGGTCCGGAGACGGTCACCGCCGAGGAGACCCCGCGTGCGCCGCAGATCGTGTTCGAACTGGGTGTGCCGGTGCTGGGTATCTGCTACGGCATGCAGACCATGGCGGCGCAGCTCGGCGGCAAAGTGGAGTCCTCGGACAAGCACGAGTACGGCTATGCCCAGGTGCGCGCGCGCGGTCATTCCGAACTGTTGCGCGACATCGAGGACCATACCAACGAGCAGGGTTGGGGCCTGCTGGACGTGTGGATGAGCCACGGCGACCGCGTGATCGAACTGCCGCCGGGCTTCAAGGTGATCGCCAGCACCGACAATGCGCCCATCGCCGGCATGGCCGACGAGGAACGCCGCTTCTACGGTATCCAGTTCCATCCCGAGGTCACCCACACCCGGCAGGGCGGGCGTATCCTCGAGCGCTTCGTGCGCGAGATCTGCGGCTGCGCCGCCTTGTGGAACCCGAGCAACATCATCGAGGACAGCATTGCGCAGATGCGCGAGCAGATCGGCGACGGGCGGGTGATCCTGGGCCTGTCCGGGGGCGTGGACTCCTCGGTGGTGGCGGCCCTGCTGCATCGTGCCATCGGTGACCGCCTCACCTGCATCTTCGTGGACAACGGCCTGTTGCGCCTGCACGAGGGTGACCAGGTGATGGCCACCTTCGCGAAGCACATGGGCGTGAAGGTGATCCGCGTGGATGCTGCCGACCGCTTCTACGCGGCGCTCGCCGGCGAGGCCGACCCCGAGAAGAAGCGCAAGATCATCGGCAACCTGTTCATCGAGATCTTCGAGGAAGAGGCGGCGAAGATCGAGGACGCACGTTACCTGGCGCAAGGCACCATCTACCCCGATGTCATCGAGTCGGCCGGTGCCGCCTCGGGCAAGGCGCACGTGATCAAGTCGCACCACAATGTCGGTGGTCTGCCCGAGCACATGAAGCTCGAACTCGTCGAGCCGCTGCGCGAACTGTTCAAGGACGAGGTGCGCAAGATCGGCATCGAGCTGGGTCTGCCCGCGGACATGGTCTATCGCCATCCCTTCCCGGGGCCGGGGCTGGGCGTGCGCATCCTCGGCGAGGTGAAGAAGGAATACGCCGACATCCTGCGCCAGGCTGATCACATCTACATCGAGGAACTGCGCCGCGCCGGTCTGTACGACGAGGTCAGCCAGGCCTTCGCCGTCTTCCTGCCGGTGCGCTCGGTGGGCGTGGTAGGCGATGCCCGGCGCTACGAGTACGTCATCAGCCTGCGCGCGGTGAAGACCATCGACTTCATGACCGCCAGTTTCGCGCACCTGCCCTTCGAGTTCCTGGAGACCGTCTCGCGGCGCATCATCAACGAGGTCTCGGGCGTCTCGCGCGTCGCCTACGACATCTCTTCCAAGCCGCCGGCGACCATCGAGTGGGAATGATCCCGGTCCCCGGGCGTCTTTGCTCGTGAGCGCCGAGGACGAACACTGGATGCGCCATGCCCTGGCCTTGGCGCGCCGCGCCGAGGCGGAGGGCGAGGTGCCGGTCGGTGCGGTCCTGGTGCGTGATGGTGAGCCGATCGGCGAGGGTTGGAACCGCCCCATCGGCGAGCACGATCCGAGCGCGCACGCCGAGATCATGGCCCTGCGGGCAGCCGGGAAGGCAGTGGGCAACTATCGACTGCCCGACAGCACCTTGTATGTCACACTGGAACCTTGCCCCATGTGCGCCGGGGCCATCGTGCATGCGCGTGTCACGCGGGTGGTGTTCGGGGCGAGCGATCCGCGCACCGGCGCCGCCGGCAGCGTGTTCGACCTGCTGCCCTCGGATGCCCGTTTCAACCATCGCACCGCCTGCGAGGGCGGCCTGTTGGCCGACGAGGCGGGCGAACTGTTGCGGGCCTTCTTCCGCGCGCGTCGAAACCGGAGATGAATTCATGAAGTCACTGTTCAAGCTGCTCCTGTTGTTGCCCGTGCTGGCCTGGGCGGCCGCCCGTTAAGTCCCTCGACATGACAACCGCTCGATCAGATCTCCCCTCCTGAAGGTGGCAGAGAGTTGTTGCAGGGAAATCGTTTCATTGTACTGTTCACCATAAAGTGACTGCAGGGCTCGGTGAACATCATCCACCGCCTCCGCAAAGTAACACTCCCCCTGCGATTCGACCAAAGCTTTGGCCTGCTCGAAATTGCGGTGATCAAGATTGGAAAGGGCAACCCCCAAATCCTGTAGCAAGCGCCTGCCCATTTGCATGGCGATAAAGCATGAAGCATAGCGCACAAACAAAGGATCATTTTCCGACGGGCGGCGGCGGTGATTTTCAGCGATGCGGTACAACAGCACCGCAATAATGACTTGCGCTCCATTGAGCGTGTTATCAAAAATTTTGTCGTATAGCTTGCCAAAATGCTCCCGTGTCAGAAACTTGGCCTGGTGGGGGGCGCAGCGCCAAACGGCAAGAATCGCTTCGGCGGCGGCGCCGGATGTGATATCAGCCGGTTTGGTTGATCCCTCCATCCGCTTGCGGCGATAACGGTAGCCCAGCGCCTCGATGCTCGCCTCGAGGCGCTGCTGTTTTTCGTCATTGGCTCGCAGATCCTTCAGATCGACCGGATTCTGACTGTTGGTGGCCTGAGTAATCCGCAACACAATGTCTTCATTGTCATCAGAAAGCTCATAAATGCGCACCAACACACTGGCTTCATTCGGGAAGTTCATCCCCTTCGATTCCATTTCCTCCATGGTCTTCAAAATCGTCATGCAGGTCTGCCCGCCATTGATAATCTGCAGGTTGCGTACTCTGACCTGGTAATCACTGTCTTGCAGCCCGTTGTATTTGAAATCATCACAAATCATGGTCAGGCCGTTGTTGAAAAAATAGAAATTGGCCGGGTCGGAATAGAGTGTGCGGCGAATGCCTTCATTGACACGGTTTCCGTGCAATCCCAGATACCGCCGAATGTTACGCTCCAACAGCCGTTCTCCGTGCCGTTTCATCAACAAGGCGACTTCCGTTGCGGGAATACGCCCGACACACACCCGGCTGAAATTCATGTCTTCGACAATCGCCTTGCCCACCAGCTTCAGCGTTTCATCGACCGGCCTGATGCTTTGCAGGATATTGATCAGAACATCATGGTTGACATGCTCCCAAGTGACTTGAGAGCCAAAACCCGCCCGTTCGATCGCATCCTCCGCGGAAGCCGTCCATTTCCGCCCATTGTTGCAGGCAATGGCGCGAATCTGAGGAATATAGCCGTCACGAATCATCGAGCGCACCGCCTCCACCTTGAATTTCAGCCGCTCGTTGATATGACCGAGTTCAGCGGAAGGGTCGAAAATATGACGGATGGCGTTGATCAGGGCATTGATGCCGCTCTCCGGAAAATGACTGGCTCCGGAAAGATCTGATTTGTATTTGGCCTGAATAAGCGTGACGGTGAACTCACCATCGATCTCTTCGGTCATGTGCAGGGCATCCACGCCAAAATCACCGCCCCCCTCGGTCAGGCAGTCGAAAGTTTCGTCGGGATCGAGATCAAGCAGCGTCTTGGTGCATAAATAAACGAAAGCCAGAGATTTCAGGCGCCCATCGTCCTTGAGGGACAACTCTTCCCTCGCCTGATCACGAATTTCGTCAACAATGCCGTCAAGGCGTTGATCGATGATGGATACATTGATATCCATGACCTCCTCCTGTGGGCGCGTTGATCCACCTCAAACTCGTCCGAGCCGGGACGCTTGACCTTGAGCCGGTATTGCGCCGGGTCCATGAGAGACCGGATATTGAGCAAGGATGCGCTGCCGCACGTTTCCACATCGAGCATGTAGCGTAGCATGTACTGCTCGTGGAGACTGTCCGCCCCTGCGCCTCGGGCTGGCCGAACAGGTCCTCCAGTTCCTCGGGGCACTTCACTTTCAGATTGTTGAGGGTTGCCCCATTGGGGGCAGGGAGCACTCTGGCGCTGGAAGCAGTGATTCAGAATGATCGAAATTGGCCGCTGGGGTAGCCCAGACACGAAAACGCCCCGGACTGGCCGGGGCGCTGAATCTCGCAAATGCTTGATTTTGAATGGCTCCCCCGGTTGGATTCGAACCAACGACCAACGGATTAACAGTCCGCTGCG
>CAYMWJ010000089.1:0-6236 GCA_964394235.1 uncultured Sedimenticola sp. | reverse complement strand
CTCACCCGCTCGCAACGCCGCGCCGCCCGCCTGGCACGACAGAAGCAGATCGAGCAGCGCTACCACAAGGACCGGCAGCGCAACGTGCTGGCACAACCCGGCCCACACACCTTCGCCTTCGTGCTCGATCATCTCAAGGCCGGCTTCAACGTACCCAAGATCTTCCGCAGCGTGCAGGCCTTTGGCGGCGCCGAGGTGCACCTGGTGAACATCGGGGTGTTCGACACCGCCCCCGCCAAGGGCGCCTTTCGCAAGGTGCCCGCCCGCTTCCACGAGACTTTCGACAGCGCCTGGGCGGACCTGTGCGACCGCGGCTACACCTTCTACGCGCTGACTGCCGACGGCGAACACGACCTGCGCCAGGTCACACTGGCGGAGAAAAGCGCCTTTGTGGTGGGCAACGAGGAATTCGGCCTCAGCTTCGAGCCAGGCGACTACCCAGGCATGCAGACCTTGCGCATCCCGCTGTTCGGACAGATGGAAAGCCTGAATGCCAGCGTGGCCGCAGCCATCGTGATGTACGAATACACCCGCCAACACGGGAAGGACTGATGCGCCTGCTGCGAATCCCCTGGCGCACCGCCCTGATCATGCTGCACCTGCTGGCCGGTGTGTTGCTGGTACCGCTCGCCTCCCGGCGCCACTCCGGGAGCCATCGGCAGGCCGACTGGCGCATCGCCCGATGGTGGCACCAGCGGCTGCTGCGCATCCTGAACCTGCGCACCGAGGTCCACGGCGAGCCGCCCGCCCCCCCGGCCCTGGTAGTGGCCAATCACGTCTCCTGGCTGGACATCACGGTACTCGGTTGCCTGCTGCCCACGGTATTCCTGTCCAAGGCCGAGGTACGTCGCTGGCCACTGATCGGTTGGCTGGCGATGCACGCGGGCACCCTGTTCATCCGCCGTGGCAGCGGCCAGGCGGCACAGATCCGCGCAGCCATTGCCGAGTACCTGCGGCACGGCGGCATGCTCACCTTGTTTCCCGAGGGCACCACCAGCGACGGTCGCTCGGCAGGCCCCTTCTTCTCGCGCCTGTTCGCCGCCGCCATCGAGGCTGGCGTGCCAGTGGCCCCGGTGGCCCTGCGTTACCGGGTCGATGGCCATCACGATCCGCTGGCGCCCTACACCGGCGACCAGACCCTGCTCGCCAACCTGCTGGGGCTGCTGGGGCGTCACGGCAGCACCGTCGAGGTGTACTTTCTGCCGCTGCTGGCCTCCACCGACACCGACAGCAAGACCCTGGCCACGCGGGCGCGCGAGACCATCGTCAGCGTGGTGGAGGATCATGCCTGACTACCTGATCATCGGACAGGGACTGGCCGGCAGCCTGCTGGCCTGGACACTGATTCGCCGTGGCCAACGGGTACGTGTGCTCGACGACGGTCACCGCACCGCCAGCTCCCGGGTGGCTGCCGGTCTGATCAACCCGCTGGCCGGCATGCGCTTCAACGCCCACCCGCGCACCGCCGACTGGCTGGCCGCCATGCACAGCGCCTATGCCGCCCTCGCCCGCGAACTGGACCAGCCCGCTTTCGTGCACGCCATCCCCATGCAGCGTCTGTTCCGCTCGCCCGAGCAGGTCCGCTTTTTCGATCGCCAACGCGACAATCCGGCGGTGGCCGACTGGCTGGGCGCGCGCTTCGGACCCGGCGAAGCGGACCCCGGCATCCACGCACCACATGGCGGCTTTCTGCAATCGCACACCGGCTATGTGGAACTGCCGCGCCTGCTCGACGCCCTGCGCGACTGGTTGCGCCGACAAGATGCCTGGCGGCAGGTCGCGGTCGATCTGCGCACGCTGCGCATCACGTCCGACGGGGTGGAACTGCACGGCGAGCACGCCGCCCACCTGATCTGCTGCGAGGGCTACCGGATGCGCGACAACCCCTGGTTCGACTGGCTGCCGCTGCAGCCCGACCGTGGCGTGATCCAGCGCCTGGACGGACCGCGCCACCTGTGCCGGCACATCGTCAACGGCGCACACTGGCTGATCCCGCTGGCCGACGGCGGCTACCGCTTCGGCGCCACCCATGCCCACCGGCGACTCGAAGGCCCGGTCAGCGAGGAGGAACGCGAGACACTGGACCACGGCTTGCGCGGGCTGCTCGAAGACCCTGCCAGGGTGACGGTGGTCGAAGAGGCCGCCGGGGTGCGCCCGGCCACCGCCGACCGCCAGTCCTTCCTGGGCGCCCATCCGCGCGAGCCCCGGCTGCACCTGTTCAACGGCTTTGGCGCGCGCGGCGCCCTGAGCATTCCCTGGCATGCCGAGCGCATGGCCGACTGGCTGCTCGACGGCCGCCCGCTGCCTGCCGAGACCGACATCGCCCGCCATGCCTGAGCCCCGCCGCCAGCCGTTGACCGCACTCGCCCACCAGCGGCTCGCTACCGTGCTGGCAGCGGGCGATATCGCCATCGACGCCACCGCCGGCAACGGCCACGACACCCTTTTCCTCGCCCGCCGGATCGCCCCCGACGGCCGGGTGCATGCCTTCGACATCCAGCCGCAGGCACTCGCGGCCACGCACGAGCGCCTCACGCAGGCCGGGGTGGCCGAACGGGTGACCCTGCACCTGGCCGGGCACGAGCGGATGCGCGAACACCTGCCCGCGAACCTGGTCGGCCGGATCGCCGCGGTGACCTTCAACCTGGGGTACCTGCCGGGCGGCGATCACGGCCTGGTCACCCGCCCGGACACCACCCTGGCCGCGCTGGAGCAGGCGAGCACCCTGCTGCGCCCCGGCGGGCTGCTCTCGGTGCTGGTGTATCGTGGCCATGCCGGCGGGCGGGAAGAAGCCGAGGCGGTGGCCGGCTGGTTCGCGGCGCAGGCCACCCTGAGCATCGAGGTGCACGACTCCCCCGGCCCCATCGCCTACCTGGCGCGGCGAGCAGGCTGACCCCCTGCGAAAACGGGAACCTGGCGCCCCCTCCGCGGTTTGATCAACCACAGAGAACACAGAGTCCACAGAGCTTGACGATGGCAAAAGGCGGAGCGCGGACCTTCCTGCTGACGGACCCCGATCCGTTGGCAGCGGGTGACAATCCCGCCGGGACAACCTCCAACTTCACATCCTCTGTGATCTCTGTGTCCTCTGTGGTGTTGACTTAGTTAACAACCACCGATCAGGACAGGCCGCGCAGCACCTCGAGGATCTGTTCGGCGTGTCCCTTGGGCGAGACCCCGTACTCGGCGTGACGAATCACGCCGTCGCCATCGACGATGAAGGTGGAACGCACGATGCCCTTGCGTTTCTCACCGTTCTTTTCCTTTTCCTGCCACACGCCATAGGCCTCGCAGAGCTGGCCATCGACATCGGCCAGCAAGGTCACGCCCAGGCCGTATTTGTCACGGAACTCGGCGTGTTTCATGCAGTTGTCGCGGCTCACACCCAGCAATGCGGCATTCAGCCGCTGGAACTCGTCCATCAGTTCGGTGAATTCCTGCGCCTCCATGGTGCAGCCCGGGGTGTCGTCCTTGGGATAGAAGTAGATCACGTAGGGTCGACCGGCCAGGTCGGCCGAACGGACCATGTTCATGTCGGCGTCCGGCAATTCGAATGCCGGCGCCTTGTCACCCGCCTTGAGCCCCTCTACTGACATGGATGCTTCCTCACAATGGTGGTCGGTTGTTGTCCTTCGCAATGTAGGGACGCCCCGGGCCGGGGTCAATCCCCGTCCAGCCACTGACCGACCACCTGGCGCAGTGCTGCGATCTGGTCGCGCGCCGGCCGCTGCCCCTGCAGGACAGGGCGCACCAGCAGGGCGGCATCGTGTACGTCAGCCTCCTGCCCAGCCAGGCGCGCACACAGCCAGCGTCGCAGCGACGGCAGGGCGTCCTCGAAATCGCGGCGACCGAAGGCAAAATGACGCACGTCCGAGAGAGTCTGCGCGTCCACCGGGCCTGCAACCCGATGCCCGCGCAACAGCAGCGGCACCACCGCCGGGTCCAGTCCAGCCAGCCCCGAGAGCAGCCGCCAGGGCAGATCGTCCAAAAAGCGCGCGCCGGCCGCATCACACAAGGCCACGCCGGCCGCACTCAGCGACGCGAGCATCTGCACCGAGTGGGCGGCACTCGCGGGGTCCACGCGGTGCCCGATGCGCACCACCCGGTAGCCGTTGTGCTGCCAGAAACGCAACAGACCGGGCGACAGGCCATAGCGGGTGCCAAGCAGGTCGAAGCCCTCCGCCTCGGCGCGCTCACGCGCCTGTGCCAGCAGGCCGCTGCCGATACCCGCGCGGCGATGGCGCTCGTCCACTGCAATACGCATGATCCGCAACAGGCGCAAGGTCGGCGCCTGGCACCAGCCGCCGTGCGTGGCCAGCGACTGCAACAGGGGATGGCCACGGGGGCGTCGTCGCCCGGCGCACACCGCCTCGGCCAGCGCCGCATCCAGCCCGCCCTCGGCGGCCGCCAGCAACACGCCGACCACCTGCCCAGCACATTCGGCCACCAGCACCGACACCCCCGGCGCATCGAGCAACTGCCGAAGATCCGATGGCCGAGTGCGATAGTGGGCGCTGACCAGCAGGCCGAACACTTGGCGCAACAGCGCCTCCTCCTGTGCCAGTGCATCGCGTTCCAGCCAACGGTAGCGTGGCACACCCTGCACCGACGGCAACGCCTCGGCATCCAGCAGGAACAGGCGGTTCGCCAGCGCCTCCAGGGGATCGCCCGGCGCCCAGCGCACCGGGATGGTGAGCTCGAGATGCCGACAAGCGCGAAACCGTTCGCTCAGCCAGGCGAGGAAGCGCTGCACGAAGCCGCGCCCGCTGCCCTCGTAGCCCTGCACCGTGGTGCTGAAGACGACCCGGTTGTAACGCTCGGCCAGCGTCTGCAACGGCGGCACGCCCAGGGCCGCTGCCTCGTCGATCACCAGCAGATCGCACTTCGGCGTTTCGGCCAGGAAGTCGGCGGGCCGCCAGTAGCGCACCTCACCGCCGGCATCCGGCAGATCACGGTACAGACGCGCGAACAGCGCATCCACGGCGCGCCGAGTCGGCGCCAGCACAGCCACCCCACACGGACGTTTGTGCAGCAGCTGCGCCAGCCCGGCACCGAGGGCGGTGCTCTTGCCGCGCCCCCGGTCGGCGGTGAGCACCAGCGGGCGCCGGGCATGGCCGGTCGCCACCCGGAGCAAGGCCTCGACCACCCGGTGCTGATCCTCGTTCAATTCCGGGGAATGCGCTGGCGCCGCCGCTGGTGGCAGAACCAGAGACTCGATCCCGTCCACATCGAGGATGCGCACTACCGGCGAGGCGGCGAACTGATCCTGAAGTCGCTGCAGGAAGCGCCGCCCGACATCGGCGCTGCCCAGCGGCCAGGGGGCCAGGCCGGCCAGCGCCGGGTCGTCGAAGGCCGCCCACTGCGCCCAGGACGGAGAGAGCAGGACCAGCACGCCATCGCCTCGCAAGGTACCCAGCAGGGCCGCCAGCACGTCGGGATACAGGCCGGCATGGGCGTCGTACACCAGAAGGTCACATTCGCTGCCCAGGGCATCGAGGTAACCGTGCCGGCTGAGCCGCCGCACACCGTCCGGCGCGGCCTCGCCAAACCACAGGCAAGACCGCGACGAACCCGCCGCCAACGCCGCGCGCAACAGCGCCAGCGCGCGCTCCCGATCACCGGCCAGCACCTGGCAGCTGCGTGTCTGCCGCTTGTCGTTCACCCCTGGAGCACCTCGTGGTACAGGCATCGACGCGCCAGCCTGCGGCAAGTGCTGCAACAGGGCAAGAGGTCGGGGTGCAACGCGAACGCGGATGATGTCCGCTGTCCGGCAAACGGGGGAGCGGCCAGGGCATCGCGAGTCGAACCGTAATGAAAAAGGCCGCCCGTACGGCGGCCTTATTCTGAAGCTGGTGGGCGCGACAGGGATTGAACCTGTGACCCCTGCCGTGTGAAGGCAGTGCTCTCCCGCTGAGCTACGCGCCCCGAAGGGAGGCGAATCCTACCGCAACAGGAGGCGCTTGCCAAGACGAGTCGGGCAACGCACCATTGCGCGCGGCGCAGCCGGTACAGGGCGCGCGACAGGCCGGGGCAACGAAATGGCGGCAGGAGCTCCTGTCCCGACAGCACGAACGACCACGACAGGACAAGACAGGACCAATGAGCGACACACTTTCCCGCATGGCCCTCAATGACGAGGGCTTCATGTTCGACCCGCATACCGGGGAGAGCTTCCTGATCAACGATACCGCGCGCTTCCTGCTCGACGGTATCAAGCAGGGGCAGGACGCCGAGAC
>CAYMWJ010000088.1:6324-6398 GCA_964394235.1 uncultured Sedimenticola sp. | reverse complement strand
CCGTCCCCGGGCCGAAGGGTTCGCGGCGAGGACGCCGCTCCTACCGTAGGAGGCCCGTCCTCGGGCCGAAGGGT
>CAYMWJ010000088.1:0-6224 GCA_964394235.1 uncultured Sedimenticola sp. | reverse complement strand
TCGCGGCGAGGACGCCATTCCCACGTGTAGGAGGTCCGTCCTCGGGCCGAACCGTTCGCGGCGAGGACGCCATTCCCACGTGTAGGAGGTCCGTCCTCGGGCCGAACCGTCCTTGCCCTTGTAGGAGGCCCGTCCCCGGGCCGATAATGCCCCCTCAGCTAACCCGTTTCGGAGAGTCTGGCATGCCGCAGTATCGTTCCCGCACCACCACCCATGGTCGTAACATGGCCGGCGCCCGCGCGCTGTGGCGCGCCACCGGCATGAAGGAGGGTGATTTCGACAAGCCCATCATCGCGATCGCCAATTCCTTCACCCAGTTCGTGCCCGGGCACGTGCACCTCAAGGACATGGGGCAACTGGTGGCGCGCGAGATCGAGAAGGCCGGGGGTGTGGCCAAGGAGTTCAACACCATCGCGGTGGACGATGGCATCGCCATGGGGCACGGCGGCATGCTCTATTCGCTGCCCTCGCGCGATCTCATCGCCGACTCGGTCGAATACATGGTCAACGCGCACTGCGCCGATGCGCTGGTGTGCATCTCCAACTGCGACAAGATCACCCCCGGTATGCTGATGGCCGCGCTGCGCCTGAACATCCCGGTGATCTTCGTCTCCGGTGGGCCCATGGAGGCGGGCAAGGTGCGGCTGGCGAGCAGGGGCGAGATCAAGCTCGACCTGGTGGATGCCATGGTCGCTGCCGCCGACGACCGCGAGACGGACGAGGAGGTCGGGCAGATCGAGCGCTCCGCCTGCCCGACCTGCGGCTCTTGCTCGGGCATGTTCACTGCCAATTCCATGAACTGCCTGACCGAGGCGCTGGGGCTCTCGCTGCCAGGCAATGGCTCGCTGGTGGCCACCCACGCCGAGCGCCGCGAGCTGTTCCTGGAGGCCGGGCGGCGCATCGTCGAGCTCGCACGGCGCTATTACGAGCAGGACGACGAGACGGCGCTGCCGCGCAACATCGCCACCTTCGAGGCCTTCGAGAACGCCATGGCGCTGGACATCGCCATGGGCGGCTCGACCAACACCGTGCTGCACCTGTTGGCCGCGGCGCACGAGGCCGGGGTGGACTTCACCATGAGTGACATCGACCGCATGAGCCGCAAGGTGCCGCACCTGTGCAAGGTGGCACCCTCGACGCCGCAGTACCACATGGAGGACGTGCATCGCGCGGGCGGGGTGATGGGTATCCTCGGCGAGCTCGACCGTGCCGGACTCGTCCACCGGGGCGTGCCCACGGTACATGCGCCCTCGATGGGCGAGGCGCTGGCGGCCTGGGACATTCGGCGCGATCCCGACGAGACGGTGCGCCGGCGCTTCCTGGCCGGCCCGGGTGGCATCCCCACCCAGGTGGCCTTCAGCCAGGACGCACAATGGCCCGACCTCGACACCGACCGTGCCAACGGCTGTATCCGCGACCTGGAACATGCCTATTCACGCGATGGCGGGCTGGCGGTGCTCTACGGCAATCTCGCCGAGGACGGCTGCATCGTCAAGACCGCCGGGGTGGACGAGTCCATCCTGGTGTTCTCGGGGCCGGCGCGCATCTTCGAGAGCCAGGATGCGGCCGTGGAGGCCATCCTCGGCGACCGCATCCAGCCGGGTGACGTGGTCATCATCCGCTACGAAGGCCCCAAGGGCGGGCCGGGCATGCAGGAGATGCTCTATCCCACCAGCTATCTCAAGTCGAAGGGGCTGGGCAAGGCCTGTGCCCTGATCACCGACGGGCGTTTCTCGGGCGGTACCTCGGGACTGTCGATCGGTCACTGCTCACCCGAGGCGGCCGAGGGCGGCAACATCGGCCTGGTCGAGGAAGGCGATACCATTGAGATCGACATCCCCAATCGCCGTATCCGCATCGCGGTGAGCGACGAGGAGCTGGCACGGCGGCGCGCGGCCATGGAGGCGCGCGGGGCGGCGGCCTGGCAGCCGGTGGACCGGGAGCGTCCGGTATCGCAGGCCCTGCAGGCCTATGCGGCACTGACCACCTCGGCGGCGCGCGGTGCGGTGCGCGACCTGTCGCAGTTGCGGCGCAAGTCCTGAGGCGTGTCTGCTGAGGCGGAGCCTTGCTCGGCGCCGAGCTGATCGTCGCGGTCGTTGCCCTCTATCTGGGGGTGCTGTTCTACATCGCCTATCGTGGCGATGCCCAGCCCGAGGGCCACGTCTCGCGTCATCAGCCGCTGATCTACACCCTGTCGCTGACCGTCTACTGCACCTCCTGGACCTTCTTCGGCGCGGTCGGCAATGCCGCCCAGGGCGGCTTTTCGTTCTTTGCCATCTACCTGGGGCCCATCCTGGTGTTCGTGCTGTTCGCGCCCTTCGTCAAGAAGCTGCTGCGCGTGGCCAAGCGCCAGAAGGCGACCACCATCGCCGATTTCATTGCCAGCCGCTACGGCAAGAGCCACCTGGTGGCGGCGCTGGTGACCCTGATCGCGCTGCTCGGCACGCTGCCCTACATCTCCCTGCAGATCAAGGCGGTGGCCAGCGCCTATGACGCCCTGGGCCCCGCAAGCTCCCCCGCACTGCCCCTGTTGCACAATCTGGACACCGCCTTCGTGCTGACCCTGATCCTGGCGGTGTTCGCCATCCTGTTCGGTGCGCGCACCATCGATGCCACGGTGCATCACCGCGGCATGATCCACGCCATCGCCTTCGAGTCGATCATCAAGTTGGCGGCCTTTGTTGCCATCGCGGTGCTGGCCTGGCATCTGCTGACCCGCCTGGCGGCCACACCCGACCGGCTCGCCGCCCTGTCCATGGCCGCCGCCCCCTTCCGTGACTGGACGCTGGATACCGGCTTTCTCACCCGCACCCTGCTGGCGGCCGCCGCCATCCTCTGCCTGCCGCGCCAGTTTCACGTGCTGGCGGTGGAGGGGCGGGGCAATGAACTGCCGTTCGCGCGCTGGGGCTTTCCGCTGTACCTGCTGCTGTTCAGCATCGCGGTGATTCCGATTACTGCCGCCGGCCTGCAACTGCTGGGGAACGGCAGCAATGCCGACCTGTTCGTGCTGTTCCTGCCGTTGCGCACCGATCACGAGCTGCTCACCGTGCTGGCCTATCTGGGGGGCTTTTCGGCCGCCACCGGCATGGTGATCGTCTCCACCCTGGCGTTGAGCACCATGGTCTCGAACGACCTGATCTTTCCGTTGATGGTGCGTTACGGGCGACCTTCCGAGGGGCAGGAACTGCACTGCCGCCTGTTGCTCATCCGGCGCCTGACCATCCTCGGTCTGATGCTGCTGGCCTATGGCTATTACCTGGCGGCCGGTAGCGGCAAGTCGCTCTACAGCATCGGCCTGTTGTCCTTTGCCGCGGCCATCCAGTTCCTGCCGGCACTGGTCGGGGGACTGTACTGGCGGCGCGCGCACCGCAGCGGTGTGGTTGCCGGCCTGTGCGCCGGATTTGCGTTGTGGACCTACCTGCTGTTGCTGCCGTCGCTGGCCAGTTCGGCGTGGATTCCCGACGGCTTCGTGAACGACGGGCCCTTCGGTCTGAGCTGGCTGGCGCCGCGTGCCCTGTTCGGCTGGTCCTTCGACGACTACCTGACCCACGGGGTGTTCTGGAGCCTGGGTGCCAACCTGCTGCTCTACGTGCTGGTGTCGCTGCGCGCGCGCCATTCCTTCATCGACCGCCTGCAGGCCAGCGCCTATGTCGATCTGCACGAGGCCCCGCACGAGCGCCCCGATCATCGCCTGCGGGTGGCCGACCTGTTCGAGCTGTGCAGCCGTTTCACCGGCGAGGAGCGCACCCGCCGGTTCTTCCTGGAGCAGGGCTGGGAGCCGGCGCGCCAGCACAACGAGCGGGTGACCGACGAGCTGTTGCGCCAGGCCCAGCACCTGCTCGCCGGCAGCATCGGTACCGCCACCGCCAGGCACCTGGTGGAGACCGCATTGCGTGGCAGCGTGGACGAGGGGCCGGACAATCTCTACCGCCTGCTCGATACCGCCGGCCAGGCCTTGCAGTTCAATCGCGAGATCCTGCAGGTGACGCTCGATCACATCGGCCAGGCGGTGAGCGTGGTGGACATCGATCTGCGCCTCCTGGCCTGGAACCGGCTGTACCTGGAGCTGTTCGATTTTCCGCCCGATTTTCTCTACGTGGGCAAGCCCATCGAGGAGGTGATCCGATTCAACGTCACCCGGGGGCTGGGGCCGCCGCTGGAGGGTTCGGTGGAACACAATGTGCGCAAGCGCCTGGATTTCCTGCGCCATGGTCGGCCCTATACCTATGTGCGCGAGTGGCGCGATGGCCGGGTGATCCAGACTCAGGGGGCACGCCTTCCGGATGGGGGCTTCATCACCACCTTCACCGACATCACCGCGATCAAGGCCGCCGAGCGTGAGCTGGCACGGGTCAACGAGAGCCTGGAGTCCAAGGTCGCCGAGCGCACCCGCCGCCTGTCCGAACTCAATGCCCAGCTCGAGGAGGCGACGCGCAGCAAGTCCCGTTTTCTGGCGGCGGCCAGCCACGATCTCACCCAGCCGCTGGGTGCCTCCAAGCTGTATCTGGGGGCACTGTACGAGGACCTGGCCGGCGATGAACGCCAGGCGCTGGCACGCAACGCGCTCTCGGCCCTGTCCTCGGCGGAGAACCTGCTGCGCGCGCTGCTCGACATCTCCAAGCTGGACGCCGGCGCCATGCACCCGGAGATCACCGAGTTCCCCATCCAGCCACTGTTCGATGCCTTGTACAACGAGTTCTCGGTGCTGGCCCGCCAGAAGGGGCTGAACCTGCGCATCCGCGGCAGCGATTACGGTACCCGCTCGGACCGCAACCTGCTGCGCTCCATCCTGCAGAACTTCCTCTCCAACGCCATCCGCTACACCAGCGAGGGCAGCATCCTGGTGGTGTGCCGCCGCGCCGGTATCGACGCCATCCGCATCGAGGTGCGCGATTCGGGGCGCGGCATCCCGCCGGACAAGCTGCAGGCCATCTTCCGCGAGTTCCAGCAGCTCGATCACGCCACCGAGGGGGTGGGTCTGGGACTGGCGATCTGCGAGCGCATGGCCGAGCTGCTGGGGCACCGCTTGCAGGTGCGTTCACGCGAGGGCGAGGGCAGCACCTTCAGTGTGATCGTGCCACGTGTGCAGGTGGTCCAGCGTCCGGCCCGCGCCGGCGACCGCCGCAGTTTCAAGACCCGCTGGCTGGAGGGCCGGCGCATCCTTTGTGTGGACGACGATCCCGACATCCTCGAGGCCACGCGCACCGTGCTCGAACGCTGGGGTGGGGAGGTGTGCTGCCTGGACAGCACCGAGGCCTTCCTCGATGCCGTCGAGGACCAGCCGGTGCACGACATCGTGCTCATGGACTATCGTCTGCACGACCACACCGACGGTCTGGACCTGCTGCATCATTACCGCGCATGTCACGGCGAAGGCTTCCTGGGGGTGCTCATCACCGCCGAGCAGGATCCGGCGGTGGAGCGCAACGCGCTGGAGGCCGGTTTCCAGTTCCTCGCCAAGCCGGTGGAGCCGGCCAAGCTGCGCTCCATCCTGCACGCGGCGATGCTGGAACAGGAACGGGTGCGCGCGGTGGGCTGAGCAGCCGCGGCAAGGCAGGCCGTCACCGTCCCGATGGCCCGTTAATCCGACACCCCCGGATCCGGCAGGTCGAGGTCGCGGGTGGCGAGCACCGCCTGGGTGCGGTTCTTGACCTTCAGCTTGCGGAATATCTCGGTGAGGTGGGCCTTGATGGTCGCCTCGGTGACCGACATGATGGCCGCCATCTCCTTGCTCGGCTTGCCGTCGCGCAGCAGGGCCAGCACGCGCAACTGGGCCGGGGTGAGGGTGCCGACCAGGGTGTGGATGTCTGCTGGCGTTTCGTCTTCCGAAGTACCCAGTTCGGGGAACCACATGTCGCCGGCCAGCACCGCCTGGATGGCCTCGGCCATGCGTTCCATCTCCAGGCTCTTGGGCACGAAGCCGCTGGCACCGCATTGCATGCTCATCTGCACCACCTTGCTGTCGTCGTAGGCCGAGATGATGAGGATGGGCAGGGAGGGATATTGCTTCTTGAGCAGCAGCAGGCCATCCAGGCCACGGGTGTCGTCGAGCTTGAGGTCCAGCAGCACCAGGCTGGGCAGGGCGTGGCTGGACAGGGTCGCGCTGAGCTGTCCCAGGGTCTCGACCTGGGTGACGCGCACGCTCGGGATGCTGCGCTCCAGCAGGTGGGTCACGGCGTCCCGGAACAGGGGGTGGTCGTCGGCTACGATGATATGTGTACTCA
>CAYMWJ010000087.1:3183-6490 GCA_964394235.1 uncultured Sedimenticola sp. | reverse complement strand
CGAGAAGACAGATGGCAGGCGCGAAAGAGATACGCACCAAGATCTCCTCCATCAAGAGCACGCAGAAGATCACCAGTGCGATGGAGATGGTCGCGGCGTCCAAGATGCGGCGCGCACAGGATCGCATGGACGCCTCGCGTCCCTACGCGGAGAAGATGCGCCAGGTGATCGGGCACGTGGCCCTGGCCAATCCCGAGTATCGGCACCCCTTCATGCAGGCGCGCGAGGTCAAGCGCATCGGCTATATCATCGTGTCATCCGACCGTGGACTGTGTGGCGGTCTCAATACCAACCTGTTTCGCAAGATGGTGCGCGAGATCCGCGCCGAGCGCGAGGCCGGTCGCGAGATCAGCTACTGCCTGGTCGGCAACAAGGCGCTGGGTTTCTTCCGTCGTGTCGGTGGCAATGTGCGCGCCCAGGTCACCCATCTGGGCGACCGCCCCGAGCTGGAGGCCCTGATCGGCCCGGTCAAGGTCATGCTGGATGCCTACATGGAAGGCGAGGTCGACGAGATCCGTCTGGCCTACAACCTGTTCGTCAACACCATGACCCAGCAACCGACCATCGAGAAGCTGGTGCCGCTACCCGAGGGCGACGATGCCGAGGAACTCAAGCATCACTGGGACTACATCTACGAGCCGGACGCCAAGCAGGTGCTCGATGCACTCCTGCAGCGCTACATGGAGTCGGTCGTGTATCAGGCCGTGGTCGAGAACGGGGCCTGCGAGATGGCCGCGCGCATGGTCGCCATGAAGTCGGCCACCGACAATGCCGGCAACCTCATCGACGAGCTGCAGCTGGTCTACAACAAGGCGCGCCAGGCCGCGATCACCCAGGAGATCTCCGAGATCGTCAGCGGCGCCGCGGCGGTATCGTGAACATAGATTTTGAATTATCGGTCGCAGTCCGACTGCGAAAGATTGAAGACTGAGAGGAAACGCCAATGAGCACGGGTAAGGTCGTCGAGATTATCGGCGCGGTGGTGGACGTTCAGTTCGAACGCGATGCCATGCCGAAGATTTACGATGCATTGAAGATCGAATCAGCGGGTCTGACCCTGGAAGTCCAGCAACAACTGGGCGACGGCGTGGTGCGGACCATCGCCATGGGCTCCACCGACGGCCTCAAGCGCGGTCTGGAAGTGGTGAACACCGGCGCACCCATCAGCGTACCGGTTGGCCAGGCCACCCTGGGCCGCATCATGGACGTGCTCGGCAATCCGGTTGACGAGGCCGGCCCCATCGCCACCGAAGAGCGCATGCCCATTCACCGGGCTGCGCCCAAGCTCGAGGACCAGTCCACCCAGACCGAGATCCTCGAAACCGGCATCAAGGTCATCGACCTCATCATGCCCATCCAGAAGGGCGGCAAGGTCGGCCTGTTCGGCGGTGCCGGCGTGGGCAAGACCGTAACCCTGATGGAGCTGATCCGTAACATCGCGGTAGAGCACTCCGGCTTCTCGGTGTTCGCCGGCGTCGGCGAGCGGACCCGCGAGGGCAACGACTTCTACCACGAGATGTCCGAGGGTGGCGTGCTCGACAAGGTGGCCCTGGTCTACGGCCAGATGAACGAGCCGCCCGGCAACCGCCTGCGCGTGGCGCTCACCGGTCTGACCATGGCCGAATACTTCCGTGACGAAGGCCGCGACGTGCTGATGTTCGTGGACAACATCTACCGTTACACCCTGGCCGGCACCGAGGTATCCGCACTGCTGGGCCGCATGCCCTCCGCGGTGGGTTACCAGCCGACCCTGGCCGAGGAGATGGGCGTGCTGCAGGAGCGCATCACCTCCACCAAGACCGGTTCCATCACCTCCTTCCAGGCCGTGTACGTGCCGGCGGACGACCTTACCGATCCCTCGCCGGCTACCACCTTCGCGCACCTGGACGCCACCTTGGTACTGTCGCGCCAGGTCGCCGAGCTGGGCATCTACCCGGCCGTGGACCCGCTGGACTCCACTTCGCGTATCCTCGATCCGCATGTGGTTGGTCAGGAGCACTACGAGGTAGCGCGCGGCGTGCAGGGCGTGCTGCAGCGCTACAAGGAGCTGAAGGACATTATCGCCATCCTCGGCATGGACGAACTGTCCGAAGAGGACAAGATGATCGTGCAGCGCGCGCGCAAGATCCAGCGCTTCCTGTCGCAGCCGTTCTTCGTGGCCGAGGTGTTCACCGGTGCGCCCGGCAAGTACGTGCCGCTGAGCGAGACCATCGCCAACTTCAAGGCGATCCTGGCTGGCGAGTACGATCACTTGCCCGAGCAGGCCTTCTACATGTGCGGCAACATCGATGAGGCCGTAGCCAAGGCAGAGCAGATGAACTGAGCGGTGATCTCACCGCACGGTTCATGCACCAGGAGCTAGAATCATGGCAATGACCATACATGTCGATATCGTGAGCGCCGAGGGCCATCTGTTCAGCGGCCAGGGCGAGATGGTGTACGCTCCGGCGGTGATGGGCGAGATCGGTATCGCGCCGCGCCACGCGCCGCTGGTCAGTCCGCTCAAGCCCGGTGAGGTACGGATCGACCCCGGCCAGGGCAAGGAGATGGAGCACTTCTACGTCTCCGGTGGTCTGATCGAGGTGCAACCTTTCAAGGTCACGGTGCTTGCCGATACCGGCGTGCGTGCCGTCGACCTCGATGAGGCCTCTGCGCTGGAAGCCAAGCGCCGCGCCGAGGATGCCCTGGCCAACCAGGCCGCGGAAATGGACCTGGCCCGCGCACAGGCCGAGTTGGCCGAGGCCATCGCCCAGTTGCGTGCCATCGAGCGGTTGCGCAAGCGCAAGGGCAGGTGAGCGGGCTCACTCCAGTGAGTTGAAGAAACGGGCCTCGCAGTTTCGGCTGCGGGGCCTTTTCTTTGGGGTCTTCTCGACGGGGACGCTGGTCGTGCGCAGGAGGCCCGGCCTTGGGCCTTCCTTCGCGGTTCACGCGGGATTCACCACGAAGAACACAAAGGACACAAAGGTAATGAAGTGCTTTTCGCGGCACCGCCATTACGAGCGGAATCGGCAGGCCTGCGAGCAACGGGGCGCAATAAGCTTGGTGTGCTTTGTGTCCTTTGTGGTTCACAAAGGTTGACCAAAATTCGCGGCGGGAACGGGCCTCCTGCGCAGGAGGCCCGTGCCCGGGCCGAACATCCGTTATAATCGACGACCTTCACCGCGAAATCCGTCTTACCGGAACACACTCATGAGCGAAGAGATCATCCAGCCCGGAAAATATGTCGGGATCACCTACAGCATCGTGGATGACGAGGGGCGTGTCGTCGAGCAGCACGACCTGCCCATCGGTTTCGTCTATGGCAGCG
>CAYMWJ010000087.1:0-3083 GCA_964394235.1 uncultured Sedimenticola sp. | reverse complement strand
GAGGGGCGTGTCGTCGAGCAGCACGACCTGCCCATCGGTTTCGTCTATGGCAGCGACACCGAGCTGGTCGGCGGTCTCGACCGCGCCGTGCTGGGCAAGAAGGTGGGTGACGAGGTGGAGGTCCAGCTCGCGCCCGAGGATGCCTATGGTCCGCACGATCCTTCGCTCACCTTCACCGACGACATCGAGAACGTCCCGCCCGAATTCCGTCGTGTCGGTGCCGAGGTGCAGATGCAGAACGAGGCCGGCGAGGTGAAGACCTTCTACGTCTCGAAGATCGAAGACGGCAAGCTCACTGTGGACGGCAACCATCCGCTGGCGGGCAAGCACCTGACCATCCATGTGAAGATCGTCGAGGTGCGTGATGCGCGTCCCGGCGAGGAGAAGGTCTCGGGAATCCACGCGGTACAGGCCCCCACCCACCCCACCGTCAACTGAATCACTGCAAGTCGGGAGCCCAAGGATGACACTGGGTATCGTGATACTGGCCGCGGGACAGGGCACCCGCATGAAATCTCGTCTTCCCAAGGTGTTGCACCGCCTGGGAGACCGTCCTCTTCTGCAACACGTGATCGATACCGCGCGGGCACTCAAACCTGCGCGCATCGTCGTTGTCCATGGTCATGGCGGCGCACAGGTCCGCGAGACCATCGAGGGTGACGATCTGCACTGGGCCGAACAGGCCGAACAGCTGGGTACCGGACATGCCGTGACCCAGGCGCTGCCTCATCTTGCGGGGATCGACCGGGTACTGGTGCTCTATGGCGATGTGCCGCTGATCCGCACCGGGACCCTGCAAGGCCTGCTGGATGCGGCGGGCGATGGCTTCGGGCTGCTCACCGTCACCCTGGAGGATCCGACCGGCTATGGACGCATCTGCCGTGACAGTGCCGGCCAGGTCGAGTGTATCGTCGAGCAGAAGGACGCCACGCCGCAACAGCTTGCCATCCGTGAGGTGAACACGGGGATCATGGTCCTGCCAGGACGGCGCCTGGCCGACTGGCTGGGGCGGCTGGGCAACGACAATGCCCAGGGTGAATACTACCTGACCGATGTGCTGGCAATGGCCGTGGCCGAGGGTCTGACCGTGGCGGTGGCGCAGCCGGCCGAGCCGATCGAGGCCGAGGGGGTGAACGATCGGGCACAGCTGGCCACGCTCGAGCGTGCCTGGCAGCGGCGCCAGGCCGATGCCCTGATGCGCGGCGGGCTCACCCTGCGTGATCCCGCACGTTTCGACCTGCGCGGGCGCCTGCGTCACGGCATGGACTGCGAGATCGATATCGACGTGCTGATCGAGGGTGAGGTCGAACTCGGCGAGGGGGTGCGCATCGGCCCACATTGCGTGCTGCGTGACTGCCACATCGATGATGGGGTCGAGATACAGGCGCACTGCGTGATCGAACAGGCCCACATCGGCAGCGATTCGCGCGTCGGTCCCTTCTCGCGCCTGCGTCCCGGGGCCAAGCTCGTCGGTGGCAACCACGTCGGCAACTTCGTCGAGATCAAGAACGCCATCATCGGCGAAGGCTCCAAGGTGAACCACCTGAGCTACGTGGGCGACGCCGAGCTCGGCCGCAGGGTGAACATCGGCGCCGGCACCATCACCTGCAACTACGACGGCGCCAACAAGCACCGTACCCTGATCGGTGACCAGGCCTTCATCGGCTCGAACACCGCGCTGGTGGCCCCGGTGACGGTCGGCAAGGGGGCGACCATCGGTGCGGGTTCGGTGATCAGCAAGGACGCTCCCGAGGAGCGTCTGACCCTGACCCGCGCCCGCCAGACCACCATCGAGGGCTGGAAACGGCCAGAAAAGAAAAACTGAACCGGAGGGAACCATGTGCGGCATCGTCGGTGCCATCGCCCAGCGTGACGTTACCCCTATCCTGCTCGAGGGCCTGCGCCGACTCGAGTACCGCGGATACGATTCCGCCGGCCTGGCGCTCTGTCCGGAACCCGGGCGCCTGCAGCGCATGCGTGCGGTGGGCAAGGTGGCGCAGCTCGAGCGCCTGCTCGAAGGAGCCGAGATGCACGGTAGCCTGGGTATTGCCCACACCCGCTGGGCGACCCACGGCATGCCCGCCGAACGTAATGCGCATCCGCATATGAGCGGCGAGCGCGTGGCCATCGTGCACAACGGCATCATCGAAAACCATGCGGAACTGCGTGCCGAGTTGGCAGCACGCGGCTACGTGTTTCAATCCGAGACCGACACCGAGGTCATAGCCCACTTGCTGGCCGATCTGCTGGAGCAGGGACTGCCGGTGTACGAGGCGGTGCGTCAGGGCATCGCCCGCCTGGTCGGCGCCTATGCATTGGCGGTGATCGATCCGCAGGACCCCGAGCGTCTGGTGGTCGCGCGTTCCGGCAGCCCACTGGTGATCGGCCTGGGCGTGGGTGAGCACTTCATCGCCTCCGATGTATTCGCCCTGTTGCCGGTGACCCAGCGTTTCATCTTCCTCGAGGAAGGGGATATCGCCGAGATCACACGCCATGAAGTGCATATCCACGATGCCACGGGTCAACGGGTGAAGCGCGAGGAACGCCTGTCGCAGTTGTCGCGCAGCACCACCGACAAGGGCGCCTACCGGCACTACATGCTCAAGGAGATCTTCGAACAGCCCGCGGTGATCGCGGAGACGCTGGAAGGGCGTGTGTACAAGGGCCGTCTGCTCGACGAGAGCTTCGGGCATGTCGCCACGGATCTGCTCGACCGCACCCGCGCGGTGCACATCATTGCTTGCGGCACCAGCTACCATGCCGGGCTGGTGGCGAAATACTGGCTGGAAGAGATCGGCGTGGCGGCGCATGTCGAGGTCGCCAGCGAGTACCGCTATCGCAAGGTGGTGGTACCCGAGGACTGCCTGTTCGTGAGTATCTCGCAATCGGGCGAGACCGCCGATACCCTGGCCGCACTGCGTGCGGCAAAAGGCATGGGCTATATCGGCAGCCTGGTGGTATGCAATGTGCCCGAGAGTTCGCTGGTGCGTGAATCCGACGTGGCGCTGATGACCCGCGCCGGTCCCGAGATCGGCGTGGCCTCGACCAAGGCCTTTACCACCCAGCTGGTGGCACTGCGCCTG
>CAYMWJ010000086.1:0-6553 GCA_964394235.1 uncultured Sedimenticola sp. | reverse complement strand
AGTTCCTGTCGCCGGCCGCAGTGCGTTACATCGACATGCTGCGCGAGTTCTACGAGGACCGTGATCCTGCCGACGTGAGCCGCTGCGCCAACTGCTGAGCCATCCCGCGCATTGAAAACAACGATGATGCTCCACTTCCGCACGCCGGGACCGACTACCTTGTCAGTCCCAATGTGCCACAGTCCGCGGAAAACGGGTCGCGCGCCCGCCCCCTTTGCGCCCCCCGGCCTGCCGATGCCGGGTGCGCTGACGATCGGCGAGACCGCCCATCACGGCGAGGACGACCTGAGGTTCTACAACAAGACCGCCGTCGTGGAAGTTCTTGAATGAGCAATGACCGCCTCTACGAACTGCTTATTCTGCACGAGCTTGCCATGGCCATCGGTTCCAGCCTGGACCAGCAGGACATGCTCCACGCCTGCCTGCCACTGATGCTGCGGCGCCTGGGGGGACAGGCCATCACCCTGTTCGAACAACGCGATGACGGCGACAATCTCGAACCGGCATTCCACCTGTCCCAGCATGCGCAAGCAGAAGAACAGCTACAGACGGCCCGGAAACTGGTCAAACAGGAGGACTCCCCCTGGCTCGTCTGCAGAACCGGCCACTACTGGAACCACGCCTGGCAAGTGCCCGACTTCGGGGTACTGGTACTGCTTCGCGATAGACAGCTCGAAGAACCGATGTGCCACGAGATCGGCCAGATCACCGGCAAGCTGGGCATGGCCTTGCTGGGCTGTCGCCAGTATGCCCAGCTGCAGGCCGTACAAACACAACTCGCCAGAGAAGCCGATCTGCACCGCGAGACCTTGCTGGCCATCGGCGATGCGGTCATCACCACCGACACCACAGGCCAGATACAGGAAGCCAATCCCGCAGCCGAACAGCTCCTGGGATATCCGCGGCAACACATGATCGGGCACCCCCTCGACGAGGTCCTGAACCTGTATGCGGTCTACCTCGGCCTGGACGCCGCCGCCATCCAGAATGCCGAACCGGTCGACATCTCGCGCAACACCGATGGCACCGCGCGCCTTCAGCGCCCGGATCAGTCGACCATCACGGTGCAATTCAACATCCAGGACATCACCGCCTCCAGCGGCGAGACCATGGGCCGGGTGATGGTGCTACGCGACATCAGCGACCTGCACACCCTGGAGAAGGAAGTCGCCTGGCGCGCCACCCATGACGTACTGACCGGGCTGCCCAACCGGGCCTTGTTGAGCGAGCGCCTGTCCTGGCTGCTTGCACAGGCCGATCGGCACGAAAAATTGCTCGCCGTGGCACTGCTCGACCTCGACGAATTCAAACCGGTCAACGACCGCCTCGGTCATGCCGCCGGCGACAAGCTGCTGTGCGCGGTTGCCCAGCGCATGCAGGAGGTCCTGCGGGCCAGCGACACCCTGGCGCGCCTGGGGGGCGACGAGTTCGTCATCATCCTCGACGACCTGGACAGCATGAACGAGGCGGAAAAGATCTTCGACCGCCTCATCGACCAGCTGTCCCGGCCATTCGAGATCGAAGCTCAGGAAGTCCACATCTCGGCCAGCCTCGGCTACACCCTCTACCCACTGCTGGACGAAACCGATGCCGACACCCTGCTGCGCCATGCCGACAAGGCCATGTATCAGGCCAAGCTCGCCGGACGCAACTGCCATCGGCTGTTCGATGTCCGGGAGCAACAACAACGCCTGGCCATGCAGCAGCACGCCGAGGTCATCATGCAGGCCCTGCTCGACCAGGAATTCTGCCTGTACTATCAACCCCAGGTCGACATGCGTGCGGGACGCATCCTGGGATTCGAAGGACTGGCGCGCTGGCGCCACTCGGAACAGGGCGTGCTGCTGCCGGCGCACTTCCTGCCCTGGATGCAGGACAAGGAACTGGCCAGCATGCTGGGACGTTTCGCCATCGACGAGGCCTGCCGGCAGCTCGTACGATGGCATCAGGCCGGACGCGACTGGACCCTGTCGGTGAACATCGCCCCGGCACAACTGCTCGCCCCCGACTTTCTCGAACAGCTCGATGCCATCCTGGAAGGCCATCCCGAGCTACCACCACAATGCCTCGAGTTCGAAATCCTCGAGAGCGCGGCCATTTCGGACATCGAGGCAGCCACCCGGGTCATCGACGCCTGCCATCGGCGCGGCATCTCGGTGGCGCTGGACGACTTCGGCGTCGGTTATGCCTCCCTGGCCTACCTCAAGAACCTGCCGGTCGATCGCCTGAAGATCGATCGCAGCTTCGTGCAGGACATGCTCAACGACCGCGGCGACCGCATGCTCATCGAGTCGATGATCACGCTCGCACGCCTGTTCGGCCAGACACCAATCGCGGAAGGCGTGGAGACCCCCGAACAGGGTGTGCTGCTGATGCGCCTGGGGTGCGAGCTGGCACAAGGCTTCGGTATCACCCGGCCGATGCCCGCCGAACAGATCGACGACTGGAGCGCACAATGGGAAACACCGGAGCTATGGCGGCTCTGGTGCGATACGCCCTGGAAACTGGACGACCTGCCGCTGCTGGCGGCACGATACGATCACCTGCGCTGGATCGAACAGGTGTTGCACGTCACCGAAGGCAGACCCCTCACGCTCTCGCACACTGAACTGGCCGACCATCACTGCTGCCGGCTGGGCAAGTGGTATGACAGCTACGGACGCCAACACTACGGACATCTTCCCGCCTTCCAGGCGCTCTATCCCGTGCACGTCGCGGTACATCAGGCGGGTTGCGAGATCGTTCGCCTGGCCAAAAACGGTCAGATGACGCAGGCCAGACACCAGTGCGCCCGACTACTGTGCCTCAAGGACCAGGTACTGCACTACCTCACCGAACTCGAGCGCCAGGTCGCCCGGCAACTCGCTACCGACAGCAAGTCGCCGAACCGCCTCTCCCCGCCCGAATCCAAAGTGTCCTGATGCATCAACTCTCATGATACCGGGCCGCCCACGCCCGCGATCATGGACAGAGCTTGACGATGGCAAAAGACGAGGTGCGGACTTTTCTACAGGTGGACCATCGGCCCGTCGGTCGCGGGTTACACCCCCGCCGGGACCGCCCCACCTTCAACCCCTCTGTGATCTCTGTGTGCTCTGTGGTGCTGACTTCCACATTACAGGCCCTCGCTCAGACGCCGTACCAGCCAGCCGCGAAAAAAGGGGTTGCTGGTATCGGCATAGAGTCGTGCCTCGCGCAGCCAGCCGCCCAGTTCATCGGGATCCTGCGGCGGCCGCCCGTGCTGGGACTGGAAACAATCGAGGTAGAACTCGCCCTGAAGCTGCTGCCAACGCTCGTCGTCGATACCGTCCTTGAGCTGGCCTGGAAAAGGAATGATGTTGTCGTCGGACACAGGGAAAACCGGGTGGAAAATGGTAGTTCAAAGTCTAGCATCCCCGGAATCCCTCTTCCCGGCCTTTCTCTTGAGCGGCGAGGTGTCGGCCGGACTGTCGGACTGAAGTCCGACCTACGGGACCACCGGCCTCGGAGAGAAGCACGGCCCCTGCAGGTCGGCCTTCAGGCCGACAGCGCCTTCATCCCTGCATGTCGAGGATCAGCCGGTTGAGCCGATGCACGAAACTGGCCGGGTCGTCGAGCTGACCGCCTTCGGCAAGCATGGCCTGCTCGAAGATCAGCCGGGTGAGGTCGGCAAACTTCTCTTCGTCGCCCTCCTTCTCCAGGCGCTCGAGCAGCGGGTGCTCGAGATTCAGTTCGAGGATGGGCTTGGGCATGGGCGCGTCCTGCCCGAGCTGCTTGAGCACCCGCGCCAGGTTCTGGCTCATCTCGTACTGATCGACCACCAGGCAGGCGGGTGACTCGGTGAGCCGGGTCGAGGCACGCACGTCCTTGACCGCATCCCCCAGCACCTTCTCGATGCGCTCGATGAGGTCCTTGTGCTCCTCGGCGGCCTTCTCGGCCTTTTCGCGGTCTGCCTTGTCCTCGAGTTCACCCAGGTCCAGCTCGCCCTTGGCCACTGATTGCAAAGACTTGCCCTTGTACTCGGTGAGGTGCGAGACCAGCCACTCATCCACCCGGTCGGTGAGCAGCAACACCTCGATGTCCTTCTTCTTGAACACCTCGAGATGCGGGCTGTTGCGCGCCGCGGCCAGGGTGTCGGCGGTGAGATAGTAGATCTTCTCCTGCTTCTCGGGCATGCGCTCGAGATAGGCATCCAGCGACACCGTCGGCTCGTCGCCCTCGGCCTTTGTCGAGTGGAAGCGCAACAGCGAGGCGATCTTCTCGCGGTTGGTGAAATCCTCGGCCGGACCTTCCTTCATCACCTTGCCGAATTCCTTCCAGAAGGTGGCGTACTTCTCCGGCTCGTCCTTGGCCATCTTCTCGAGCAGGTTGAGGATGCGCTTGGTATTGGCCGAGCGGATACTGTCGATGCGCCGGTCACTCTGCAACAGCTCGCGCGAGACGTTCAGCGGCAAGTCGGACGAGTCGACCACGCCCTTCACGAAGCGCAGGTAGTGGGGCATCAGCTTGTCCGCCTCGTCCATGATGAAGACCCGACGCACATACAGCTTGACTCCATGCTTCTGCTCGCGGTCCCACAGGTCGAAGGGTGCGTGCTTCGGAATGTAGAGCAGCGTGGTGTACTCCTGCTTGCCCTCCACCCGGTTGTGCGTCCAGGCCAGCGGCTCGTCGAAGTCGTGGGTGAGGTACTTGTAGAAGTCCTTGTACTCTTCTTCGCTGACCTCGGACTTGTTGCGCAGCCACAACGCCGTGCCCTTGTTGACCTGCTCCCACTCGGGGGCCTTGTCCTCATCCTTGTCGTCCTCGCCGACCGCCTCCTTGCGCATCTCGATGGGGATGGCGACGTGATCGGAGAACTTGTTGATGATGCCACGCAGCCTCCAGGGATCGGCAAACTCGGCGTCCTCCTCGCGCAGGTGCAGGGTGATGCGGGTGCCACGGGTCGGCTTGTCGATGGTCTCCAGCGTGTAGCTGCCCTCGCCAGTGGACTCCCAGCGCACCCCCTGGTCCGCGGGCAGACCGGCGCGGCGAGTCTCCAGGGTCACCCGGTCGGCGACGATGAAGGCCGAGTAGAAACCCACGCCGAACTGGCCGATCAAGGCGCTGTCCTTGGCCTGGTCGCCCGAGAGCTGCTCGAGGAACTTGCGGGTGCCCGAGCTGGCGATGCTGCCGATGTTCTCCACCACCTCATCGCGGCTCATGCCAATGCCGTTGTCGTCGATGGTGAGGGTGCGCGCCTCGCGGTCCACCTCGATGCGGATGCGCAGGTTGGGATCATCCTCATACAGGGCATCGTTGCCCAGAGCCTCGAAACGCAGCTTCTCGGCAGCGTCCGAGGCATTGGAGATCAACTCGCGCAGGAAGATCTCCTTGTTGGAATAGAGCGAGCGGATCACCAGGTTGAGCACCTGGCTGACCTCAGCCTGGAACTCCCGTGTCTCCTTCTGTGCAGCGACAGTCATGTACGGTCCTCTTGCTGTACTGTGGAACGGATGCGCGCCAATGTGGGGACGGAGACGAGCGGTTTCAAGCCCGGAATACGTTTCCGTTCGGCCCGGGGAGCGGCCTCCTGCAAAAACTGTGGGAGCGGCGTCCTCGCCACGAATAGGCGCTCGCGGAATTTCTGGCCGACAACGGAACCTGAAGGGCGTGATCACTCACCTGCGCAACACCGCCAGCCAGCGCCAGAAATTGAGCAGGCCGGCCAGGGCACCTGCCACGTAGGTCCAGGCAGCCGCCCACAGAATGCGCCGCGCCGCCGGTACCTGCTTCTCATCCAGGTAACCGGATTCCAGCAGTGGCAGGGCCTTGCGAAAGCTGGCATCCAGTTCCACCGGCAGGGTCAGAAACTGCACCAGCAGGCTGAACCCCATCATCAGGAAGGCGCCCGCCGCGCTCAACAGGGCGGGCTGCGGCAGGCGTATCAACAACACCAGCACGGGGGCGGCGAACAGCAGGAAGGAACCGAAACGCTCGGCCGCGATCGCCAGGCGGGCCAGGCGGGACCGCCACGCGAACAGCGGTTCGCCCGCGGCATGCTGCAAGGCATGCCCCACCTCGTGCGCAGCCACCGTGATGGCGGTGAGGGTACGGCCATCCAGCTTGTCCGGTGTCAGACGGACCGCGCGGGCGGTCGGATCGTAGTGGTCGCCCTGATCGGTTGCCTCCACCTGCACCTCTTGCAGGCCGAAACGATCGAGCAGGTGCCGCGCCAGCTCGCCGCCGGTACCCGGGAAATTGGGCTCGGGTTCACGGTGATAGTGCGCCAGCACCCGTTGCACCCACCACTGGGGCCCCGCGATGATCGCGAACAACAACAGACCCAGCAGCAGCCAGCTCATGTCGCGCCCACCTGCCGCTCACCTGCGGCCAGATCCATCCGCGAGAGCAGCCAGGCACCGGCAACAAACACCAGCAGCACGCTGAAGCTGCCCAGCCGGGCATCCCCGGACAATACCGCCACAACGCCCACCAGCACCGGGCCAGCCACCGGCGCAAACCTGCCCAATCTATAGAAGATGGCGGAGAGTGAGGGATTCGAACCCTCGATGGAGCTATTAACCCCATACTCCCT
>CAYMWJ010000085.1:0-6583 GCA_964394235.1 uncultured Sedimenticola sp. | reverse complement strand
ATTGTTGCATATAACAGCATGTTCTTCTATGAATTAGAGCAACAGCTGAAACCCTGCGCGTGCCGGTCAATCCCGAGCTGTTGCACTGGGCGCTGCGCCGCTCCGGTCGCACGCCGGAGGGCTTGTTCGGCCGCTTCAAGAAGCTGGGTGACTGGCTCGAAGGCAGGGTCCAACCGACGTTGAACCAACTGGAGGCCTTCGCCCGGGTCACCCATACGGCCATCGGCTACTTCTTCCTGCCCGAGCCACCGGAAGAAGTGCTGCCGATCCCCGATTTCCGCACCTTGCCCGAGGCCCGCAACCAGCCGCCCAGCGTCGATCTGCTGGAGACGATATACCTCTGCCAGCAGCGTCAGAACTGGTATCGGGACTACGCCCGCCTGCAGGGCGAACCACTGGTGGCCTTTGTGGGTTCGGCAACGCTGGATGAATCGCCCACCACCGTAGCGGCCCGGATGCGGCAACACCTCGGCTTCGATATCGAGGCCCGCCGCCAGATGGGCGCCTGGACCGAGGCTCTGCGGGCATTCATCCGCCTGGCCGAGGAGGCCGGGGTGCTGGTGATGGTCAGCGGTATCGTCGGCAGCAACACCCGCCGTCCGCTGGATGTGGCGGAGTTTCGCGGCTTTGCCCTGGCCGATGATCTGGCGCCGCTGGTGTTCATCAACGGCAAGGACAGCAAGGCGGCGCAGATGTTCACCCTGGCCCATGAGCTGGCCCATCTCTGGCTGGGTGCCTCTGGCGTCTCTGACAGCGAGGCATGCATCCTGCCCGACGAGCAGACCGAGCGCTGGTGCAACGCGGTGGCCGCCGAACTGCTGGCGCCGCTGGAGTTGGTGCGGGCGGCGTCGACCGCACAGGAGCCCCTGTCCGACACCCTGCAACGGCTGGCGCGGCACTTCAAGGTCAGCACCCTGGTCATCCTGCGCCGGCTGTTCGATGCGGGCCGGATCGACCGCGAAACCCTGGATGCGGCCTGGCAGGGGGAGCTGGAACGGCTGAAGCGGGTCGCGCCCACCGGATCGGGCGGTGATTTCTACAACACCCTGGGCGCGCATGTGGGCAAACGGCTGGCCCGGGCCGTGATCGTCAGCACCCTGGAGGGGCAGACCCCCTTCACCGATGCCTTCCGCCTGTTGGGCATCCGCAAGACCCGAACCTTCCATGAAGAAGCGCGGCGACTGGGGATTCAGGGATGAACTATCTTCTGGATGCCAACGTTTTCATTGCGGCCAGCAATCTGCACTATGGCCTGGATTTCTGCCCAGCCTTCTGGAACTGGCTGATCGGCCGCAACCAGGCCGGACAGGTCTTCAGCATCGACAAGGTCAAGGACGAAATCGAGGCTGGAGACGATGATTTGGCGAAGTGGGCGAGAGCACTGGATGAGCGATTCTTCCTCAAGCCGGGCGCCGACATCTTCCCCGCCATGGGGCAAGTGAGCAATTGGGTGAACGACAACGGCTATACGCCGGATGCCAAGAACACCTTCTTCCAGGTGGCGGACTACTGGCTTGTTGCCCATGCTCTGACCGGCGATTTCGTGGTGGTGACTCACGAACGGCCCGCCGACACGCCGAACAAGGTCAAGATTCCCAATGTATGCGTAGGGCTCGGCATCAAGATAATGACGCCCTTCGAGATGCCGCGGCACGAGCGGGCGCGGTTTATCCTGGAGCGCAACGCATGAGTGGAGTAATTCCTCAGGGCTTCAGCTTGCTGACCTGGTGGCGCGACCAGTCGGCATACGTATCCTGCGGCCGGAACAGGAAAACCATGCCTTCAGTGTGCTTGAACAGAAGTTCTACTGTGATGGGAATGGCCGGCGGGATGGATGGGGATTGAAATGCTTCCCTTGAAAAACAAAAGGCCCCGATGCTTCCACCGAGGCCAATTGTCGACCGGGAATCCCCAGTCCCTTAAAAGGCATTATGGTTCTGAATAGCGCATATCTCAAGGCAAGATATGGCGTTGCTAACCCAAGCCCCGTATATTTGTTTATATGTAGCTTGTTATTAAAGAAAAACCGGGTTAAATTAAATAGCAAAATCCTTGTTTAACGAACGCTGGATAAGCGGGTGCTTTGCCGGGGGATCGATGGAACGGGGCATGACGGGGCATTACGAGACCATGACGGCGGTGGGGGAGTCCGTCCGCGCTTTCGTGCCCGATCCCCTGCCGCCACGGACACCCCTGGTGTTCACGCCCGGACGCCGCAAGCTGCTGGAGCGGGCGACGCTCGCGCTGGGTCGGCTGGACAGCGTGACCTTGCTGCTGCCTGATCCGGATATCTTCCTCTACGCCTATGTGCGCCGGGAGGCGGTGTTGTCTTCCCAGATCGAGGGTACTCAGTCGTCGTTTTCCGATTTGTTGCTCTTCGAGCTGGAGGAGTCACCCGGCGTGCCCTTCGATGATGTGGAGGAAGTGTCCAACTATGTTGCGGCGCTGAATCACGGCATGGCGCGGCTGGCCGAAGGCTTCCCGCTGAGCAATCGCCTGTTGCGGGAGATGCACGCCCTGTTGCTCTCCCGGGGCCGGGGCAGTCACAAGCAGCCGGGGGAGTTCCGGCGAACGCAGAACTGGCTCGGCGGCACCCGGCCGGGCAACGCCCGCTTCGTTCCGCCACCGCCACAGCATGTGGAATCCCTGATGGGCGATCTGGAGCGCTTTATCCACGACGAGCGTCAGCCCTATACCACCCTGGTCAAGGCGGCGCTTGCGCATGTGCAGTTCGAGACCATTCACCCGTTTCTGGATGGCAACGGCCGTCTGGGACGCATGTTGATCTCGTTCATTCTGCACCATGAGGGCATCCTGCGTCGGCCGCTGTTATACCTGAGCCTCTATTTCCGCCAGTACCGCCCCCGCTACTACGAACTGCTGGACCAGATTCGCTTGCGGGGAGATTGGGAGGCCTGGCTGGATTTCTTTCTCGAAGGGGTGGAGCGCACGGCCAATGATGCGGTGGATACCGCCCGCCGGCTCGTTCGTCTGTTTCAGGAGGACGAAGCGCGCATCCAGCGGCAGGGGCGTCGCGCCGGCACCTTGTTGCGCTGTTTCCAGGTGGTCTGCCGACGCCCGCTCATCACGGTCAATGAGCTTTGCGCGAAAACAGGGCTTTCCTATCCGGCCGCCGCCGCGGCCATCGGCACGCTGGTGGAGCTGGGCGTGCTGGATGAAATTACCGGGCGCAAGCGCAACCGGGTGTATCGGTACACCACCTATGTTTCCATTTTGAACGAAGGCACCTTGTCGTGATCCGGGAGTCACGGAACACCAAAACCACCGAGGACAGCATCGAGCAGATGGCCCTGGGCCAGCTCGCGGAGCAGGGCTGGCGGACAGCGTACGGCCCGGACATCGCCTTCGACGGCCCAAATCCCGAGCGGGACGCCGCGGCCAACCATGGCGATGTGGTGCTCGTGGAGCGGCTGCGCGGGGCGCTGGCGCGGCTCAATCCCGACCTGCTGCCAGAGGCCATCGGGGAGGCCATCCGCAAGGTACTCACCACCGAGAGCCCCGCGCTCATCGAGAACAACCGCCGTTTCCACCGGATGCTCACCGACGGGGTGGATGTTTCCTGGATGGCGCCGGAGGGGGAACGCCACGGCAAGGTCTGGCTGGTGGATATGGAAAATCCCGCCAACAACGACTGGCTGGCGGTCAACCAATTCACCGTGATCGAGAACCGGCACGAGCGGCGACCGGACATCGTGCTGTTCGTCAATGGCCTGCCGCTGGCGGTGATCGAGCTGAAGAACCCGGCCGACGAGAACGCTACCCTGCGCCATGCCTTCAACCAGTTGCAGACCTACAAGGAGCAGATCCCCTCCCTGTTCGTTTATAACGCGCTGCTGGTGATCTCCGACGGCATGCAGGCCCGCTTCGGTACCCTGACAGCGGGCTGGGACCGGTTCATGCCCTGGCGGACCATCGATGGTACCGATCTGTACCGGGAGCCAGGCAACGAGAAGCAGACCGACGGCGAGGTGCAGCCGGGATTGACTACCTTGCTCAAGGGCATGTTCGATCCCGCCCGGTTCCAGGACTATTTCCTGAATTTCATTACCTTCGAGGACGATGGTGGCGGCACAAACCGCATCGCCAAGAAGGCAGCCGGTTATCACCAGTACCATGCGGTCAACAAGGCGGTGGGTTTTACCCTGGACGCCTGCGGCATCGAGGCTCCGGCTGGGCTTCACTATGGCCGGTTCCTGGAGGCGGAACAAGGTGACCCATTCCGGGTCGGGGAGGAGCGCGGCCAATACCACCGCCAGTTCGGCGATCGCCGCATCGGGGTGGTCTGGCACACCCAGGGCTCGGGCAAGAGTCTCTCCATGCTGTTCTACGCCAGCAAGGTGATCCGCCATCCCTACGGAGAACCCGACCATCCTCGTCATTACGGATCGCAACGACCTGGACGACCAGCTTTTCGGCACCTTCGCCGCCAACAGGCTGCTGCTGCGTCAGACGCCGGTGCAGGCAGAAAGCCGCAAGGCGTTGCGTGAACTGCTGCAAGTGGCCTCGGGCGGGGTGATCTTCGCCACCATCCAGAAATTCCTGCCGGAGAAAAAGGGAGACAGCTACCCGCTGCTTTCCGAGCGGCGCAACATCGTGGTGATTGCCGACGAGGCCCACCGCAGTCAGTACGATTTCATCGACGGCTTTGCCCGTCACATGCACGACGCCCTGCCCAATGCTTCCTTCATCGGCTTTACCGGCACCCCCATCGAGAAGGACGACCGCAGCACCCCGGCCGTGTTCGGTGACTACATCGACCGCTACGACATCCTGCGGGCCGTGGAGGATGGCGCCACGGTGCCCATCTACTACGAGAGCCGCCTGGCACGGATCGAGCTGGATGAATCGGAAAAGCCGCATCTGGATGCGGAATTCGAGGAGATCACCGAGGCCGAGGAGGAAGAAAGCAGCAAACAGCGCCTGCGCAGCAAATGGGCATCATTGGAGGCCCTGGTCGGTGCGCCGAAGCGTATCGAGCTGATCGCCAAGGATCTGGTGGAGCACTTCGAACGCCGCCAGGAGGCCATGGTGGGCAAGGCCATGGTCGTCTGCATGAGCCGCCGCATCTGCGTGGAGATGTTTGATGCCATCATCCGGCTGCGCCCCGACTGGCACAGCGAGGACGACGACAAGGGCCGAATCAAGGTGGTGATGTCCGGCTCGGCCACCGACCATCTCGACTGGCAAAAACACATCCGCAACAAGACGGCCCGCGAGGCCCTGGCCAAACGATTCAAGGATCCCGATGACGAATTGCAACTGGTAATCGTGCGCGACATGTGGCTCACCGGCTTCGACGCGCCCTGCATGCACACCATGTATCTGGACAAGCCCATGAGCGGGCACAACCTGATGCAGGCGATCGCCCGGGTCAACCGCGTCTTCCGGGACAAGCCGGGCGGACTGGTGGTGGACTACCTGGGGCTGGCGGATTCCCTGAAGTGGGCGCTGGCCACCTACACTGCCAGCGGGGGCAAGGGGCAGGCCACACTCGACCAGAACGAGGCGGTGGCCGTGATGAAGGAAAAATACGAGGTCGTGCGCGATCTGCTGCATGGCTTCGACTACCGCCCGTTGCTCACCGCATCGACGGCTGATCGCATGACGGGCATCGCGCAGGCGATGGAGTTCATTCTGGGGCTTGAGGATGGCAAGCAGCGCTATCTTCAGGCCGTTACCGCCTTGTCGAAAGCCTTTGCCCTGGCGGCACCCCACGACGAGGCGCTGGCCATCCGCGACGAGGTGGGCCTGTTCCAGGAGATCCGCGCCAACCTGGTCAAGGCGACGGTGAGCAATGCTGAGCGCTCCCCCGAGGAAATGGAAGCGGCTGTGCAGCAGCTGCTCTCCCGGGCCGTATCCGGCACCGAGGTGGTGGATATCTTCGCCGCCGCCGGTCTGGACAAGCCGGATATCTCCATTCTTTCCGACGAGTTCCTGGCCGAGGTGCGGGAACTGCCCCAACGCAATCTGGCGCTGGAGATGCTCAAGAAGCTACTCAACGACGAGATCCGCACCCGGATGCACAAGAACGTCGTCCAGGCGCGCGCTTTTTCTGAAATGCTGGAGGAGGCAGTCAACAAGTATCACAACCGCGCCATTGCTGCCGCCGAGGTGATCGAGGAGCTGATCAATCTGGCGAAGGAAATGAGGGAAGCTCAGAAACGGGGCGAGAATCTGGGGCTTTCCGAGGACGAGATCGCCTTCTACGATGCCCTTGAAGTCAATGACAGCGCGGTAGAGGTGCTGGGTGACGACACCCTGAAGAAGATCGCCCAGGAGTTGGTGCAATCAGTCCGACGCAGCGTCACCGTGGACTGGACCCAGCGGGAAAACGCGCGCGCCAAGATCCGTGTCATGGTCAAGCGGATACTGCGGCGGTTTGGGTATCCGCCGGACAAACAGGAGCGCGCAACCGAATTGGTTCTGGAGCAGGCAGAAGTATTATGCAGGGAATGGGTTGTTCAATCCTAGCGAACCACATGCCCATAGCCGATCGTCGGATAACCAGCTAGGCGCGCCAGAACTCGGGGGTCATCAGCACCAGGATGGTGAAGATCTCCAG
>CAYMWJ010000084.1:0-6599 GCA_964394235.1 uncultured Sedimenticola sp. | reverse complement strand
GGGCAGCTGGTGAGCAGCTTGACCTGCCCCTCGGCCCGCTCGCGCCCGGTCAGCTCGCGGATACCGGCGCGCAATTCCTCGCTCTTGCGGAAGCGCAGCTGGTTGGCGATGTCGGGGCGCGCGGTACCCAGTGTGCCGGCCTCGCCGCAGCAGCGGTCGGACAGCCGGACCTCGGTCTGCAACAGGTTGGCCGCGACCTTCACCGGGTCGTGCTGTTTCATGGGTGTGTGGCAGGGGTCGTGGTAGAGATACTGCACGCCGGGGGCATCATTGGTGCTCACGCCCTTCTCCATCAGGTATTCGTGGATGTCGAGCAGGCGGCAGCCGGGGAAGATCTTTTCGAACTCGTATTGCATGAGCTGATCGATGCAAGTGCCGCAAGAGACCAGCACGGTACGGATGTCGAGATAGTTGAGGGTGTTGGCCACGCGGTGGAACAGTACCCGGTTGTCGGTGGTGATGCGCTGGCCCTTCTCGTGCAGGCCGGCGGCGGTCTGCGGATAGCCGCAGCACAGGTAGCCGGGAGGCAGCACGGTCTGGGTGCCGACCTCCCAGAGCATGGCCAGGGTGGCCAGGCCGACATCGGAGAACAGGCGCTCGGAACCGCAG
Source organism: uncultured Sedimenticola sp. (assembly GCA_964394235.1). Classification (GTDB taxonomy): domain Bacteria; phylum Pseudomonadota; class Gammaproteobacteria; order Chromatiales; family Chromatiaceae; genus MONJU. Next base: position 5,990 of record CAYMWJ010000084.1, on the reverse strand, counting down.
CCGGGGAAGTAGAACACCGCCTCGGCGTCCTCGTCGGTGCGCGCGGGATCGCGGATCACCGGCACATGGGTCGGGTCTTCCAGTCCCAGCTCGGCGCGGTAGCTGCGCTTCGGCAGTTCCACGCGGATCGGCCGGCGCACCAGCTCGATGGCGATCTCGACCGGCTTCGGCCGCCCGGTGGTGGCTGCGGGCAGGGCAGCATTGCGGCGCAGCAGGCCGGTCTTCCTGGCCAGGCCGTGGGCCAGGTTGATGCCCTTGAAGCCCCACTCGAGCATGCCCTTGCGCAGCGCCTTGATGGTGCCGGGATGGGTGGCGTTGAGGAACTGCATGGCCGCCCAGGTGCCCGGGTTGAAGCGCTTCTTGCCTGCCTGTTCGAGCACCTTGCGCATGTGCACCGTGACATCGCCGAAGTCGATGTCCACCGGGCACGGCGGCTGGCACTTGTGGCACACGGTGCAGTGGTCGGCGATGTCGTTCATCTCCTCGAAGTGCAGTGCCGAGATGCCGCGCCGGGTCTGCTCCTCGTACAGGAAGGCCTCGATCACCAGTCCGGTGCCGAGGATCTTGTTGCGTGGCGAGTACAGCAGGTTGGCGCGCGGCACGTGGGTCATGCACTTGGGCTTGCACTTGCCGCAGCGCAGGCAGTGCCGGATGGCATCGTTGAGCGCGCCCAGCTCGCTCTGCTCGAGGATCAGTGCCTCCTGCTGCACCAGGCGCAGCGACGGCGTGTAGGCGCCCTGCAGCCCGGAGCCGGGCATCAGCTTGCCGGGGTTGAAGCGCTGCTCGGGATCGACCCGCTGCTTGTATTCGACGAAGGCGGCGAGCTTTTCGGGTTCGAGGTACTGGATCTTGGTGAGCCCGATGCCGTGTTCGCCGGAGATCACCCCGTCGAGCGACTGCGCCAGCGCCATGATGCGGTCGACGATGCGCTCGGCGCGGTGCAGCATGCGGTAGTTGTCGGAATGCACCGGGATGTTGGTGTGCACATTGCCGTCGCCGGCGTGCATGTGCAGGGCCACGAACAGGCGTTCGTTCTTGATCTCGGCGTGCGCCGCGCGCAGGCGCTCGCGCAGCGGTTCACAGTCGCTGCCGCGGAAGATCTCGCGCAATGGCTGCTTGAGCTCGGCGCGGTAGGAGACGCGCACGTCGCGGCGCAACAGCAGGTCGAGTACCCGATCGCCTTCGCGGATGCGTGCCCGTTCTTCCGCGTCGAGTACGTCGATGTCTGCGGCTGGATCATCGAGCCGTTGGAGCAGGGTCTGCCAGCGGCGCTCGACGGTATCGAGCAATTCGAGGGCCAGGTCGAACTTGCCCGATACGATGCCGTCCTCGTCCTCTGCGGGGCGTTCTTCGCAGAGGATGCGGCGGAAGGCGAGGATGACCTCCAGCTTGTTGGTGATCGACTCCTCGATGTTGATGCGCTCGACGCCGCGGCTGTACTCGGCCAGGCGCGCCAGCGGGATCACCACGTCCTCGTTGATCTTGAAGGCGTTGGTGTGTGCCGAGATCGCCGCGGTGCGCGCGCGATCGGCCCAGAAGCGGGCGCGCGCCTCGGGGCTGACCGCGATGAAACCCTCGCCCTCGCGCGCGTTGGCCAGGCGTACCACCTCGCTGGCGGTGCGGCCGAGCAGGGCCTCGTCGTCGCTCACGAGATCGGCGATCAGCACCATCTTGGGCAGTTCGCGGCGCGGCGCCTTGGTGCTGTAGCGCACCGCCTTGACGTAGCGTTCGTCGAGGTGTTCGAGGCCTGCGATCTGTACCCCCTCGGTGGCCTCGACAAACTCGGTGATCTCGACGATGGCCGGCACTGCGCGGGCCAGGTCGTGGCCGAAGAACTCCAGGCAGACGGTGCGCACGTGCGCGGGCATGCGGTGCAGGATGAAACGCGCCGAGGTGATCAGGCCGTCGCAGCCCTCCTTCTGCACGCCGGGCAGGCCAGCGAGGAACTTGTCGGTGACATCCTTGCCCAGGCCAGTCTTGCGGAAGACGCTGCCCGGCATCTCCAGCAGCTCGGGCTCGCCGCGCGGGGTGTGGCCGTCGGGGGCATAGCGCTGCAGTGAGAAACGCACGGTTTCCTGCTCATGGATCTTGCCCAGGTTGTGCTCCAGCCGGGTGATCTCCAGCCAGTCGCCCTGCGGGGTGACCATGCGCCAACTCGCCAGGTTGTCGAGCGTGGTGCCCCAGAGCACCGCCTTCTTGCCGCCGGCGTTCATGGCGATGTTGCCGCCGATGGTCGAGGCGTCCTGCGAGGTGGGGTCGACCGCGAAGGCCAGGCCGTGGCGTTCGGCCAGCTCGGAGACCCGGCGGGTGACCACACCGGCGCCGGCGCGCGCCGTGGGCACCTGGCCTTCCACCCCGGGCAGCTCGACGTATTCCACGTCGGAGAGGAACTCCAGCTTCTCGGTATTGATCACCGCGCAGTGCGCGTCCAGCGGTACCGCCGAGCCGGTATAGCCGGTGCCGCCGCCGCGCGGGATCAGGCTCAAGCCGCAGTCGATGCAGGCCTGTACCACGGGGGCGACCTCTTCTTCGGTGTCCGGCGAGATCACCACGAAGGGCATTTCCACCCGCCAGTCGGTAGCGTCGGTGGCGTGCGAGACCCGCGCCAGGCCCGAGAAATCGATGTTGTCGCGGCGGGTGACCTTCGCCAGTGCCCGGCGTACCCGTGCGCGCAGCTGGGCGCGCTCGCCGAAGCAGTTGGCGAAGCGGTCCACCGCCTCGCGCGCGGCCTCCAGCAGGCGGGCCGCGTCGGCGTTGTCGTTCAGTCGAGCCTCGAACTGGCGCAGGCGGTGTGACAGCGCCTCGATCAGCGCGTTGCGCCGTGTTTCGTTGGTGATCAGGTCGTCCTGCAGATAGGGATTGCGCTCGACCACCCACATGTCGCCCAGCACCTCGAACAGCATGCGTGCCGAACGTCCGGTGCGACGGCTGCCGCGCAGCTGCTCGATGAGTTGCCAGTTGGCCTCGCCCAGATAGCGGATGACGATCTCGCGGTCGGAGAAGGAAGTGTAGTTGTAGGGGATCTCTCGGATGCGTTCCATGGAGGTGGACCCGGCCGGTCAAAGCCATATTCTAGCGGATCGGCGGGCGCGCGTACCGGTGGGTAAAATGCGGATTTCGTCAACAAACCAGGATTTTTTCATGCCTTCCGGTGTCTTTCTCGATCTGGCCTCGCTGCACCCCGAGGATCTCGACCTGTCCGCGCTGCGGCACCTGCTGGACGACTGGCGCGAATACCCGGCCACTGCGCCGGAGGATCGCCTGGCGCACATCGGGGAGGCCGAGGTGGTGGTGCTCAACAAGGTGGTGCTGGACCGAACCCTGTTCGAGGCTGCGCCGCGCCTGAAGTTGGTTTGCGTGACGGCCACCGGCACCAACAACATCGACCTGTCCGCGGCGGCAGAGTTCGGCGTGGTGGTGAGCAATGTGCGCGCCTACGCCACCGACAGTGTGGCGCAGCATGTGATGGCGGTGATGCTGGCACACCACACACGGCTGTTTGCCTATCACGCGGCGGTGCGGGACGGAGAGTGGAGCCGCAGCGCGCAGTTCTGCCTGCTCGATCACCCGGTGCGTGAGCTGCGCGGCATGACGCTGGGCATCATCGGCTACGGGGAGCTGGGACGGGGCGTGGCGCGGCTGGCAGAGGCCTTCGGCATGCAGATCCTGATTGCGCAACGCAACGCGGACGATGCGCGCCCGGGCCGGGTGCCGCTGGATACGCTGCTCGAGCGTTCGGACGTGGTGAGCCTGCACGTGCCGCTCACCCCGCAGACCGAGGGACTGATCGATGCACGGCGGCTGCGCCTGATGCGACCGCACGCGCTGTTGATCAACACCGCACGCGGTGCCGTGGTGGACAACGTGGCGCTGGCCGAGGCGTTGCGCGAAGGGGTGATCGGCGGGGCGGCGATCGACGTGCTGGACCGGGAGCCGCCGCCGCTGGACCACCCGCTGCTGGCGCCGGACATTCCCAATCTGATCCTCACGCCGCACACTGCCTGGGCCGGGCGCGCGGCCCGGCAGGCGGTGGTGGATCAGACGGTGGCCAACATTCGCGGTTGGTTGGCGGGTCAGCCGCGCAACCGGGTTACAGCCTGAAGCGCGCGGTAAGCTGCTGCAGCTCGTTGGCGAGCTGGGCGATACGGCTATTGGACTCGGCAGCCTTGTGGGCGCCTTCGGCCGAGACCTCGGCGATGCCCGAGATGCTGATGATCGAGCGGTTGATCTCCTCGGCCACGGCACTCTGTTCTTCGGCGGCAGTGGCGATCTGGGTGTTCATCTGCGAGATCTGGTTGACCGCCTCGGTGATCGCCTGGAGCATGTCGGAGGCCGCCTGGGCCTGACGCACCGTATCACTGGCCTGTTCACGGCTGTGTTCCATCTCGGCGACGGCGACCTGGGTACCGCCCTGCAGGCGCTCGATCATGGACTGGATCTCGGCGGTGGACTCCTGGGTACGGCTGGCCAGGTTGCGCACCTCGTCGGCCACCACCGCGAAGCCGCGTCCCTGTTCGCCGGCACGTGCCGCTTCGATGGCGGCATTCAGCGCCAGCAGGTTGGTCTGTTCGGCGATGCTGCGAATGACGTCCAGGATCTTGCCGATGGCATCGGACTCCTGTTCGACCTGGCGGATGGCCTCGGCGCTGGACTGTACTTTCTCGGCCAGGCTCTCGATGCTGTCGCGGACCTTGCGCACCGCCTCGTCGCCTTCGCCGGCGCGTTGCCGGGCCTCGTCGGCGGCCGTGGCGGCATGGGCCGCGCTGTTGGCCACTTCCATCACGGTGCTGGCCATCTCCGTCATGGCGGTGGCGACGCTCTGGGTCTCGGATTGTTGCCGAGCCGCTCCCTCGCTGGCCTTGGCGGCAACCTCCGAGGCCTCGTGAGCCTCGTGGCGCAAGGCCTCGGTATTGTGTAGCAGGGATTCGACGATATGGCGCAATTGATCGCGCATTTCGCTCATGCCATGCAGCATGTCGGCGATCTCGTTGCGCGTGTGACATTCAATTTTATGTCTCAGGTCACCCTCGGCAATGGCCTTGACCACTTCCATGGCCTTGCGCAAGGGCAGGAAGGCGCGGGTCATGGCCCAGGAGATCAGCAGCGCCATGCCGATCAGCACGCCCAGACCGGTGAGGCGTTCCGCCCACAGGGTGAATCGAATGTCGTTCGCCAACTCGGTGTCATCGCGTTGCAGCACCAGACTGGCGACGTGTTCACCCTGTTGATTGTGGATCGGCAGTACCGACGTGGCGTACACCTTGTCCTGGTCGTCGATCGGATAGAAGCCACGGGTATCGATCGCGGGCAGTTGCCGGGTATCGAGCGTGCGTTGCGGATCGCTGGAGAAACGCACCTCGCCGTCGGTGGTGAGCAGCCAGACACTCATGCCTTCCTGCTCTTGCTTGTCCGTACTTGTGAGGTGCGGCACCATTTTTACCAGTTGTATGTAATAGGCCGCGACGCCAGCCGGCTTGCCACGCCGATACAGCGGGAAGCCTGCCAGTATAACACCGGTTGTCCGCCGATGTTGGCCAGGTCGCTCGCGGCCTTGCGCCGACTGGCGATCTCGCGGAGCAGGCGGCGGACACCATCGCCGAGGGGGGTCTCCCCCGAGTGCATCAAGGGGTTGCCCTGGAGGTCGGCGACCACCAGACCATCGATCTCGCCGCTGGCCTGGAGGCGGCGCGCAGTGGGCATCACCGCCTCGCGCAGGGCTTCCGCCTGCCCGCCATGCAGTGCCTTGAGCAAGTCCCGGTTACGGGTCAGCTCCCGGGCCTTGTCGAGCATGGCCTGTCGATGGGTGTCCACCAGGATGTCCCAGGTCAGATCGGTGGCCTGCAAGGTGCTGTTCTCGGCCTGTTGCTCCAGGAGGTTGGTCAGGTGGCTCTGGCCAGTCCACAGCGTGGCGGCAATGATCAACAGGCTGATCTGGCTGAGTACCTGGAGCTGGGTCTTGAGGGTCCATCGTTTCATGACAGTATTCTCCG
>CAYMWJ010000083.1:0-6680 GCA_964394235.1 uncultured Sedimenticola sp. | reverse complement strand
GGCAGCTTGTTGCCGCGCCGTCCGCGCTCGCCTTCGTAGGCGTTGAGATCGGCGGCCTTGAGCGTGAGATGGCGCTTGCCCGAGAGCACGCGCACCCGGCCGCCTTCCGGCACCACCAGCAGCCCCACCAGGTACTCGGAGCGCTCGGCCACGGCCTTGGACGGAATGCCGATGATCTTGTTGCCCTTGCCGCGCGCCATCGCCGGCAGTTCGCTGACCGGAATCACCAGCATGTGCCCCGCACTGGTCACCGCCACCAGGCGGTCGGTGTCCGGGTCGTGCAACGGGCTGGGCTTGAGCACCCGTGCGCCCTCGGGCAGCCTAAGCACGGCCTTGCCACTCTTCTTGTTGGCCAGCAGGTCACGCGCCTGCACGCGGAAGCCGTAACCGGCATCGGACGCCAGCAGCCACCAGCGCTCGGGCTCGCCACCGATCACCGCGCAGAAGGCCGCCCCCGCCGGCGGCGAGAAACGCCCGGTGAGCGGCTCGCCCTGGCCACGCGCCGATGGCAGGGTGTGCGCCAGCAGGGAATAGCTGCGTCCGGTGCTGTCGAGGAAGATCACCGGTTGGTTGGAGCGCACCCGCGCCGAATCGAGGTAGGCATCACCGGCCTTGTAGTTGAGCCCGGCCGGGTCGATCTCGTGGCCCTTGGCGGCGCGCACCCAGCCCTTCTCGGAGAGCACCACGGTGACCGGTTCGGAGGGCGCCAGCTCGGTCTCGTCCATGGCCTCGGCCGGCGGCCGGGTGACGATGGGCGAACGCCGCGCATCGCCGTACTGCTCGGCATCGGCGGCCAGTTCCTTGCGGACCAGGGTCTTCATGCGCGCCTTCGAGCCCAGGGTCTTCTCCAGCTGGGCGCGTTCGCGGTCCAGCTCTTCCTGCTCGGCGCGGATCTTCATCTCCTCGAGCCGCGCCAGGTGGCGCAGGCGGGTGTTGAGGATGTACTCGGCCTGCACATCGGTGAGCTTGAAACAGTGCATCAACACCGGCTTGGGCTCGTCCTCGCTGCGGATGATGCGGATCACCTCATCCAGGTTCAGGAAGGCGATCAGCAGGCCCTCGAGCAGGTGCAGACGATCGTTGACCTTGTCCAGGCGGTGTTGCAGGCGTCGGCGCACCGTCTCGAAGCGGAACTCCAGCCACTCGCGCAACAGGCTGCGCAGGTCCTTGACCTCGGGCCGGCCGGACAGGCCGATCATGTTCATGTTCACCCGGTAACTGCGCTCCAGATCGGTGGTGGCGCAGAGGTGGCGCATCAGGCGCTCCAGGTCCACACGGCTGGAGCGCGGCACGATCACCAGCCGGGTCGGGTTCTCGTGGTCGGACTCGTCACGCAGGTCCTCCACCCAGGGCAGCTTCTTCGCCTGCATCTGCTGCGCGATCTGCTCGAGGATACGCGCGCCCGACACCTGGTAAGGCAAGGCGGTGATCACCACGCAGCCGGCTTCGACCTCCCAGCGCGCGCGCACCCTGACCGAGCCCTGCCCGGTCTCGTAGATGCGCAACAGATCGGCCGGCGTGGAGATGATCTCGGCCTCGGTGGGGAAATCCGGCCCCGGGATGTGCTCGCACAGCTCGGCCACCGTGGCCTTCGGCTGTTCGATCAGGTGGATGCAGGCGGCCGCCACTTCACGCAGGTTGTGCGGCGGGATGTCGGTGGCCATGCCCACGGCAATGCCGGTGCCGCCATTGAGCAACACATTGGGCAGGCGCGCCGGCAGGGCCTTCGGCTCCTCGAGGGTGCCATCGAAGTTGGGCTGCCATTCCACCGTGCCCTGCCCCAGCTCGGTGAGCAACACCTGCGCGTAAGGGGTGAGCCGCGCCTCGGTGTAACGCATGGCGGCGAAGGACTTGGGGTCGTCGGGCGAGCCCCAGTTGCCCTGACCGTCGATCAGCGGGTAGCGGTAGGAGAAGTCCTGGGCCATCAGCACCATGGCCTCGTAGCAGGCCGAGTCGCCGTGCGGGTGGAACTTGCCCAGCACATCCCCCACGGTACGCGCCGACTTCTTGAACTTGGCGGCCGCCGACAGGCCCAGCTCGGACATGGCGTAGACGATGCGCCGTTGTACCGGCTTGAGGCCGTCGCCGATGAAGGGCAAGGCGCGGTCGAGGATGACGTACATGGAATAGTCCAGGTACGCCTTTTCGGTGAAGCGCGCCAGCGACAGGCGCTCGGTGCCGTCGGGGTTGTATTCGATTTCCTGGTCCATTGACGGGGTGTTTCCGGAACTGCTGAAAGGCGGGGATTCTACACCGCCGCCACCCCGCCGGACCGCCCTATCGCGCCGCCTGCAACTCGCCGCCGTTCAGGGTGGCCACCGGCCCGCCGGCGGCCTTTTGCACATCGGCAAAGATGGAGAGGATGTCGTTCTTCCAGCGACGGAACTGGATGACCATGCCGGGATCGCCGGCAAAGTAACGCTCCAGCGTGGTCGGATCGACGGCCACCATCAAGGTCTCGTCGCGCTCGGCCTCGACCGCGATCTTCAGCGGCAGATAGGGCGTGAACTCGGGATGATGCTCGCTGATGCGACGCACCTCGTCGAGCTTGCCGAAGAACAGCACCCGGTAGGTGTCGGAATGGAAGCCGAAACCAGCCAGGCCGCTGTCGCACTTCTGGATATGCGCCAGCGCATAGCCGTGTTCCTCGATGGCGGTCTTGAGATACTCGATCGCCAGGTCGGCCTTCATGGCCACCCGGCTCATGAGCATGCCATCGGCCGGGGCGGCACCTGCGATCAGTAACAGCAGCAGCAACAGTACACGCTTCACAGGGTCACCTCGTCTATGATCTCGGCAAAGGTCTCTTCCATGTGGTCCCATAGGCGGATCAACTGGTCGTTGTTGAACCAGCGTGCGACCACGCGCAGGTTGGGGATGATCAGCAGCACCTTGCCGTCCGGCCGCTCCAGGATGGTCACCCGGCAGGGCAGCACCACGCCCAGGCGCGGCTCGATGTTGAGCATGCCGTAGAGTTCGTTGAAGTTGCAGAAGCGGATGCCCACCTGCCGCTGGTTGACGCTGAACTCGTCGGTCAGCCCCTGCTCGAGGAAACGATCGGGAAAGGTGCGGAAATTGTTGCCGACCAGTGCCTGCTTGACATTGCGCACCGTGGTCTCGAAATCGTAGGGTGATTCATAGACGTGCGACGGCTCCTCATCGGCCGCCAGTGCCTCGTGCGCCGCTGCCTGCCGGCCCAGCTCGCGCACCCAGGCCACGATGTCGGTGATCTGCGCCTGCGACAACTGCTTGCCGAAGGCCGGCATGCCCGACTGCGGCCGCCCTACGGTGATGATGCGGCGGATCATGCGGTCGGTCGCCGCCGCCTGGAAACCGGGATTGGCAATCGCCGCGGGCATGACCAGGAAGGAGCGCTTGCGCGCAATGCTCACCCCGGTCCCCTCGCCCGCCCCCTTGCCGTCTGGCGCATGACAGGCCACGCAATGCTGCTCGTAGAGCGCCTTGCCGCGCTGGGGATCACCCGCGAGCGGGGCCGGATCATAGTGACGATCCCTGGTGTTCGTCCGTTGGCGCAGGAAGCGCACAATGGCACTCACCTGCGCCTCGCTCAGTTCCTGGAAGGCCGGCATGATGCGCCCCGGCCGGCCGTTGCGGATGGTCTTTACCAGGTAGTCGTCACTGTAATCGACGAACTTCTCGGCGGTCAGCGGCAGACCGATGCCGCCCGAGCCCTCGAACTGATGGCAGGCGGCGCAGTGATCGATATAGAGCTGTCGGCCGTCCGGGAGGGCGGCGACTTGAACGGACAGCAACAACAGCCATGCCCCCAGCAGGCGATGGATTCGCATCATGTTTCCTCGCGGCAGTGCGGATTTGAACAGAATATTAACATTCTCTAATTAACATGGATTGATCGGGATCAAGCCCTACCCGATCAAGATAGAACATGTCGGCCGCGAGAGGGAGGCAATGCCGGACGGATCACACCTCGGCCAGATCGCCCTTCTGCTGCAACCAGGCCTTGCGATCGGCGGCGCGGCGCTTGGCCAGCAGCATGTCGAGCAGGCCGTGGGTGTCGTCGCCCGGCTCGAGCACCAGCTGCACCAGGCGACGGGTATCGGGATGGATGGTGGTCTCGCGCAACTGTGCCGGGTTCATCTCGCCCAGGCCCTTGAAGCGCTGGATGGTGACCTTGCCGCGCAGCTTCTCGGCGGCGATGCGGTCGAGGATGCACTGGCGTTCGTGCTCATCCAGGGCGTAGAACACCTGCTTGCCCACGTCGATGCGGTACAGCGGCGGCATGGCCACGTACACATGGCCCTCGCGCACCAGGCGCGGGAAATGGCGTACGAACAGGGCGCACAGCAGGGTGGCGATGTGCGCGCCGTCGGAATCGGCATCGGCGAGAATGCAGATCTTGCCGAAGCGCAGGCGCGACAGGTCGTCCGACCCCGGATCGACGCCGATGGCCACCGAGATGTCGTGCACCTCCTGCGAGGCCAGCACCTCGGCCGGGTCCACCTCCCAGGTGTTCAGGATCTTGCCGCGCAGCGGCATGATGGCCTGGAAGTTGCGATCGCGTGCCTGCTTGGCCGAGCCACCGGCGGAATCACCCTCCACCAGAAACAGCTCGGTGCGCTCGGGATCGTCGAGCAGGCAGTCGGCCAGCTTGCCCGGCAGCGCCGGCCCCTGGGTGACCTTCTTGCGCACCACCTTGCGTCCGGCGCGCTGGCGGGCCTGCGCGGCACTGATCGCCAGCTCGGCGATGCGCTCGCCGATCTCGACATGCTGGTTGAGCCACAGGCCGAAGGCGTCCTTGACCACGCCGGCGACGAAGGCCGCGCACTCGCGCGAGGACAGGCGCTCCTTGGTCTGCCCCGAGAACTGCGGATCGGCCAGCTTGACCGACAGGATGTAGCTGATATTGACCCAGACATCGTCCGGTGCCAGCTTGACCCCGCGCGGCAACAGGTTGCGAAACTCGCAGAACTCACGCACCGCCTCGGTGAGCCCGGTGCGCAGGCCGTTGACATGGGTGCCGCCCTGCGCAGTGGGGATCAGGTTGACGTAGCTCTCGGCTACCGCCTCGCCCCCCTCGGGCAGCCACACCACGGCCCACTCGGCGGCCTCTGCATTGCCTGCCATGCTGCCGGTGAAGGGCTCCTCGGGCAGCAAGGGCGCATCGCCCAGGGCGTCGCACAGGTAGTCGCGCAGGCCGTCCTCGTAGTACCACTCCTCGGGCTCGCTCTCGCCTTCCTGGAAGAAGCGGACACGCAGCCCCGGGCACAACACCGCCTTGGCGCGCAGCACGTGACGCAACTGGCGCACGCTGAACTTCGCGCTGTCGAAGAACTGCGGATCGGGCCAGAAGCGGATGCGCGTGCCGGTGTTGTTGCGGCCGACCTTGCCCACCACCTGCAGATCGGAGACCTTGTCACCGTTCTCGAAGGCGATGTGGTGCTCACGGCCATCACGCTTGACCCACACGTCCAGCCGCTTCGACAGGGCGTTGACTACCGACACCCCCACGCCGTGCAGACCACCGGAGAACTGGTAGCTCTTGTTGGAGAACTTGCCGCCGGCGTGCAGGCGGGTGAGGATCACCTCGACCCCGGGCACCCCCTCCTCCGGGTGAATGTCCACCGGCATGCCGCGGCCATCGTCGATCACCTCCAGCGAACCGTCCTTGTAGAGGTGCACCTCGATACGCTTCGCGAAACCCGCCAGCGCCTCGTCCACACTGTTGTCGATGACCTCCTGCGCCAGGTGGTTGGGGCGGTCGGTGTTGGTGTACATGCCGGGGCGCTTGCGCACCGGCTCCAGCCCGCTGAGGACTTCGATAGCGGAGGCGTCGTACTGGCTCATGAAGGCAAACGTCGGTTCATTCGTAGGGGGACTGGTAATCGGCCGCCTCGGACTGGGGACGCAGCCGCACGCTGTCAGGGTCGCGCGGATTGGTGTCCGAGCACAAGGTCTCGCGCGCCAGCTCGGCCCGCCAGCTCGCCGGACGGATGGCCCGCCAGCGCGGCAGGTTCACTACCCGCAAGGGCTTCGACCGGCGGGGATTGTAATAGGCATACACCTTGTATTCACTGGTAGCACAGCGATACCCCTCGAAGGTGGCATTGTCGGCACCACGGGCCGAACGCACCACCAGCCACAAGCGGCTGACGTGATCGCGCGGGTCCACCGCCAGGTGCGCCAGATCGGCAAACAGGCGCATGCCCGGCGGCAGGTGCTGGTTCTCCAGCTCGACCAGGGCCTGCTCGTCCGGCCCCTTCTCCACGTGGGTCTCGATCTCGACCCAGGGGACTTCGAGGCTCTCGTCGTAGTCGTCCTTGGGCTGGAAGCGGGCGTAGGGATCGGCCACGTCGGTGACCGCCGACGCCAGCCAGGGGCACCAGGCCAACAGAAAAACGAGTTTGCGCATCGACGCCATCCTGCCTCCTCGATTGGGGACGAAACGGCGGAGAGTTTACCGTTTTCGGCGACGGGCCGTTAATGTGGAAGTCAACACCACAGAGCACACAGAGAGCACAGAGGAGGTGAAGTTGGAGATCGTAATCCGCTGCCGACGGACCGAGGTCCATCAGCAGGAAGGTCCGTGCTTCGCCTTTTGCCATCGTCAAGCTCTGTGTGCTCTGTGGTGAATGAAAAAACAAGGGACATCAGCACAGCTTCCATGATCCGGGGTGTGGCCAGCGGGCTCATGAGAGTTA
>CAYMWJ010000082.1:0-6919 GCA_964394235.1 uncultured Sedimenticola sp. | reverse complement strand
ACCCAGGAAGAGGCGCCGGGCATGGTGTTCTGGCACGACAAGGGCTGGCGCATCTATCTCACCATCGAGAACTACGTCCGCGAGAAGCTGCGCGCGCACGGCTACCAGGAGGTGCACACCCCGCAGGTGATCGACCGCAGCCTGTGGGAGAAGTCGGGCCACTGGGACAAGTTCGGCGACATGATCTTCACCACGCATTCGGAGAATCGTGATTACGCGATCAAGCCGATGAACTGCCCGGCGCACATCCAGATCTTCAATCAGGGGCTCAAGAGCTACCGCGATCTGCCGCTGCGCCTGGCCGAATTCGGTTCCTGCCACCGCAACGAGCCCTCGGGCACCTTGCACGGGCTGATGCGGGTGCGCAACTTCGTGCAGGACGATGCGCACATCTTCTGTACCGAGGAGCAGATCCTGCCCGAGGTGCTGGCCTTCATCGACCTGCTGTTCCAGGTCTATCGCGATTTCGGTTTCGAGGACGTCCAGATCAAGCTGTCCACCCGCCCCGAGCAGCGCGTGGGGTCGGACGAACTGTGGGACAAGGCCGAGCAGGCGCTCGAAGACGCGCTGAACGAGCGCGGCGTGGACTGGGAGCTGCAACCGGGTGAGGGTGCCTTCTACGGGCCGAAGATCGAGTTCGCCCTCAAGGACTGCCTGGGCCGGGTCTGGCAACTGGGCACCATCCAGCTCGACTTTTCCATGCCCAAGCGCCTGGGCGCGACCTATGTCGCCGAGGACAACAGCAAGCAGACACCGGTGATGCTGCACCGCGCCATCCTGGGCTCGCTGGAGCGTTTCATCGGTATCCTCATCGAGCACTATGCCGGTGCGCTGCCGCTGTGGCTGGCGCCGGTGCAGGCGGTGGTGATGAACATCACCGACCGGCAGGCGCCGTTCGTCGGCGAAGTCGCGGAATTCCTGCGGGATCGAGGTATTCGCGTGGAAACGGACTTGAGAAACGAGAAGATCGGTTTTAAAATTCGCGAGCATACCTTGCAGAAGGTCCCCTATCTCTTGGTGGTGGGGGATCGTGAAGTGGAGGACCGCAGCGTCGCGGTGCGAACCCGCGACGGCAAGGATCTGGGGGTCATGTCCCTCGACGACCTTGCGGGGCACCTCGAACAGGAGATCGCCCAGCGGTCCTGACCGGCTGCCCGATCAGCAAGCATGTCCAAGGCATGCCCTGTTGTCGGGCGGTTTTGTTTTTTTGGAGGAATCAGGACATCGCCAAACAAGAAAAGCGCAATCGTCTGAACGGGGACATCACTGCCCCTCAGGTCAGGCTCATCGGCGCAGATGGAGAACAGATCGGGATCGTCAGCCTCGAAGAGGCTCAGCGTGTTGCCGACGGTGCCGGGCTCGATCTGGTGGAGATCGTTCCCAACGCCGAGCCGCCGGTCTGCCGCATCATGGACTATGGCAAGTTCGTGTTCGAGCAGAAGAAGCAGCGGCAGGAGGCGCGCAAGAAGCAGAAACAGGTCCAGGTCAAGGAGGTCAAGTTCCGGCCCGGAACCGACATCGGGGACTACAAGGTCAAGCTGCGCAATCTCAGGCGGTTTCTCGAAAACGGCGACAAGTGCAAGGTGACCATGCGTTTTCGTGGTCGCGAGCACGCCCATCGCGAGCTCGGGCTTGAGATGCTCAAGCGCGTCGAGCGCGACTTGGCCGACATCTCCCAGGTGGAACAGCGGCCGATCATGGAAGGGCGCCAGATGGTGATGGTGCTCAGTCCGCTGAAGAAGTGATAGCGAATCCGGCGGCGTCGCCGCCACGGGTGGCCGGGCCCAAGGCATTGCCTGGGTCACCCTGAAGCAACCTCGATACAGGAGACAGCAAAATGCCCAAGATCAAGACCCTCCGGGGGGCTGCCAAGCGCTTCCGTGTCACCGCTGGTGGCATCAAGCGCAATCAGTCGCACCGCCGTCACATTCTGACGAAGAAATCCACCAAGCGTAAGCGTCATCTGCGCGCGCCGTCCATGCTGCACAAGAACGATGTGGCCGCGGCCCGCCGCATGATCCCCTACGCCTGACCGGAGGACTGACCCATGCCAAGAGTGAAACGCGGCGTCACCGCACACGCCAAGCACAAGAAGGTTCTCAAGCAGGCCAAGGGCTACTACGGCGCCCGCCGCAAGGTGTTCCGGGTCGCCAAGCAGGCCGTCATCAAGGCTGGCCAGTACGCCTATCGCGACCGCAAGGTCAAGAAGCGTCAGTTCCGCGCGCTGTGGATCCAGCGTATCAATGCGGCAGCACGTATGAATGGCCTGTCCTACAGCCGCATGATCGACGGCCTGAACAAGGCCGGTATCGCCATCGATCGCAAGATGCTGGCCGATATCGCGGTACACGACATGCCCGCTTTCAGCCAGCTCGCCGAGAAGGCCAAGGCGGCCCTCGCAGGCTGATCGCCACCGGCATGTCCGACAGCCGGTCTGGAGAGGGGGAAGTCGTCTGGCTTCCCCCTTTTCGGTGAAAGCTCCAACCGTATTCGAGAAAGCCATGGCAACAGAACTGGAACAGCTGCTGGACGAGGCGCAGGCCTCGGTCGAGGCCGCGACCGACCTGCGTGCGCTCGACGAGGTGAGGGTGCGCTATCTGGGCAAGAGCGGGGTGTTTACCGCGCAGCTCAAGCAGCTCGGCAAACTCCCCAAGGAAGAACGCCCGGCTGCCGGGCAGGCGATCAACCGTGCCAAGCAGGCCTTGCAACAGGCCATCGAGGCACGCCGCCAGACCCTGGAGGCCGCCGCGCTGGCTGAGCGCCTGGCCGCCGAGCGCATCGACGTCACCCTGCCGGGGCGTGGCCCGGGGCGGGGCGGTCTGCACCCGGTGACACGCACCATGCGGCGCATCCAGGAGATCTTTGGCGGTGCCGGCTTCCAGGTGGCGGAAGGTCCCGAGATCGAGGACGACTTCCACAACTTCGAGGCGCTCAACATCCCGGCCCACCACCCGGCGCGGGCCATGCACGACACCTTCTACTTCGACGACGGCCTGTTGCTGCGCACCCATACCTCGCCGGTGCAGATCCGGGTGATGAAGGATGCCGAGCCGCCGCTCAAGGTGATCGCGCCGGGGCGCGTCTATCGCTGTGACTCCGACCTGACCCACACGCCCATGTTTCACCAGGTCGAGGGTTTCATGGTGGACGAGCAGGTCACCTTTGCCGACCTGAAGGGCATTCTCATCGCTTTCCTGCACGCCTTCTTCGAGCGCGAGGACCTGGATGTGCGTTTCCGCCCGTCCTATTTCCCCTTCACCGAACCCTCGGCGGAGGTGGACATCCAGTGCGTGATGTGCAGCGGGGAAGGCTGCCGGGTGTGCTCCGGCACCGGCTGGCTGGAGGTGCTGGGCTGCGGCATGATCCATCCCGAGGTGATGCGTCATGTCGGCATCGACAGCGAACGCTATACCGGTTA
Source organism: uncultured Sedimenticola sp. (assembly GCA_964394235.1). GTDB lineage: Bacteria > Pseudomonadota > Gammaproteobacteria > Chromatiales > Chromatiaceae > MONJU. The sequence continues at coordinate 3,501 of CAYMWJ010000082.1, read as the reverse complement.
CGCCTTCGGCATGGGGGTGGAGCGCCTGGCCATGCTGCGCTACGGCGTCAACGACCTGCGGCTGTTCTTCGAGAACGACCTGCGCTTCCTGCGGCAGTTCGCTTGAGTAGAAAAACCACGAAGTACACGAAGCACACAAAGGATGGCGGGGCGATGTGAAGTGAACGCCGCTGTGCGCGGAAGGGCGTCGGGAAGGCGAACGACAGCGCTCTCGAATTTCTTCGTGCCCTTTGTGTGCTTTGTGGTGAAGATTGACATGCAAGTCTCTAAGGACCAGTAACGATGCGATTCAGCGAAGCCTGGTTGCGTGAATGGGTGAATCCCGACATCTCCACCGCCGAGCTGGCCGATCAGCTCAGCATGGCGGGCCTGGAGGTGGATTCGGTGGAGCCGGCCGCGCCGGTGTTCAGCGGCGTGGTGGTCGGCCGGGTGCTCTCTTGCGAGAAGCATCCCGATGCCGACAAGCTCAGCGTCTGCCGGGTGGAGGTGGGCGGCGAGGAGCCTCTGCAGATCGTGTGCGGTGCGCGCAACGTGGCGGCCGGGCAGAAGGTGCCCGTGGCCACGGTGGGCGCGCGCCTGCCGGGTGATTTCAAGATCAAGAAGTCGAAACTGCGCGGTGTCCTGTCGCAGGGCATGATCTGCTCGGCGGCCGAACTGGGACTGGCGGAATCGTCCGACGGCATCATGGTCTTGCCGGAAGACGCCCCGGTGGGCGAGGACTTCCGTACCTGGCTGGATCTGGACGATGCCTGCATCGACGTGGACCTGACGCCGGATCGCGGCGACTGCCTGAGCGTGGCCGGTATCGCGCGCGAGGTGGCGGTACTCAACCGCGCGCCGCTGCGCGGTGAGGTCATCGAGCCGGTCAATCCCGGTCTCACCGACACCTTCCCGGTGACCGTGGAAACCCCCGAGGCCTGCCCCCGCTATGTCTGCCGGGTGATCCGTGGCATCGATCCCGCTGCGCAGACCCCGCTGTGGATGGTCGAACGCCTGCGCCGCGGCGGCGTGCGCGCCATCTCTCCGGTGGTGGATGTCACCAACTACGTGATGCTCGAACTCGGCCAGCCCATGCACGGCTTCGATCTCGACCGGCTGCAAGACGGCGTCAGCGTGCGCATGGCGCAGGACGGCGAGGTGCTGACCCTGCTCGACGGCAGCGAGGTAACCCTGCGCGACGACACCCTGGTGATCGCCGACGGCAAGGGGCCGCTGGCCCTGGCCGGCATCATGGGCGGTGAGGACAGCGGGGTGACCAGCGAGACCCGCAATGTGTTGCTGGAGGCCGCCTTCTTCGCGCCGCTGGCGATCGCCGGCAAGGCGCGCAGCTATGGTCTGCACACCGATTCTTCACACCGTTTCGAGCGGGGCGTCGATCCCGAGCTGCCGGTGCGTGCCATGGAATATGCCACCGCGCTGCTGCTTGAGATCGCCGGCGGCCAGGCCGGGCCGGTCAGCGAGACGCTGAGCGAGGCGCAGCTGCCGGCGCGGCGACCCATCCGCCTGCGCCGTGCGCGTATCCCGCGCATCCTGGGTATCGAACTGGCCGACGCCGAGGTGCGGGAGATCCTCGAGCGCCTGGGCATGCAGGTGCAGGGTGCCGACGAGGGCTGGGACGTGACGCCACCGAGCAGCCGCTTCGACATCGCCATCGAGGTGGACCTGATCGAGGAGCTGGGGCGCATCCACGGCTATGCCAACATCCCGGCCAGTCTGCGCGCCGCGCCGGTCACCATCGCCGCGCAGCCCGAGGCGGCCTTCCGTCTCGACCGCGCGCGTGACATCCTGGTCGACCGGGACTATCACGAGGTCATCACCTACAGCTTCATCAGCCCGGAGATGGCCGAGCAGGTCACCCCGGACATCGCCCCGGTGCGCTTGAGCAATCCCATCTCCGCCGACATGTCGGTGATGCGCGCCAGCCTGTGGCCCGGACTGCTCGGGGCGGCGCGACACAACCTGGCGCGCCAGCAGGAGCGGGTGCGGATCTTCGAATCGGGGCTTACCTTCGAGCGCATTGCCGGTGAGATCGCGCAGCGCCCGCGACTGGGCGGGCTGATCTGCGGCCCGGTGGTCGACACCCAGTGGGGGCAGACCGCGCGCAAGGCCGATTTCTTCGATCTCAAGGGCGACCTGGAGGCCGTGCTCACCCAGGTCGCGCCGGCACAAGATTTCGGTTTCGTGGCAGCCGAGCATCCGGCCCTGCACCCGGGGCAGACCGCGCGGGTGCTCTATCACGGACAGGCCATTGGCTGGATCGGGGCGCTGCATCCGCAGCTGCAGCAGCGGCTGGATCTGCTGGCGACCTATGTCTTCGAGGTTTCGCTCGAAGAGCTGGCCGAAGGGCGCCTGCCGGCCTTCGAGCCCTTGTCCAAGTACCCGGCGATTCGCCGCGACTTTGCCATCGTGGTGGCGCGCGAGACGAGCTGGGCCGAGGTCCGCGAGGTAGCGCGCAAGGCGGCGCCTGAAATAGTGCGCGAGATCCAGTTGTTTGACGTCTATACCGGCGAGAATATAGATTCCGATCGAAAAAGCCTCGCTTTGAGCTTGATTTTACAGGATTCTTCGCACACTCTTACCGAACAGGAAGTCGAACGGGCCGGTCAGGTGGTGCTGGACGCGCTGGCCGGGGAATTGTCCGCTACGTTGAGAGACTAGGTTATCGTTATGGCACTGACCAAGGCCGACATGGCTGAACATCTGTTCGAGGAACTCGGGCTGAACAAGCGCGAGGCCAAGGAAATGGTGGAGATGTTCTTCGAGGAGATTCGCCAGGCTCTGGAGGACGGGCGCCAGGTGAAGCTGTCGGGCTTCGGAAATTTTGACTTGCGAGAAAAGCGTCAGCGGCCCGGGCGCAACCCCAAGACCGGCGAGGAGATCCCCATCTCCGCGCGCCGCGTGGTCACCTTCCGGCCCGGCCAGAAGCTCAAGGCGCGGGTCGAGGCCTATACCCAGCAGCAGGCGGCGACCGAGCAGCGGACCGGTTGAGGTAGCAGCCCATGCTCGATCCCGAGAGCAGAAATCTGGAGCTGCCGCCGATACCCGGCAAGCGCTATTTCACCATCGGTGAGGTGGCCGAGCTGTGCCAGGTCAAGCCGCACGTACTGCGTTACTGGGAGCAGGAGTTCCCGCAGCTCAAGCCGGTCAAGCGGCGTGGCAACCGGCGCTATTACCGGCGTCACGACGTTGAGCTGATCCGCCAGATCCGCAGCCTGCTCTACGAGCAGGGTTTCACCATCGGCGGGGCGCGCCAGCGTCTGGAAGAGGGGGACGGCAAGGCCGACAAGGCCAGTGCTGCCAATCCGCAACTGGTGCGCGAGTTGCGCGAGGAGCTGGAGGCCGTCCTGCAATTGCTCGAGGCCTGATCGGGCCGTTTTCAAATTGACAAATGCCGCATGTCCCTCTAGCATGCGCGTCTCGTTTTCGGAGCGTAGCGCAGCCTGGTAGCGCACCACAATGGGGTTGTGGGGGTCGGGAGTTCGAATCTCCCCGCTCCGACCA
>CAYMWJ010000081.1:0-7198 GCA_964394235.1 uncultured Sedimenticola sp. | reverse complement strand
CCGGATAGTTTTTGCGTGTCCGTCCATATTGGCCGAGAATACCATTTTCGTGCACAACTGCAGGATGGAACAGTGAACCTCCACGAATTCCAGGCCAAGCGCCTGTTCGCCGGCTACCGTATCCCCGTACCCTACGGGGTGGCGGTGCAGTCGGCCGAGGCGGCGCGCGAGGCGGCCGAAGAGATGGGTGGCGAGCGCTGGGTGGTCAAGGCCCAGGCGCACACCGGGGGGCGTGGCAAGGCCGGCGGGGTGGTGCTGGCCGACTCGCTTGAGCAGGTCGAGGCCGAGGCGAGGCGCCTGCTGGGCGGCCGCCTGGTCACTCGCCAGACCGGGCCGGGCGGCCTGCCGGTCAGCCATGTGCTGATCGAGGAGCCGAGTGACATTGCGCGCGAAATCTATCTCAGCCTGCTGGTCGATCGCGCCAGCCGGCGCATCATGATCGTCGCCTCCGAGGCCGGCGGCATGAACATCGAGGAGGTGGCCGCCGAGACACCCGAGAAGATCCTCACCTCGCGCATCGATCCGGCCGCCGGCCTGCAACCCTACCAAGCCCGACACCTGGGCTTTGCCTTGGGGCTGGATGCCGAACAGCGCAAGCAGTTCCAGAAGATCCTCGCGGGACTGGCCGAGCTGTTCGTGCGTGAGGACTGCTCTCTGGTGGAGATCAACCCGCTGATCGTGAACGGTGACGGCGATCTGTTGGCATTGGATGCCAAGATCAACATCGACGACAACGCCCTGTACCGGCACAAGGACTTGCAGGGCATGCGCGATGTCACCCAGGAAGACCCGCGCGAGGCGCGCGCCGCCGAGCACGATCTCAACTACATTGCGCTGGATGGCAGCATCGGCTGCATGGTCAACGGGGCCGGGCTGGCGATGGCCACCATGGACCTGGTCAAGCTGCACGGCGGCGAGCCGGCCAATTTTCTCGACGTGGGCGGCGGCACCACCGCAGAGCGGGTGGCCGAGGCGTTCAAGATCATCCTCTCCGATGACAAGGTGCGCGCGGTGCTGGTCAACATCTTTGGTGGTATCGTGCGTTGCGACCTGATCGCCGAGGGCATCGTCAGTGCGGTCAAGGAGGTCGGCATCGAGGTGCCGGTGGTGGTGCGCCTGGAGGGCACCAATGCCGAGCTGGGTCTGACGCTGCTCGATCAGAGCGGGCTGGCGCTGGAGACCGCCTCGGACCTGACCGAGGCGGCGGAGAAGGTGGTAGCGGCCGCGGAGGGCAAGGCATGAGCATCCTCATCGACAAGGACACCCGGGTCATCTGCCAGGGTTTCACCGGTCGCCAGGGCACCTTTCATTCCGAGCAGGCCATCGCCTATGGCACCAACCTGGTCGGTGGGGTCACTCCCGGCAAGGGTGGGCAGACCCATCTCGAGCGCCCGGTATTCGACACCGTGCACCAGGCGGTGGCCGAAACCGGAGCCAACGCCACCATGATCTATGTGCCTGCCGCCTTCGCGGCAGATGCCATTCTCGAGGCCGCCGATGCCGGCATCGAGGTCATCGTCTGCATCACCGAGGGCATCCCGGTGCTGGACATGCTCAAGGTGCGCGCCGCGCTCGACGCCCGCCCCGGCGTGCGCCTCATCGGCCCCAACTGTCCGGGCGTGATCACCCCGGGGGCCTGCAAGATCGGCATCATGCCGGGCAACATCCATCAGCCTGGCCGGGTGGGCATCGTCTCGCGTTCCGGAACCCTGACCTACGAGGCGGTGCACCAGACCACGCGCGCGGGACTCGGTCAGTCCACCTGTGTCGGCATCGGTGGCGACCCCATCCACGGCATGAGCTTCATCGATTGCCTGGCCCTGTTCGAGGACGACCCACAGACCGAGGGCATCGTGCTGGTCGGCGAGATCGGCGGCACGGCCGAGGAGGCCGCGGCCGAGTACATTCGACAACATGTCTCCAAGCCGGTGGTGGCCTACATCGCGGGGGTGACCGCGCCGCCGGGCAAGCGCATGGGGCATGCCGGGGCCATCGTGGCCGGCGGACAGGGCACCGCCGAGGGCAAGTATCGCGCGCTGGAGGCGGCCGGTGTGCATACGGTGCGCTCGCCGGCGCGTATCGGCGAGGCCATGGCCGGACTGCTGTTCTGAACCGATGAAACTCGCCATTGCCCAGCTCAACCTGATGGTGGGCGCCATCGAGGCCAATGCCCAGCGCGTCATCGAACTGGCCGAGCGCCTGGGCACCGAAGGGGTGGACCTGGTGGTGTTCCCCGAACTGACGCTGGTCGGCTACCCGCCCGAGGACCTGTTGCTGCGTCGCGAATGCCTGCAACGGGTGGCGTCTGCCCTGGCACGTATCCGTGAGCAGGTGCGCGGTATCACCCTGGTGCTGGGCTACCCCGGTGAGCGCGACGGTGCCTGCTACAACCTGGCCGCCGCGATCCGCGATGGCGAGTTGCTGTGCGAATACCGCAAGCGCGAACTGCCCAACTACAGCGTGTTCGACGAGAAGCGTTATTTCGCTGCGGGAGAGGACATCGGCCTGTTTGAGCAGGGTGGCCTGCGCTTCGCGCTGGTGGTCTGTGAGGACGTCTGGGTGGATGCCCCGGTGCGAGAAGCCGTGGCCGCGGGTGCGCAGGTGGTGCTCACGCTCAACGGCTCGCCCTATTACCGCGGCAAGGTGCGTGAGCGCGAGCGCCTGGTCGGCAAGCTGGCTGCGCGCCATGGTGTGTCGATGGTGTACGTGAACCAGGTCGGAGGTCAGGACGAACTGGTGTTCGACGGCGCCTCTTTCGTGTGTGCGGCCGACGGACGGGTGGCGTTGCGCTGTGTGCAGTTCGAGGAGGCGGTCGAGGTGTTCGACATCGATGCCGAAGGTGCCCCCGCGTTGCGTCCACTGCCCCCCTGGCTGGACGATCTCGAAGAGGTCTGGCGTGCCCTGGTGTGCGGCGTGCGTGACTACGTGGGCAAGAATGGCTTTCATGGTGTGGTGCTGGGCCTGTCCGGTGGCATCGACTCGGCGCTCACCCTGGCGTTGGCGGTCGATGCACTGGGTGCGCACAATGTCGAGGTGGTGTCCATGCCCTCGCGCTACACCGCCGAGATCAGCAACACCGATGCCGCCGAGCAGGCGCGTCGTCTCGGGGTGGATTTTCTGAGCATCCCCATCGAACCGGCCTTCCAGGTCCTGCTCGACATGCTGGCCGAGCCATTCGCGGGGCGGCCGATGGACGTCACCGAGGAGAACATTCAGGCGCGCATTCGCGGTCTGCTGCTGATGGCGATCAGCAACAAGAGCGGGCGCATGCTGCTGACCACCGGTAACAAGAGCGAGATGTCGGTAGGCTATGCCACCCTCTACGGGGACATGAACGGCGGTTTCGCGCCGCTCAAGGACGTGCCCAAGACCTTGGTCTTCGCGCTGGCGCGCTGGCGCAACCGGGAGGTCGAGGTGATCCCCGAGCGGGTCATCACCCGTCCGCCCTCGGCCGAGCTGCGGCCCGATCAGCAGGACACCGACAGCCTGCCCCCCTACGAGATGCTCGACGAGATCATCGAGCGCTTCGTCGAGCGCGACCAGTCGGTCGAGGAGATCGTGGCGGCCACCGGTTTCGACCGCACCGAGGTGGAGCGTATGACGCGGCTGATCGTGCGTGCCGAGTACAAGCGCCGCCAGGCCGCGCCCGGCATCAAGATCACCGCACGCGCCTTCGGTCGCGACTGGCGCTATCCCATCGTCAACGGTTGCTTGTAAGCGGTGCGCGGGCGGGGCTATCCTGAGCCTCGGAGAACACAACAAGAGGTGGAGACATGAAGAAGATCGAGGCCATCATCAAGCCCTTCAAGCTGGACGATGTGCGCGAGGCATTGTCCAGCATCGGCGTCAACGGCATGACCGTGACCGAGATCAAGGGCTTCGGTCGCCAGAAGGGGCACACCGAGCTGTACCGGGGGGCCGAGTACGTGGTGGACTTTCTGCCCAAGCTCAAGCTCGAAATCGTGATCGCCGAGGACCGTGTGGACGAGTGTGTCGAGGCCATTACCCAGGCCGCGCGTACCGGCAAGATCGGTGACGGCAAGATCTTCGTGCTGCCGGTCGAGGAGGTGGTGCGCATCCGCACTGGCGAGCGCGGACGCGAGGCCATCTGAATCCACTCCGGGGCAAACGGGCGTTCCCGTCCCGTCCGCGATTCCCGGGGTTATCGTCTCAATTTGAATCACCACCCCCCGCCCCTGACAGGGTCATCAGCCTGTCAGGGTGAAATGCTGGTAGGGAAGCCAATCTGCGCGAGGGGGCTGCGGGGGGCGGCGCTTCAGGACGACGAAACTGGCTGACCGTCAGTTCTTGTCCAGACCGAAGTAGTCCCAGAGCTTGCGCGACCAGGACTTCTCCTCGAGTTCGCGCGGGTCGGGGATGAGGGCGCCGCTCTTCTGGTTGAGCGCCAGCACGCGCCGGGTGTCGTTCGCCAGGTCGTTCAGTCCGAGGCGTGTGTAGGCCTCGATCATCACCTCCAGGGCATCTTTCACCGCCGGGGTGCGCTGATAGTTCTCGATCACGTAGTTGCCGCGTTCGACCGCCGCCACGAAGGCGCCACGCTTGATGTAATAACGTGCCACGTGTACCTCCTGGCGGGCCAGGTTGTTGCGCAGGTAGAGCATGCGCTTGCGCGCGTCCTCGGCGTAATCGGTGTCGGGGAAGCGCTCGACCACCTGCTTGAAGTCCTTGTACGAATCCAGCGCCGCGCCGGCATCGCGTTGCGACAGGTCGGTGGGCAGGAAGCGCGAGAGGAAGCCCAGCGAGCGGTTGAAGTTGACCAGCCCCTTCAGGTAGTAGGCATAGGCCACCGCCGGGTGGCCCGGATGGAACTTGATGAAGCGGTCGGCCGCGGCCAGCGCCGATTCGGGTTCTTCCGCCTTGTAATAGGCGTAGGCCACGTCGAGCTGGGCCTGATGGGCATACTTGCCGAAGGGGTAGCGGGCCTCGAGTTTCTCGTACAGATCGATGGCGCGCTCGTAGTTGCCGGCGGCCAGCTCGGCCTGCGCCTCGGTATAGAGCTTCTGCTGGCTCCAGCCCTTGGTCTCGTCCTTGTCTTGCAGAAAGGAGCAGCCGCCGAGCAGCAGTGCGAACAACAATGGCCAGAGCAGGCGTGACATCGGTGATAATCCCCCCTAACACCCATGAGGCAGGGTAACCCACACCCCTGATCATGGAAGAGGCGTTTGTACCCCTGATTTTCACCACAGAGAACACAGAGCGCGCAGAGCTTGATGATGGCAAAAAGCGAGGTGTGGCCCCTCCTGCAGGTGGGCCATCGGTCCCGCCGGTCGCGAGTGGCAATCCAGCCGGGACAGACCCAGCTACAACCTCTCTGTGATCTCTGTGTACTCTGTGGTGTTGACTTCCACATTAATGATTCCAGTTGGCGAGTATAACGGATAGCCCCCATGAGCGACGAACAGGCCGAAGAAAGGCTGCTGAGCGCGGAGATCGATGCCGCCCTGGCCGGCCAGCGCCTCGACCGGGCGCTGGCCGCACTGTTTCCCGACTATTCGCGCAGCCGCCTGCAGGTCTGGATACGCGAGGGCCGGGTGACTGTCGACGGGCAGGTACGCGCCCAGCGGCACAAGGTGAGCGAAGGCGAACAGCTGGTGCTGCGCGCGGTCGAGGAGACCCAGGTCGAGTGTGTGCCGCAGCCGGTGCCCTTGCGCATCCTCTTCGAGGATGAGCACCTGCTGGTGATCGACAAGCCTGCCGGCCTGGTGGTGCACCCGGCCGCGGGCAACCCCGACGGCACCCTGCAGAACGGCCTGCTGTATCACGACCCTTCGCTGGCGAAGTTGCCGCGTGCCGGCATCGTGCACCGGCTGGACAAGGACACCACCGGCCTGATGGTGGTGGCGCGCAGCGAACCGGCCTACCAGCGGCTGGTCGCGGCACTGGCTCGGCGTGAGATCCACCGCGAATACCGGGCCCTGGTACTCGGGCACCTGCGCGCACCGGCAACTGTCGACCAGCCCATCGGCCGCCACCCGACGGTGCGCACGCGCATGGCGGTAAACCCGCTGGGCAAGCCGGCGGTCACCCATTACGAGCCGCTAGAGGCCTTCCGCGAGCACACCTTGCTGCGGGTCCGGTTGGAGACCGGGCGCACTCACCAGATTCGGGTGCACATGGCACACATCCGGCACCCGGTGTTCGGCGATCCGGTCTATGGCGGGCGTCTGCAACTGCCGTCGGGTGCGGACGAGGAACTCAAGACCCTGATGCGCGGTTTCGGTCGCCAGGCCCTGCATGCGCGCCGCTTGATCCTGCACCACCCCGTCGACGAGCGCGAGCTGTGCTTCGAGGCACCCATCCCGCAGGACATGGGCGAATTGCTCGAGGCCCTGCGCCGCCACCGCGAGGCGCACGAGACGCCGGACCTGGACCCGGCCTTCTATGCCGCGCTGGGCGAGGCGGGGTGGGAGATCGATGATGACGAGGATTGAGCCCATCCATCCCGACTGGCCCGTGCCCGCCCGGGTGCGTGCCTTTGCCACCACCCGTGCCGGCGGGTTCAGCCGGGGGGACTGGGCCGGGCTCAATCTGGCCCTGCACGTGGGCGACGATCCCGAGCACGTGGCGGCCAACCGCGCTCGCTTGCGCGAGGCACTGGCGTTGCCTGCCGAGCCCTTGTGGCTGAGCCAGGTCCACGGCTGTTCGGTGGCCGATGTCGGGCGCGATCTTGCCGGATGCGAGGCCGACGCGGCCTTTGCCGATACGCCCGGCCGAGTCTGCGCGGTGCTCACCGCCGACTGTTTGCCGGTGCTGTTCGCCGATCGCGAGGGCACGGCGGTGGCCGCGGCGCACGCCGGCTGGCGCGGCCTGGCCGCCGGGGTGCTCGAGGCCACCCTGGCGCGCTTCGACGATCCCGGCCGGGTGACCGCCTGGCTGGGGCCGGCCATAGGGCCGCTCGCCTTCGAGGTGGGCGAGGAGGTGCGGGAGGCCTTCCTTGCGGCCGATCCCGTGGCGGCGGAGGCCTTCGTGCGGCACGGCGAGCGCTGGCGGGCAGACCTGTACCGGCTGGCGCGCCTGCGCCTGGAGGCGGCGGGTATCGGCGGGGTTTATGGTGGTGGACGTTGCACCTACAGTGAACCGCAACATTTCTATTCCTACCGGCGCGATGGGCGCACCGGGCGACAGGCCAGCCTGATCTGGCTGGAGGAGACGGCATGAAGGATCGATGGTGGATGAT
>CAYMWJ010000080.1:0-7472 GCA_964394235.1 uncultured Sedimenticola sp. | reverse complement strand
TGTTCGTGGCCATCTCCATGACCACCGGCGGCGGCGCCTGGGACAACGCCAAGAAGTACATCGAGGACGGCAACTTCGGCGGCAAGGGCTCGGACGCGCACAAGGCGGCGGTCACCGGCGACACCGTGGGCGACCCGTACAAGGACACCGCCGGCCCCGCGGTCAACCCGCTGATCAAGATTATCAACATCGTGGCGCTGTTGATCGTGCCCCTGCTCTGATCCGCGCCCGCCCGACACAACCCCGCCCCTCTGGCGGGGTTTTTTGTGTCACCGGCGGTATACTGTCGCTTTTCGTCAACGCTCATTCGGAAAGAGGCCCCTCATGAACCTCGATCGCGTGCAACCCGGCGACAACGTCCCCAGCGAGATCAACGTCATCATCGAAATCCCGGCGCACCGGGACCCGGTCAAGTACGAACTGGACAAGGAGACTGGCGCCATGTTCGTGGACCGTTTTCTCGGCACCGCCATGTTCTATCCCTGCAACTACGGCTATGTGCCGCACACCCTGTCGCAGGACGGCGACCCGGTGGACGTGATGGTGGTCGCGCCCCTGCCGATCCAGAGCGGCGCGGTGATCCGCTGCCGACCCATTGGCATGCTGCGCATGGAGGACGACGGCGGCATCGACGCCAAGATCCTCGCGGTGCCCGTGGACAAACTCACCCCGCTGTACCGCAGGGTGCACTCCTACCGTGACATGCCGGAAGAAACACTCGACCGCCTAGCGCACTTCTTCGCCCACTACAAGGACCTGGAAAAGGGCAAGTGGGTGAGAATCGACGGCTGGGTGGGCGTCGAGGAAGCCAAGCAGGAGATCCTCGACAGCGTCGAGCGTTACCGGAACTCGCCGGACCGCCCGGCCTTCTGAACATGAAGGTCTGCATCCTTTCCGACAGTCACGATCACATTCCGCTGCTCGACGCCGCGGTGGCCGACGCGCGCACGGCCGGCGCCGAAGCGGTGCTGCACGCCGGCGACCTGGTCGCCCCCAGCACCCTGCGCTGTCTCGAGAAGCACGAACTGCCGGTGCACGTCATCCACGGCAACAACACCGGCGACCTGCACGCACTCACGCGGCTGGCGCACAAACCCGGCAGCCTGGTGCGCTATCACGGCATGGACGCCGGCGTCGAACTGGGAGGACGCAGCATCTTCATCGTCCACTATCCACACTACGCCTACGCCATGGCCGCTACCGGCGACTGGGACCTGGTGTGCTGCGGCCACAGCCACAAGGTCGAGATCCGCGACATCGTCAACTGCCAAGGGGGTGTCACCTGGGTAGTCAACCCCGGCACCATCGGCGGCGTGGGCACCGCACCGGCCACCTGGGTACTGGGCGATCTGGACACCATGAACTTCGAAGTACGCGAGGTACCCAAGAGCCTGGAGTACCGTGACCGCGTCACCGCCAACGCATGAACGACGAACTGACCCATTTCAACGCCCGTGGCCAGGCCCACATGGTGGATGTGGGCGACAAGGCCGAGACCCACCGCGTGGCCATCGCCTCGGGGCTGATCCGCATGCAGCCGGCCACCCTGCGCCTGATCCTCGAGGGCGGGCACAAGAAGGGCGACGTGCTCGGCATCGCGCGCATCGCCGGCATCATGGCCGCCAAGAAGACCGCCGAGCTGATCCCCCTGTGCCACCCCCTGCCGCTCACCCACCTGAGCGTCGACTTCACCCCCGACGAGGCCGCGTCACTGATCCGCGCCGAGGCACGCGCCGAGACCCGCGGCCAGACCGGTGTCGAGATGGAGGCCCTGTGCGCGGTGCAGACCGCTCTGCTCACCATCTACGACATGTGCAAGGCGGTCGATCGCGGCATGCAGATCGACCAGGTGCGGTTGGAACACAAGTCCGGCGGCAAATCGGGAGAGTGGAACCGGGCGTGAATCCCCGCTATCGCCAGACCCGCTTCCTGACCAGCGCCGCGAAGCTGGCCCAGGCCCCGGCCGACGAGGGCTTCGAGGTCGCCTTCGCCGGCCGCTCCAATGCCGGCAAGTCCAGCGCCATCAACACCCTGTGCGACCATCGCGGTCTGGCGCGCACCAGCCGTACCCCCGGGCGCACCCAATTGCTCAACTTCTTCGAAGTACTGCCCGAACGCCGCCTGGTGGACCTGCCGGGCTACGGCTATGCCAAGGTCGCGCAGGACCTCAAGCGTGACTGGCAGGGCACGCTGGCCGATTACCTGGAGCGACGCGCCTGCCTGCGTGGCCTGATGCTGGTGATGGACGCCCGCCACCCGCTCAAGCCCTATGACGTGCAGATGCTGGCCTGGGCCAATGCCATCCCGCTGCCGGTGCATGTCCTGCTCACCAAGTGCGACAAGCTCAATCGCCGCCAGTCCGATGCCGCGCTGGCCCTGGTGCGCGAGGCTCTGCGCGAATTCGGCACCGACTTCAGCGTCCAGACCTTCTCCTCGCTCAAACGCTGGGGCATCGTCGAGGCCCACCAGCGCCTCGACGACTGGCTGGCCATGCCGGGCTGACCACCCGGACAAGCGCCCTCCAAACACGCCCCTGGCTCAGCGGCAGGTATCGCTCTCGTCGCGCGCCAGGCTGGGCAGTTCGATGCCCTGGCCCAGGGCGATGCGCTCGAACTGGCGACGCAGGGGCGGTATGCGATCGGCCAGGCCCAGGCCGAGGTTGCGCACCAGGTACAGCGCAGGATTGCGGTTGGAGAACAGGTGCTTGAAGGCGTCCATGGCCATCTGCACGACCAGGTTATGGCCCTTGCGCGCCCGCTGGTAGCGGCGCAGCACGCCCAGCGCCCCGAGCGGCTCGCCGCGCGAGCGCGCATCGCGCAACACATCGAGCAGGGCGCCGGCATCCAGCAGGCCGAGGTTCACGCCCTGTCCGGCCAGCGGGTGGATGACGTGCGCGGCGTCACCGACCAGGGCGATGCCGGGGCGCACATAGGTGGTCGCACGTTGCAGACGCAGCGGAAAGGCCGCGCGCTGCGGATCGACCAGCGCCAGGTCGCCGCAACAGCGCTCCGAGGCCAGGGTGAGACGCCGCGCGAAGTCCTCCGGCGCCGCTTCGACCAGCGCCGCCGCCTCGGCCGGGGCGGTAGACCAGACGATGGAGAACAGGTCATCGCGCAGCGGCAGCAGCGCCAGCGGGCCTTCGGGCAGAAAACGCTGCCAGGCGGTGGCCCGGTTGCCCGCCTCGGGGCGCACCGTGGCCACCACGGCATACTGATCGTAGTCGCGGGCGCTCAAGCCGATGCCGGCCAGCTCGCGCAGCCGCGAGCGCGCCCCGTCGGCGCCGACCAGCAGTTGCGCGCGCAACACCCGGCCGTCGTCCAGGCACAGTGCCGGCCCGTCTTCTTCCAGTGCCACGATCTCCTGGCCGATCACGCGCTCGATCTCCGGCCGCTGCGTGAGGGCACGCCACAGGGTGGCGACGATCTCGCGGTTCTCGACGATGTGCCCCAGGTCCGGCTCGCCGATGTCGGCGGCATCGAAGGCGATCTCACCGAAGCCGCGCGCATCCCAGACACGCATGCGCTCGTAGGCACAGACACGCATGCCTTCCCAGGCACCCAGCTTGCGCAGCATCGTCTCCGAGGCGCGGGTGAGTGCAGAGACGCGCAGGTCGTGGCTGTCGGCCGGGCAGTCGAGCGCCGGTTCGGCACGCTCGAGCAGTACCACGCGGAAGCCGGCACGCGCCGCGCCCAGGGCCAGCGCCGCGCCGACCATGCCGCCACCGATCACCGCAATGTCGAAGCTCTCGTTCATCGTGGCGGCAACCCCCGAGCCAGGCGCGGCAGTCGTCCGCCCAGCCCCATGGCGGTGCGCGCCAGCGCGTGCCGGGCAGGCGCGAACAGGTCCAGCGCCAGCATGCCGAGATTGCGCGCCAGGCGCAGCGGCGGCAGCGGGTTGGCGAACAGCCGCGCCAGGCCGTCGGTGGCCTGCGCCATGTTGCGCTGCTCGTCCAGCCGCCAGGCCGCGTAGCCGGCGAGCACGGCATCGCCGCCGATGTCCTTGCCGCACGCCTGCGCCTCGAGCACCAGCTCGGCGAGCACGGCCACGTCGCGCAGGCCCAGGTTGAAGCCCTGGCCAGCGATCGGATGCAGGGTGTGCGCGGCATTGCCGATCAGCGCCACGCGCCCGCGCACCGCCTCGCGCACACGCAACAGTTGCAGCGGGTAGGCATCGCGCCGACCGACGCGCAGGAAACGCCCCAGGCGATGACCGAAGCGTTCCTGGATGGCGGCAAGGAAAGCCGCATCATCCAGCGCCAGCACCGATTCCACCCGCGCGTCGGGCACCGTCCACACCACCGCGCAGCGCCCCCCGGTCATCGGCAGCAAGGCGATGGGCCCCTCCTCGGTGAAGCGCTCAAAGGCGACGTTGCGATGTGGCCGCTCCGGGGTGACATTGGTGACCACTGCCGACTGGCCGTAGTCGCGTTTCACCACCGGCAGGCCCAGCGCCTCGCGCACGAAGGAGCGCCCACCGTCGGCGGCCACCAGCAGGGCGGCCGCGAGTTCGCTGCGCTTGCCGTCCTGTTCGACCGTGATGCATGCGCGATCGGCATCGGCGCGCACCGCGACCACCTGTGCCGGGGCGATCCAGTCCACGCCCTCGGCCCCACGCAAGGCGCCGAGCAGAGCGCGGCCGATCTCGCGCGCGGTGGCGACATGCCCCAGCGCGGGCACGCCCTCTTCCTTCGCCGAGAGGTGGGTGAAGCCGAAGCGCCCGCGCTCGGAGACATGGATCTCGCAGATCGGCTCGGCAGAGGCCGCCATATCGGCCCACACGCCCATGCCCTCGAAGATGCGGCAGGAGCCGTGAGCCAGGGCGATGGCGCGATCGTCGTAGGCCGGCTGGCCCGGGTCGCCCGGCGGGTGCGCCTCGACCAGGCCGATGCGCAGCCCCCGGCCAGCGAGCGCGATGGCGAGGCTGGCGCCGACCAGGCCGCCACCAACGATGAGCAGATCATGGGCCGGGGCGTCGTTCATGCCATCAGCGCCTCGATCTCGTCGATGGTCTTGGGCGCGTCGCGGCTGAGCACGTCCGGCTCGTCATGGGTCACCAGCACGTCGTCCTCGATGCGGATGCCGATACCCTGCCATTTCCTGGCCACGCCCTTCATGCCCCTCGGGATATACAGCCCGGGCTCCACGGTGAGCACCATGCCGGGCTCGAGCACCCGCCAGTGACCATCCACCTTGTAGTCGCCCACGTCGTGCACATCGAGTCCCAACCAGTGGCCGGTGCGGTGCATGTAGAACTTGCGGTAGCTCTCCTTCTTGAGGTTCTGTGCCAGCGAGCCCTTGAGCAAGCCCAGGCGAATCAACCCGCGGGTGAGCACGCGTACCGCGGCGCGATGGGGATCGTCCCAGTGGTTGCCGGGGCGTACCTTGTCGATGGCCGCGAGCTGGGCGTCGAGCACCAGCTGATAGAGCTGGCGCTGCGGCTCGCTGAAGCGGCCGTTGACCGGGAAGGTCCGGGTGATGTCCGAGGCATAGCATTCCAGCTCGCAGCCAGCGTCGATGAGCACCAGGTCGCCGTCGTTCAGCGGGGCGGCGTTCTCCACGTAGTGCAGGATGCAACCGTTGTCGCCGCCGCCGACGATGCTGGGGTAGGCCAGCTCGGTGGCACCGCGCTGCGCGCACTGGTAGGCGAACTCGGCGGCCAGGCGGTACTCGGGCAGGCCAGGGCGGCAGGTCTTCATCAGGTGACGGTGCGCGGCAGCCGAGATCCTTGCCGCGCGACGCATCGCCGCGATCTCGCTGCGGCTCTTGTACAGCCGCATGTCGTGCAGGTAGTGATCCAGGGCGATGAATTCGGTCGGCACCCCCTCCCCGGCGCGCGAGCGCTGGCGCAACTGCTTGAGCCAGCCGGAGACGCGCTGGTCGAAGTCGCTGCTGGTACCCATGGCGTAGTACACCCGCTCGCGCCCCTCGAGCAGGCCAGGGAGGATGTCGTCCAGGTCGCCGATGGGAAAGGCATCATCTGCACCATAGTCTGCCACTGCGCCCTCGAGCCCAGCTCGCCGTCCGTCCCATTGTTCGCGCTCGGGATCGCGTTCGCGACAGAACAGCAGGTACTCGCCCTGCGGACGGCCCGGCATCAGCACCGCTACCGCCTCGGGTTCGGAGAAGCCGGTCAGGTAGTAGAAATCGCTGTCCGGGCGAAAGGGATGGTACACGTCGCGATTACGCACTTGCTCGTGATTGGTGGGCAGGATGGCAATGGCATCCCTGCCGATCATGCGCATCAGCTGACGCCGGCGGCGTGCGAACTCAGTGGATCTCATGCGACACCTCGACCGTCGGCTCGCGCCGATGCATATCCTCGTACAGGGTCATCACCGCCACACGGATGTATTCCTCCAGTTCGGCCAGCGCCTGCTGTTCTTCCTCGTCGAGCGCACCCTCGGGCACCGCAAGGCGGCCGATCTCGTACAGGTCGCGCAGGGCCTCGCGGCCCTCGTCGCTCAGGCGCTCGCGGCTGGCCTGCTCACCGACCAGACCGAAGCCGTAGAGAAAGCCCTGCACCCAGTCGCGCAGACCCTCGGTCACGTTGTAGCCCTCGGCCTCCACCGCCTCGCCGGGCAGCCACAGCTCCAGCGCGAAACCGGCATCGGCCAGTTGCGCCTCGGTGGCCTGGTAGAGGCGATCGAGCAGGGCACGCGCCTCCCCGGCCAGCGCGTCACCCTCGGCGAAATCGGCGTACAGGGCCTCGGCCCAGTGGTGCTTCGGCTCGGACACGTCACCGGCGAGCAGACCGGTGGCGATGCCCTGCGCTTCGCTGGGCGAGAAGCTCAGACCGACGCGACGCATGGTATCGAAGGTGACCAGGTAATCGGGGAGTTCAGTGGTGGACACGCTGCACCCTGTTGCTTGCCTTGAGGAAACGAATGTTAGCATGGGGCCAGTGCGAACCCCGGCAAGAACCCGCAAGCTGCAGGATGCGACCGGGGGCAAAGCCGTCTAGAATCGGGACCATGAGCGACAGCCCTATCCAGGAACAGGACCTGCGCGCCCTCGAGATACGGGTCGAGGAACTGATCCGTGCCTGCGCACACCTGAAGGACGAGAACAAGACCCTGCGCGCCGAGCTGGAACGGCTCTCCGCCGAGCGCGATCGGCTGATGCGCAATCACGCCGCGGCACGGGCGCGCGTCGAATCCCTGATCGAACGCCTGAAGACCATCGAGACCGCCTCATGAGCAGTAAACGCAACGCCGTGGCCGTCACCATCCTTGGCAAGGAATACCGCATCGGCTGCGAACCCGAGGACGAAGAGGCCCTGCTCAAGGCAGCGCGCTTTCTCGATGCGCGCATGAAGGAAATCCGCGGCACCGGCAAGGTGATCGGCACCGACCGCATTGCGGTGATGGCCGCGCTGAACATTGCCCACGAGCTGTTGGCGCGCGAACACCACGCCGATGCTGCGGCCAGCACCGCCAACAAGCGCATCCGTGCCCTGCGTGAACGCATCGAGGT
>CAYMWJ010000079.1:0-7710 GCA_964394235.1 uncultured Sedimenticola sp. | reverse complement strand
TACTCTCATGGCGTCATGCATGCAAGGGGATAATCTGACAAAGTAGAATTAAGGACCTCCGAACAAGTTCCTCCCCCGCTTGCGGGGGAGGCCAGGAGGGGGCATAACTTCTTGTTCGTAAGCCCCCTCCCAACCTCCCCCATTGCATGGGGGAGGAGAATGTGGACTTATTCAGGAGGGACTCCTTAAAATCCTTTGTGTCCTCCGTGCCCTTTGTGGTTATCCACTTCAAATGGCCAGGTAGACCTTGCCGTTTTCCACCTTGGTCTGGAAGACGTTGGTGCAGCCCTCGTCGGGCCCCAGGGCGCAGCCCTTTTCCAGGTCGATCTTCCAGTTGTGCAGCGGACAAGTGACGGTGGTGCCGCTGACGATGCCCTGCGACAGCGGCCCCTGCTTGTGCGGGCAGGCGTCCTTCAAGGCGAAAACCTGGTCATCCCGGGTGCGGAATACCGCCACGTCCATGGTGTCGGTCCTGACCACCCGGGCCCCCAGGCGCGGGATGTCTTCCAGGGCGGCGATTTCGATCCAGTTACTCATTTGTCTGATCCTGGTTGCTGCAATAAATCTTTCTTCACCACAAAGGGCACAAAGAACACCAAGGAACCTTCCCTCTGAACCCCGCGATCTCTCACCCGCATTTCGTCGATGCATGGATCGCACAAGGCGCGACGGACCGGGCACGCAAACGCTTCGTGCCCTTTGTGTTCTTCGTGGTGATCCCCTCTGGCACGGATCCTCAAGCCGCAGTGATCTCGATCGGCTGGAACTCGTTCGCTTCCTCGCCTTCGGCGCGTTGTTTCCAAGGATCGATCTGCGCGAACTGCTGGCTGTACTTGAAGCGTTCGTACAGTGCCTTGCGCTGTGCCTCGTCCTCGACGATGGCCTGCTTGATGTAGTCCAGTCCCACGCGCTCGACCCAGGGCGCGGTGCGTTCGAGATAGTGCGCCTCTTCGCGGTACTTCTGGATGAAGGCACCGCAGTATTCGAGCACTTCCTCTTCGGTCTCGACCTTGCAGAGCAGGTCGGTCACCCGCACCTTGATGCCGCCGTTGCCGCCGACGTGCAGCTCGTAGCCGGAGTCGACACAGACCACGCCGAAGTCCTTGATGGTGGCCTCGGCGCAGTTGCGCGGGCAGCCGGAGACGGCGAGCTTGAACTTGTGCGGCATCCACGAGCCCCAGGTGAGTTCCTCGAGCTTGACGCCCAGGCCGGTGGAGTCCTGGGTGCCGAAGCGGCACCAGTTCTTGCCGGCACAGGTCTTGACCGTGCGCAGCGCCTTGCCGTAGGCGTGGCCGGAGACGAAGCCGGCCTCGGAAAGATCCTTCCAGACCGCCGGCAGGTCTTCCTTCTTGATACCGAACAGGTCGATACGCTGGCCGCCGGTGACCTTCATCTCGGGCACCTGGTACTTCTCGGCCACGTCCGCGATGGCGCGCAGATCGGCGGGCGTGCACAGGCCGCCGAACATGCGCGGCACCACCGAGTAGGTGCCGTCCTTCTGGATGTTGCCGTGGGCACGCTCGTTGATGAAGCGCGACTGCGGATCGTCGTGGTATTCACCCGGCCAGTAGGCCAGCAGATAGTAGTTGAGCGCAGGACGGCAGGCGGCGCAGCCGTCAGGGTTCTTCCATTCGAAGAAGGAGCGCACCGCATCCATGGTCTTGAGCTGGTGCTCCTTGATGCCGGTGATCACCTCGTCGTGGCTGTACCCGGTGCAGCCGCACAGCGGCTTCTTGCTCGGAGTGGCGTCGTAGCCCTCGCCCACGGTGCTGGCAAGGATGGCCTCGACCAGGCCGGTACAGGAACCGCAGGAGCTGGCCGCCTTGGTGTGCGCCTTCACGTCATCCAGAGTGAACAGGCCCTTGGTGACGATGGCATCGATGATCTCGCCCTTGCACACGCCGTTGCAGCCACAGATCTCGGCGTCGTCGGACAGCGCCGCCACCCGGGTTTCGTCGCCGTGGCCGGCATCGCCCAGGTCGTGCTGGCCGAACAGGATGGTGGAACGGAAGGCCGAAATATCGGTGCCATCACGCAGCAGCTGGAAGTACCAGGTACCGTCCATGGTGTCGCCATAGAGCACCGCGCCCTTGATGCGGTTGTCGCGCACCACCAGCTTCTTGTAGACACCAGCGGCCGGGTCCTGGAGCACCAGGGTCTCGTCGCCTTCCTGCTCGTTGAACTCGCCGGCGGAGAACAGGTCGATGCCGGTGACCTTCAGCTTGGTGGAAGTCACCGAACCCTGGTAGCGGGCGAAGCCGAGCTGCGCCAGGTGGTTGGCCGCCACCTTGGCCTGCTCGAACAACGGCGCCACCAGGCCGTAGACCACGCCCCGGTGCTGCACGCATTCGCCCACGGCATAGATACGCGGATCGTAGGTCTGCATGGTGTCGTCCACCACGATGCCACGCTCGCAGTGGATGCCGGCGGCCTGCGCCAGCGCGATGTTGGGGCGGATGCCGACGGCCATCACCACCAGGTCGGCCTCGATCTCGGAGCCGTCGGCGAACTTCAGCCCGCTGACGCGATCGTCACCGAGGATCTCGGCGGTCTGGGCCTCCATCAGGAATTTCATGCCGCGCTCTTCGAGCGACTGCTTGAGCAGCTTGGCGGCAGGACGGTCGAGCTGGCGCTCCATGAGGATGTCCATCAGGTGCACCACAGTGACGTCCATGCCGTTCTTCATCAGGCCGTTGGCCGCTTCCAGGCCCAGCAGGCCACCGCCGATGACCACTGCCTTCTGGTAGCGCTTGCTGGCCTCGAGCATGGTGTCCACGTCGGCAATGTCGCGGAAGCCGACCACGCCCTCCTTGTCGTGGCCCGGTACCGGAATGATGAAGGGGTTGGAACCGGTCGCCAGCAGCAGTCGGTCGTAGCCGGCCTCGAGGCCGCTCTCGGTGACGACCTTGCGAGCGGCCCGGTCGATGCGCACCACCGGGTCGCCGGTGTGCAGGGTGATGCCCTTGCTCTCGTACCAGTCGCGATCATTGAGAATAATGTCGTCGACGGTCTTCTCACCGGCCAGCACCGGGGAGAGCATGATGCGGTTGTAATTGGGATACGGCTCGGCGCCAAACACCGTGATCTCGTAGTGCTCCGGGTCGAGCTTGAGCAGCTCTTCCAGGGTACGCACACCCGCCATGCCGTTGCCTACCAGTACCAGTCTTTCCTTCATGCCTACCTCGCAGAATGTTCTCGTGCCGGCCACACCGGCTGTCATGGAAATATATGAGCAAGAGGCGTGCCATCCGTTGGAAGCGGGTTTTGCAGCCGATTCGCCCTGGCCCGACACCGCCCGGCCCAACCGAAGGAACCTCCAACCCAAGTCCTTCCTCTGCTTACGCGGTAGGCCGGTAGGGGACAAAGGCTGCCGCCCTGTTGTGGAAAGGAGGGGCAATGGGCAGTTGTTCGGAATATCCCACACACTCCGGACACCGAGCGAATGCACCGTGATTTCGCACTATACTGGTGCAAACCCACCGCATCACGCACCACTTCGCTGTATTCGGAAATAGCGAATCACGGCCCCACTGCGGAGTTCCCCACTGGCAGGGCCTGTTATCTCATTGGCACGCGTCCTGCTTTACTCCAGTGGCACGCTGTAGCCATGGAGCACTCACGATGTCCGCACTCAAGCTCAACCTGTTCGACCTGAAGGATGGCAAGATCCGTATCCTGCACCTGACCTGGTTCGCCTTCTTCCTCACCTTCGTGGTGTGGTTGGGCCTGGGTCCGATGATGCCCTTCATCAAGGAGGCCCTGCAGCTCTCCGACCAGCAGGCCAAGGTGCTGCTGATCCTCAACGTCGCCATGACCATTCCGGCACGCATCATCGTCGGCATGCTGGTGGACAAGTACGGGCCACGCATCCTGTTCGCCGCCATCCTGATCCTCGGCGGGGCCATCAGCATTACCTTCGCCTGGGCCGACAGCTACCGACAGCTGGCGTTGCTGCGTTTTCTCTCGGGCTTCATCGGCGCCGGCTTCGTGGTGGGCATCCGCATGATCGGCGAATGGTTCCCGGCGCGTCAGACGGGCGTTGCACAGGGCATCTATGCCGGCTGGGGCAACTTCGGCTCGGCCGGCGCGGCACTCTCCCTGCCCTTCATCGCCAACGGTGTGGGCGGTGACGACGGCTGGCGCTGGGCCTTCACCATCGCCAGCCTGGTGGCCATCGCCTATGGCGTCCTCTATTACTTCTCGGTACGCAACACCCCCAAGGGCTCCACCTACTTCAAGCCCAAGAAGAGCGGCGCCATGGAGGTCACCAGTCCCGGCGACCTGGTGCTCTACATCCTGATGAACATCCCCCTGTACCTGGCGCTGGCACTGCTCACCTGGAAGCTGTCGCCGGCCAAGATGGGGCTGATCGAGTGGGCCGCGACCGATATGATCTACGGCGTGCTGGCGGCGATCTTCCTGGTCCAGACCTGGAAGGTGTGGCACATGAACCGGCACGTGCTGACCGAACCGGTGCCGGAACTGTACCGCTACAAGTTCAAGCAGGTGGCGATCCTGGACTGGGCCTACCTGGTCACCTTCGGCACCGAGCTGGCCGTGGTCTCCATGCTGGCCATGTTCTACGTGGACTGGTTCGAGCTGCCCAAGGTCACCGCCGCCCTGCTGGCGGGCATCTATCCCTTCCTGAACCTGTTCGCACGCCCCGGCGGCGGCTGGCTGAGCGACCGCATCGGCCGCAAGCTCACCTTGGTCATCACCTTTACCGGCATCACCGCCAGCTTCCTGGTACTGGGCCTGATGGACCGGGAATGGCCAGTGTGGATGGTGGTCGCCTTCACCATCCTCGGTGGTATCTTCTCCAAGGCTGGCTCGGGCGCGGTGTACGCCATGGTGCCGCTGATCCAGCGCCGCATGACCGGACAGATCGCTGGCATGGCCGGTGCCTTCGGCAATGTCGGCGCGGTGCTCTTCCTCACCATCAACTCGCTGCTCGACTACGACCAGTTCTTCCTGTTCATCGGCTTGGTATCGGGCTCGGTGCTGATGCTGATCCTGTTCGTGCTGGAAGAACCGGCAGGCGCCATGGCCGAGGTCATGCCCGACGGCAGCGTGCAGATGATCGATGTCAGGTAAGGAGTCGTCCATGTCCACAACCATCCGTGTACTGCTCGACAACGCCGGCCGTCCGGCCCGTCGCCTGCTGCTCACCCTCACCCGCGAGGGGTGCAGCAACCGCTACCTGCACCAGATCTTCCCCAACGGCGGCCCGCAGAAGCAGGGCAACCGCCTGGCCGGCCTGTTGCGCACCAAGGGCGAGCACTGAGAGCGCCACCATCATCATGCCGCGCAAGCTCGAGATCGACTACGCCGCCGTCACCGAAAAGGGCAACAAGGCAGAGAACGCCGACGCGGCCGATGCCCTGGTGCCCAAGGGCGCGGCGCTGGAGAACAAGGGCATCGCCGCGGCCATCTGCGACGGCATGAGCAGCTCCGAGGGCGGGGTGGAGGCCGCGCAGACCTGCGTGCGCGCCTTTCTCGACGACTACTTCAGCACCCCGGACTCCTGGACGGTCAAGACCTCGGCCACCAAGGTACTCGGCGCGCTCAACCGCTGGCTGTGGTCGCAGGGCCAGCGGCGCTACGACTCGGCGCGCGGCATGGTCACCACCTTTACCGGGCTGGTCATCAAGTCGCACACCGCACACGTGCTGCACGTCGGCGACTCGCGCCTTTACCTGTTCCGTGATGGTGAACTCGAACAGCTCACCCGCGACCACCGGGTCTGGGTGTCGAAGGATCGCGATTTCCTGTCGCGCGCCATGGGCATCGACGCCCATATCGACATCGACTACCGCTCGCTGGCCGTGGAACCGGGTGACATCTTCCTGTTCACCACCGATGGCGTCACCGGCTATGTCACCGACAATCGCCTGCGCGAACTGCTGCGCGAACACGGTGACAACCTGCAAGTCTGCGCCCAGCGCATCATGGAAGAGGCCCTGCGCGCGGGCTCCCACGACAACGTCACCTGTCAACTGCTGCGGGTGCTCACGCTGCCGACCCACACCGAAGACGACATCCTGCAACAGATCCGCGAACTGCCCTTCCCGCCGCCCCTGTCACCGGGCAACCGCATCGACAACTACGAGATCCTGCGCGCCCTGCATGCCTCGGCGCGCAGCGAGGTCTACCTGGCGCGCGATGCCGAGACCGGCGAGAAGGTCATCCTCAAGACCCCCTCGGTCAACTTCCAGGACGACCCGCCCCACCTCGAGGGCTTTCTGCACGAGGAATGGGTGGGGAGGCGCATCCACAATCCGCACGTGGCACGCCTGCTCGACACCCCCAAGCGGCGCTTCCTGTACAACGTCTCCGAGTACATCGAGGGTCAGACCCTGCGCCAGTGGATCGAGGACCACCCGCAGACCCACATCAACACCGCGCGCGAATACCTCAGCCAGATCGTCGAGGGCCTGCGCGCCTTTCACCGGCTGGAGATGGTGCACCTGGACCTCAAGCCCGAGAACATCCTCATCGACGCCCAGGGCGTGCTCAAGATCATCGACTTCGGCTCCACCCGCGTCGCCGGCACCCGCGAGATCGCCAGCCACATCGAAGACCATGTCGAGGGCACGGTGGACTACACCGCGCCCGAATGCATCGACGGCGAATACTCCAACCGCTCCGACATCTTCTCGCTGGGCGTGATCGCCTATGAGCTGCTCACCGGCAAGCTCCCCTACGGCCACAGCGACCGCCCGCGCCCGGCCAACAAGCTGCACTACACCTCGGCGCGCGAATACAACGACAAGCTCCAGCCCTGGGTCGACGGCGCCCTGCGCAAGGCGGTACACCCCAACCCGCAGAAGCGTTACGAGACCCTGTCGGAGTTCCTCTACGACCTCTCCCACCCCAACCCGGCCTTTACCGAAGACCAGCACCGCCCGCTGGTCGAACGCAACCCGCTGGGGTTCTGGAAGGGGCTGAGCGCGTTGCTGGCGGTGGGGAATCTGGTGTTGCTTTGTCTGCTGGCGCGTTGACCGTTCTCCCGTGGCACCCAACGAGGCAAGGCGCCGGTTTTCCGGCTCGATGTTTTGGCGCCAGGTGAAAGGCAGGACGTATTTGAAGCGTAAAGTCGGTCGGGTCGAGAAAAGCCTTGGTCCTCGCAGCCCAGAGACTGAACATGCCTACCAGTGCTTCGTGGAAGGACGCCAAGCGGTTCGGGAGCGCCTGGCCAGTCTTGGCAAGGTTCTGGACACGCAAGCTGCCATGGCGCGCGCTATCGGACTGGGCCGGGTTCCGCAGGTGGTGGCCCGGCTACTGCGGCAGCTTGAGAAGGCCGAGGCTCTTGGTCATCTGCGCGTGGTGGGCACCCATGCGCTGTACGCCTACCGTTCCTAGCAACATAGAAAAATATTCCATGTTGCGGCATGGAAGGGATTTCCATGCACGTCACCCGAACAGTGCTGGTGACGATTCGCGTGCGGGAGTCCCACCCGCAACCGGCGGTATGATCCCTGTCGATGCCTTGTCCGGCGAAGACCGGGCAGGTGACCGACAGGATCGGGCCGCGCCCGACCGTCGGTGCGCTGCAAGCGCCGCTTCTTTCCGGGCGACCTGGCGCCAGAACGACCAGACGTGCTTCCCCCGATTCCTCACGGGTAGGGAGAAGGCGACCTGATCGCCCATGCGGTGGTTGGGCCGCTCGGAAAGATTCATGGTCCGCCGCGCAATGCACAAGGCGGCGGC
>CAYMWJ010000078.1:3685-8116 GCA_964394235.1 uncultured Sedimenticola sp. | reverse complement strand
ACGACGGCATGGGCAAGTACATCGCCGAGCAGACGGTCAAGCGCATGATCCAGGCCGGGCGCTGTGTGTCGGGCTCACGGGTGATCGTGCTCGGCCTGACCTTCAAGGAAGACTGCCCGGACCTGCGCAACTCGCGGGTCGAGGACATCCTGAGCGAACTGGCCTCATACTGCTGCAAGGTACAGGTGCACGACCCGGTGGCCGACCCGGTCGAGGCACAGGCCGAATACGGTGTCGAGCTGTGTGACTGGGAAGACCTGCCCGAGGCCGACGCGGTGATCCTGGCAGTGGCGCACGCTCAATACCGGGCGCTGACGGTCGAGCAGCTGAAGTCGATCATGGCCCCTGGCGCGGTGCTGATGGACGTGAAATCCGTCCTCGACCGCGAGCGCTTCGCGCAGGCCGGGATCGATCTCTGGCGGTTGTGAGCCGATACGGCATCCAACAGACGCTCTACCGCCGGGCTGCCTATACTCGGTCTCATCGAGCATACAGATCAAGGACCCCTGATGAAACAGACCGTTGAAGCCATCATTGACGAACAAGGGCATGTGCGACTGGTCGAGCCAGTGAATATCAAAGGCGTCCATCGTGCTCTGGTGACCATCCTGGAAGAGTCGCCCGCAGAAATAGAAGAAACCACCCGACTTGCAGAAGCAGCGTTGGCCGAGGACTGGCTGAAACCAGAAGAGGATGAGGCATGGTCACACCTGCAATAGGGATGGTGGTGCTGGTTCCTTTTCCGTTTTCCGACCTGTCAGCCTCGAAGTTGCGGCCGGCACTGGTGTTGGCATACGCTGGTCGTGAAGACTGGATCTGTTCGCAAATCACCAGTCGGCCCTATGCCGATCCCTCCGCTACCGAACTGACGGGCGATGATTTTTCCAGCGGCTCACTACAACGAACCAGCTATATCCGCCCCGGTAAATTGTTCACCGCACATCAAAGCCTTTTCCGCCGAGCGGCAGGCTTGGTATCGGCGCAAAAGCTGGCACAGGTTCGCGAAGCGGTCATTGCGCTGATCGCCACCGGGCAGCCAGGAGAACAGGCAAAATGACCGTATCGACGTAGACTGGCCACCTGCGGATCCTGTCGTTCAGCCCCGGGCGACGGCCTCGATACGATCCAGCGCGGCGTCCAGGTTCTGCATGCTGGTGGCGATGGAGATGCGCATGTGCCCGCTCTGGCCGAAGGCCGTACCGGGCACCACCGCCACGCCGGCCTGTTCGATCAGGTGTTCGGCCAGTTCGAGGTCGTTCTTCACCCCGTCGATGCGCTCGATCAGGCCGCTCACCGAGGGGAAGACGTAGAAGGTGCCATCGGTGGCCAGGCAGTCGATGCCGGGGATGGCGTTGAGGCGCTCGACCACGTGATCGTGGCGTTCCTTGAAGTGCGCCAGCATCTCGGCGATGCAGTCCTGCGGGCCGTTCAGCGCCGCCTCGGCCGCGGCCTGCGAGATGGAGGACGGGTTGGAGGTGCTCTGCGACTGGATCTTCTTCATGGCCTTGATGATCTCGGCCGGGCCGCCGGCATAGCCGATGCGCCAGCCGGTCATGGAATAGGCCTTGGAGACGCCATTGAGCACCAGGGTACGATCGGCCAGGTCGGGGCAGGCATCGAGGATGTTCACGAAGCTGCCTTTCTTCCAGACGATGTGCTCGTACATGTCGTCGGTGGCGATGAGGATGCGCGGATGCTCGCGCAGCACCTCGCCCAGTGCTTCCAGTTCCTCGCGGCTGTAGGCCATGCCGGTGGGATTGGACGGACTGTTGATGACCACCAGCCGGGTCTGCTCGGTGATGGCGCCGCGCAGTTGCGCCGGTGTCATCTTGAAGTGCTGCTCGGCACCGGCGTGCACCAGCACCGGCTCGGCCTCGGCGAGCAGCACCATGTCGGGGTAGGACACCCAGTAGGGCGCGGGGATGATCACCTCGTCGCCGCGGTCGAGCACCGCCTGCGCCAGGTTGTAGAAACTCTGTTTGCCACCGCAGGAGACCAGGATCTGCTCCGGGGTATATTCCAGTCCGTTGTCGCGCCGGAACTTGTCGATGATGGCCTGTTTGAGCGACGGGGTGCCATCCACCGCCGTGTACTTGGTCTGGCCTTCACGTATGGCGGCGATGGCCGCCTCCTTGATGTGCTCGGGCGTATCGAAATCGGGCTCGCCGGCACCCAGGCCGATCACGTCACGGCCCTCGGCACGCATGGCGGCGGCGCGGGCAGTGATGGCGAGGGTGGGGGAGGGTTTGACGGACTGGACGCGGGCAGAAAGTTTAATGCTCATTCTGGGGTTTTCCGGCGTGTCGGGAACGAACTCTGTTCGTTGCTATCATAACGGACGATCTCTCCCGCGGGCACCCTGCAAATGACAAAAAGATTCGAACTGGTCAGTCGTTTCGAGCCGGCCGGCGACCAGCCGGAGGCAATCCGGCGCCTGGTCGAAGGATTGAACGATGGCGAGGCCGGCATGACCCTGCTCGGGGTGACCGGCTCGGGCAAGACCTTCACCGTCGCCAAGGTGATCGAGCAGGTGCAGCGACCGACCCTGATCCTGGCACCGAACAAGACGCTCGCCGCCCAGCTCTATGGCGAATTTCGCGAGTTCTTCCCGCACAACGCGGTGGAGTACTTCGTCTCGTACTACGACTATTACCAGCCCGAGGCCTATGTGCCCTCGACCGACACCTTCATCGAGAAGGACGCCTCGCTCAACGAGCACGTGCAGCAGATGCGGCTGTCGGCCACCAAGGCCCTGCTCGAGCGGCCGGACAGCATCATCGTCGCCACCGTGTCGTCGATCTACGGCCTGGGCGATCCGCGCCAGTACCTGAGCATGGTGCTGCACCTGTCGCGCGGCGAGCAGATGGACCAACGCCGCATCCTGCGCCGCCTGGCCGACATGCAGTACACGCGCAACGACCTGGAACTGGCGCGCGGCACCTACCGGGTGCGCGGTGAGATCATCGACGTCTTTCCCGCCGAATCGGAAGACGAGGCGGTGCGCATCGAGCTGTTCGATGAAGAGATCGAGGCCCTGTCGCTGTTCGACCCGCTCACCGGTGAGGTGCGCCAGCGGGTGCCGCGCTACACCATCTACCCGAAGACCCACTATGTGACCCCGCGCGAGATCATTCTCGAGGCAGTGGACCAGATCAAGGCGGAACTGAAGGAGCGCCTGGCGCAGTTGCGCGAGGCCGGTAAGCTGCTCGAGGCCCAGCGCCTGGAACAGCGCACGACCTTCGACATCGAGATGATGCTGGAGCTGGGCTACTGCTCGGGCATCGAGAACTATTCGCGCTACCTCTCGGGTCGCGCGCCGGGCGAGGGTCCGCCGACCCTGTTCGACTATCTGCCGGCCAACGCCCTGCTGGTGGTGGACGAGTCACACGTGACCATCCCCCAGCTCGGCGGCATGTACCGGGGCGACCGCTCGCGCAAGGAGACCCTGGTCGAATATGGCTTCCGCCTGCCCTCGGCACTGGACAACCGGCCGCTGCGCTTCGAGGAGTTCGAGGCACGCGCACCGCAGACCATCTACGTCTCGGCCACCCCGCGCGAATACGAGATCGAGCACTCCGGCGCGGTGGTCGAGCAGGTGGTACGTCCCACCGGCCTGGTCGATCCCGAAGTGGAAGTGCGCCCGGCCAGCACCCAGGTGGACGACCTGCTCTCGGAGATCAACGCCCGGGTGGCGATGGGCGACCGGGTGCTGGTGACCACGCTCACCAAGCGCATGGCCGAGGATCTGACCGACTACCTGATGGAGCACGACATCCGGGTGCGCTACCTGCACTCGGACATCGACACCGTGGAGCGGGTGGAGATCATCCGCGACCTGCGCCTGGGCGAATTCGACGTGCTGGTGGGCATCAACCTGCTGCGCGAGGGCCTGGACATGCCCGAGGTCTCGCTGGTGGCCATCCTCGATGCCGACAAGGAGGGCTTCCTGCGCTCCGAGGGTGCGCTGATCCAGACCATTGGCCGCGCCGCGCGCAATGCCCGGGGCAAGGCCATCCTGTATGCCGACGAGATCACCGGTTCAATGCAGCGGGCCATCGACGAGACCGAGCGTCGCCGGCGCAAGCAACTTGCCTTCAATGAGGCGCACGGCATCACGCCGAAGACGGTGGAGAAGAGCGTGGCCGACATCATGGAGACCGCGGTGCCCGGTGGCGGGGCCATCGCCCGACGCTATCAGAAGGTCGCCGAAGGGCAGGGCGAGTACGAGGCGCCGCTGGACCCGCTGGCCGCGGCACGCGAGATCAAGCGCCTGGAAAAGGAGATGCACGCCCTGGCGCGCGAACTCAAGTTCGAGGAAGCGGCGCGGGTGCGCGACCGGCTGCGCGAGTTGCAGGGCAAGGCCTTCGTGGCCTGAACCTGTAGGAGGCCCGTCCTCGGGCCGAATATTCGCGACGAGGACGTCGCTCCTGC
>CAYMWJ010000078.1:0-3585 GCA_964394235.1 uncultured Sedimenticola sp. | reverse complement strand
CCGTTCGCGGCGGGTATGCCGCTCCCGCACGTAGGAGGCCCGTCCTCGGGCCGAATATTCGCGACGAGGACGTCGCTCCTACCTTTCCTCGATATGCTCGGCGTAACGCGTGCGCAAGGCCTGGCGGTCGATCTTGCCGTTGGGTGTGCGCGGCAGTTCGTCCAGGCACCACACCCGCTGTGGCCGCATGTAGTTCGGCAGTTGTTCGCGGCACAGCGCCAGCACCGCCTCGCTGGCATCCTCCCCGGCGACCGCCAGCACGATGGCCTGGCCAAGCTCGGCATCGGGCACGCCGAAGGCCGCGGCTTCGGTGACCAGACCGGAGGCCAGCACCGGCCCCTCGATCTCGTCGGGGCTGACGCGGTAGCCCGAGGTCTTGATCATGTGGTCCTCGCGTCCCGCGAAGTACAGGTAGCCCTCCGCGTCGCGCCAGACGCGGTCGCCGGACCACACCGCGATCTCCGGCAGTGGCAGGCCGTGCGGACGGCGCGGCGCAGGGCGGAAACGCGCGGCGGTGCGCTCGGGATCGTTCCAGTAACCCAGGGCCACCAGGCTGCCGCGATGCACCAGCTCACCGATCTCTTCCGGTGCGCACTCGCTGCCGTCCTCGCGCACCACCATGATCTCGGCGTTGGGGATGGGCAGGCCGATGGAGCCGGGTCGCCGGTCGATTTCCTCTGGCGGCAGGGCGGTGGAACGGAAGGCCTCGGTGAGGCCGTACATCAGGTGGATCTGTGTATCCGGCAGGGCCTGACGCAGGGCCTGGATCACCGGCACCGGCATGACCCCGCCGGAGCTGGTCAGGTAGCGCAGACTGGCTGCCGCCTCGGGTGGCCAGGTCTCGCGCGCCAGGCGGCTCCACAGCGGAGGCACCGCCGCCAGACCGCTGATGTGGTGACGGACCACGGCGCGGATCACGTCGCGTGGCAGCAGGTATTCCAGCAGCACCACCGAGGCCCCGACGGCAAAGGCCGTGGTGAGCTGGCTGAAACCATAGTCGAAGCTCAGGGGCAGCACGGCCAGCAGGCGATCCTCCGGTCCGTTGTGCAAATAGGCGTTGACGCTGTGCGCCCCGTTTACCAGGTTGCGGTGCGAGAGCACCACGCCCTTGGGCGCCCCGGTGCTGCCCGAGGTATAGAAGATGGCCGCCATGTCGCTGTCGATGCGCCGTGGCGGCTCGACTGGTTCGGCCTCATCGAGCGTGCGCCAGGCATGGGTGGCAACCCCGGGCAGCGGATCGTCGGGCAACTTCTCCCCGGCGATCACCACCGTCCGCAGGTCGTGGCAGTCGCGCAACACCGCGCGCAGTGCCGCGGCACGTTCCGCCGAGGTGACGAGAAGGCGGACATTACAGTCGCGCAGGATGTGCGCTACCTGCGCCCCCTTGAGCACCGGGTTGATCGGCACCATGACCCCGCCGGCCAGGGGGGCGGCAAACAGCGCGATCACCGCCTCCGGGATCTTCGGCAGGTACACGGCGACCCGCTCGTCGGGACGCAGCCCCAGGCGGCGCAACCCGGTGGCCGTACGCGCGATAGCGGAGGCCAACTCACTGTAGCTGAGCTGCGTGGCACCGTGCACCAGTGCCGGCAAGGCGCCGTGGTGCTCGGCGGTATACCGGACGAGGTCGTGGAGCAGGGTGGGGGCAATCGTGGGCACGGCAAGGCTCGGCTGTTGCTGGCGGGCCGCGATTATAACCACGGCTCTTGCAGGCTCCGAATCCCGGAAGGAATGCCATTCTCAGGCGGCGGGCCTGACCAGGTTCAGACATCATGAGACGTCGAGGGTTACGCGGCCCTGATGACATGCCCGTGGGGCGCCCCCCGGGTCGACTTGTCGGACTGAAGCCCGACTCACGTCCGGGGCAGACCATGGCATCGGTTTTACGTCTGGCCAAAATCAGGTTAGGGCCTTGCAACGATGCACATGCCGGTTAGACTGGCGCTCCCTGCAAGACGAGGCCAGCCATGTCCGTATTCGACGAGGTGACAGAAATCGTGCGTTCGGTGCTGCGCTTGCCGCCCGAGGCGCTGGCGGCTGGGCGCGAGACACCGTTGCTGGGCGCGCTGCCGGAGTTCGATTCGCTCTCGGTAGCCGAACTGATTGCTGCCCTGGAGGCGCATTTCGGTGTCCGCCTGGACGACGTGGATGCCGAGACCTTCGAGACCCTGGGCACGCTCGCCGATCACGTGGACGCCTTGCTCGAGAACTGAAAACCGCGTCTGCTCCGGGTTTCCGAGCAGGGAACGCAGCGGACCATCCAGCCGCTCAGACCAGGATCTCTGCCGCCACGGGATGTCCCAGAAAACCGGTGGGGCTGGCGCTCAGGCCGTAGGCGCCGGACTGGAACACCACGATCAGATCGCCGGGGCCGGCCGCAGGCAGGCGCACTTTCGAGGCGAGGATGTCCAGCGGGGTGCAGAGTGGACCGACCACGTGGCAGTCGGTGTCGGCCGGCTGGTCCATGCGGTTGCCCACGGCCACCGGGAAGTTGCGGCGCACCACCTGGCCCAGGTTGCCGGAGGCCGCCAGGTGGTGGTGCATGCCGCCGTTGGTGACCAGAAACACCTCGCCGCGCGAGACCTTGCGGTCGATCACCTCGCAGACGTAAATGCCGGCCTCGCCGACCAGGAAGCGCCCCAGCTCCATCACCACCTCGACGCCGGGATGAGCCTGTTGCAGGTCCGGCAGTCGTTCGCCCAGGCGCTCGCCGATCGGTGCCGGATCGAGCCGTGAATCGCCGGGAAAGTAGGGGATGCCCAGGCCACCACCGATGTTCAGCCAGCGCAGCGGGGCAGGGGCGTCGCTCGCCAGCCGTCGGGCCAGCTCCAGGGTCAGGCGCTGGGCTTCGGCGATGGCTCCGGCATCCAGGTTCTGCGAACCGCTGAAGATATGAAAGCCCAGCCATTCCATGTCCAGTTCGGCGACACGCCGCAGCACGGCGGGCACCTGCTCGGCGTCGATGCCGAAGGGACGTGCGCCACCGCCCATCTTCATGCCGGAACCGCGCAGCTCGAAGTCGGGATTCACCCGTAGTGCCACCCGGGGGCGCTGTCCCAGGCGATCGCCGATGGCCGCCAGGCGTTCCAGCTCACCCGCGGATTCGACGTTGAGGACCACCCCGGCCTCGGTCGCAGCGGCCAGCTCCTCGTCGGTCTTGCCGGGGCCGGCAAAGCTGATGGCCGATGCGGGGAGCCCCGTATCGAGTGCCAGACGCAGCTCGGCGAGCGAGGCCACGTCCAGGCCATCCACCTGCCCGGCCAGATGGCGGACCAGGGCAGGCAGGGGATTGGCCTTGATCGCGTAGTGCAGGCGGACCGCCTCGGGCAGGCAGCGCCGCAGCAGCGCCACCTGTTCGTCGATCACGCGCCGGTCGTAGGCATAGAAGGGCGTGCGCCCGACCCGTTCGGCCAGCGCGCGCAGCGGCATGCCGCCGACCTGCAACTCGCCGCCAACGATGGGGAAGCGGTCCATGGGCGCGTGGCGCGGTCTGTTCATTGGGTGCCTGCCCGAGGGCCGGACCAGGCCTCAACGATGTGCAATGGCAGCGGATATGGCATGCGCCCAGCATACTGAGACAACCCT
>CAYMWJ010000077.1:0-8130 GCA_964394235.1 uncultured Sedimenticola sp. | reverse complement strand
GGTCGAGCTGGCGTTCGCGTTCTTCCTCGTCCAGGCTCTCGTCGCGGTAGCGGCGCAGCAGCGCGAGCTGGATGTGGTTGAGCGGGTCCAGGTAGGGATCGCGGCGTTGCAGGGAGCGCTTGAGCAGGGGGGTCTCGTCGAGCAGTTCGTCGAGCTGCGCGATCTCGAGGATGCGCCGGCAGGTGCGTTCGTATTCCTCGCGCACCCGGTGGTAGATGGCCTGCGCGCTCTCCTGGTCCTGCGCCAGCTCGGCGTATTCGGCGGCGATGCGCATGTCGGCCTTGAACAGCGCCATCTGCGTGTTGCTGAGCAGGGCGCGGAAGAAGGGCCATTCGCGGTACAGGCCACGCAGCGCCTCGAGGTTGGCCGGGTCGGCGTTGCAGAAGTCGTCCAGCGCCTTGCCCAGGCCGTACCAGGCGGGCAGGGTATGGCGCGATTGCGCCCAGCCGAACACCCAGGCGATGGCGCGCACCGAGGCCTTGGAGCGGTCGGTCTTCTTGCGGTGCGAGGGACGCGAGCCGATGTTGAGCAGGGCGATCTCGTTGACCGGCGTGGCCTCGTAGAAATAGTCGAGGAAGCCCGGCGTCTGCTCGGTCAGTTCGCGGTAGTGACGCTCGCCCGTCTCCTGCAGGCGTGCCATGGTCTGCGCATAGGCCGGCGGGTCTTCCGGCACTGGTTGCACCAGGCCCAGGCTGGCGGTGATCAGCCCGGTCAGGCCCATGGTGAGCTCGAACACCGCGGTCTCCTTGTTGCCGTACTTGTACGACAACACCTCGCCCTGCTCGGTGAACTTGATCTGCCCCAGCACGGTGCCGGCCGGTTGCGAGGTGATGGCCTGGTGGGTGGGGCCGCCGCCACGGCCGATGGTGCCGCCACGGCCGTGGAACAGGCGGATGCGCACGCCGCGCTCGCGGCCCAGGGCGATCACCTGCTGCTGGGCCTGGTAGAGCGACCAGGCCGAGGCCACGATGCCGCCGTCCTTGGCCGAGTCGGAATAGCCCAGCATGACCTCCTGCACGGTGCCGTGGGCCTCGAGCAGGCGGCGGTAGACCGGGTCGTCGAGCAGGTGGCTCATCACCGGCTCGATGTGTTGCAGGTCCTCGATGGTCTCGAACAGCGGCGAGACGCCGATGCGGCAGATGAAATCGTCGCCCTGCCGGCCGGTCAGCCCGGCCAGCGCGGCGAGGAACATCACGTGCTGTACGTCCGAGGCATGGTGTGCCATGGAGATGACATAGCGCCCGATCACGCGTGGGCTGATGCCGTCCTGCATCTCGCGCACCACGTCGAGGACCTCGAGTACCTCGCGGGTCATGGGCGAGAGTTTCTCTGCCGCCGGGCGGGCCGGCGGCTGTTCGATCAGCCGGCCCATCAAGGCCATGCGCTGCGCCTCGTCGAGCGCGGCATAGTCGGCCTCGATGCCGAGCACGGCCAGGATCTCGGCCACCGCCTCGGTGTGCACCGTCGATTCCTGGCGGATGTCCAGGCGTGCCAGGTAGAAGCCGAAGGTGCGCGCCAGGCGCAGCAGGTCGAGCAGTTCCGTCTCGGCGGCCTCGCGGTCGCCGTGGCTGGCCAGCGAGTCGTGGATCAGGGTGAGGTCATGGATGAAGTCGTTCTCGCTGCGGTAGCCGACCGGCAGGTCTTCGGTCGGCTCGCCCGCCAGCCGTGCCGCGGCGCGTTGCAGCGTATGCCGCAGGCGCAGCTTCATGATGTAGAGCTTGCGCCGGTAGGGCTCGTGCGCGAAGCGCGCCGGCCAGTGTGCGTCGTATGCCTCGCGGTAGGCGTCGTCTGCCGCCAACGCCTCATTGAACTCGGGCGTGGGGGTACAGAACTGGTCGGAGTGGGTGAGGGCGTCGACCAGCAGGTCGATGCGCTCCTGGTAGTACTCGAGGATGGTGCGATGCTGGGTGAGGATGGCCTCGGCAGTGATGTCGGCGGTGACGTTGGGGTTGCCGTCGCGGTCACCGCCGATCCAGGAGCCGAAGCGCAGCAGCGCCGGCAGCTCGACGTGATGATAGTCGGGGTGATCGCCGTAGACGCGCTCGATGGCGTGCTGCAGGCGGCGGTAGAGCACCGGGACGGCATCGAACAGGCTGGCCTTGAAGTGGTGCAGTCCCATGCGGATCTCGTGGCGCACGTCCGGCTTGGCCGGGCGCACCTCGTTGGTCTTCCACAGGGTCTGGATGCGGGTGCGCAGGGCACGCTCCCAGTAGTCCTTGTGGTCGAGGGTCAGCGCCGGGCTGTCCAGGCCCTCGTTGGCCTCGAAGATGCGACGCAGTTGCAGCAGGATGGCGCGGCGCTTGGACTCGGTGGGATGCGCGGTGAACACCGGCATGTAGCGCACGTCCTCGAGCAGATCCTGCAACTGCTCGGGCGTGATGCCGCGATCGCGCAACTGGCGGATACACTGGTCGAAGGAGCCCTCCCACAGGGTCTTGCCCGAGGAGGCCACGTGCCGACGCTGGCGGTGCTGGAAGCTTTCCTCGGCGATGTTGACCAGCTGGAAATAGGTGGCAAAGGCGCGGATCACCGGCCGCAGGGTATGCGGGGGCAGGCGGTAGATCAGCTTCTTCAGGCGCTTGAGCCGGCCGGGATCCGGGTCCTTGCGCAGGCGGATGAAGCCCTTGCGCAGGCGTTCGATGTGATGCAGCACTTCCTCTCCCGACTGGGATGCCACCACCTCGCCCAGCATGTTACCCATCAGGCGTACGCGGGAACGCAACGCCTTGTCTTTCTTGAGGCACGCGTCGACAAAGGAATCGGTCATCGGGAAAACTCCAGTTGCTTTTCTCACATCGTGACTGGGCGTTGATATACTCGGCTCTCAACAGCCAGAAGAACATCACAAGAGGCGTCCGTCATGCAGAAAGACAAGGGGCTCATCGACCAGACGAAGGAGTGGAAGGCGCTGGAACGCCACTGGCAGTCGCTGAGGGGTATTCGCATGCGGGACCTGTTCGCCCGGGATCCGCAACGCTGTGAGCGGTACAGCCTGTCAGCCTGCGGCATAGATCTTGATTATTCCAAAAATCTGATCGATGAGAAAGCGATGCGGCTGCTCATCGACCTCGCCCAGGCCGCCGAACTGTCGCGCTGGGGCGAGCGTCTGCTGCGTGGCGAGAAGGTCAACACCACCGAGGGGCGTGCCGTGCTGCACATGGCGCTGCGCAATATCGGTTACCGCGACTACCGCCACGAAGGGCGTGATGTGATGCCGGGGATCCGCTCGGTGCTCTCGCGCATGCGCACCTTTTCCGAAGACGTGCGCGCCGGGCGCTGGCTGGGTTATACCGGCCAGCCGGTCCGTGACGTGGTGAACATCGGCATCGGCGGTTCCAGCCTGGGACCGAAGATGGTCTGCGAGGCGCTGCGGCCCTATCAGCGTGACGATCTGCGGGTGCACTTCGTGTCCAACATCGACGGCACGCACCTGGCCAGCACGCTGCAGCACCTGGATCCGGCGACCACCCTGTTCGTGGTCGCCTCCAAGACCTTCACCACCCAGGACACGCTCACCAACGCGGAGTCGGCCAGGCGCTGGCTGCTCGATAGCCTGCACAACGATGAGGCGGTGGCACGGCACTTCGTGGCGGTCTCGACCAATGCCCAGGAAGTACGTGCCTTCGGCATCGACGTGCACAACATGTTCGAGTTCTGGGACTGGGTCGGTGGACGCTATTCGCTGTGGTCGAGCATCGGCCTGCCGATCGCCCTGGCCGTGGGCATGGACCGCTTCGAGGAATTGCTGGCTGGTGCGCACGACATGGACGAGCATTTCGTCGAGGCCCCGCCCGAGCGCAACATGCCCATCGTGCTGGCCCTGCTGGGCATCTGGTATCTCAATTTCGGCGGCTGTGATTCGCACGCGGTGGTGCCCTATTACCAGCACCTCGAGCACCTGCCGGCCTTTCTGCAGCAGCTCGACATGGAGAGCAACGGCAAGCGCGTGACCCGCGACGGGCAGCCGGTGAGCTACCACACCGGGCCGGTGATCTGGGGCGCGGTGGGCACCGATGCGCAGCATTCCTTCTTCCAGTTGCTGCACCAGGGCACGCGCCTGATCCCGGTCGATTTCATCCTGCCCCTGTGCAGTCACTACGATATGCCAGGACACCACGAGAAGCTGGTGGCCAACTGTTTCGCCCAGGCGCAGGCGCTGATGCGGGGTCGCACCGAAGACGAGGCGCGCGCCGAGATGGAGGCCGTGGGTCTCGACGAGACACGTATCCGCGAACTGTTGCCGCACCGCGTGTTTCCGGGCAACCGGCCGAGCAACATGCTGGTGTTCGACCGCCTCACCCCGCACACCCTGGGGGCACTGATCGCGCTCTACGAGCACAAGGTGTTCGTGCAGGGCATCATCTGGGGCGTGGACTCCTTCGACCAGTGGGGGGTGGAGCTGGGCAAGCAGCTCGCCGGCCACATCCTGCAGGGCTTCCAGGACATCAGTTGCTCACCAGGCGTGGACTGTTCCACCGCCTCGCTGGTGCGCCGTTATCACCTGGCGGAGTGCGACGGCGAGGACCGAACCTGACGGCGTGCCTCCTGGATCGTCAGATCCTCCGGGTGGTTGTCGTACCACACCATCAGGTCGTAGTAGTTGCGGATGTTCTCCACGTATTCCACCGCCTGTATGCCATTGGCGTTGCCGTAGCGCAGCTGTCCGGCCAGTTTCTTGCGGTTCAGTCGCGGCAGGTACTGGCGCACGGCCGACCAGCGGTCGGGGTCGTCACCGGCCTTCTGGGTGAGGATGCGTGCATCCTCGAGATGACCGAAGCCGATGTTGTAGCCCGCGAGCGTCAGCCACAGGCGGTCGGGTTCGGTGATGCGCTCCGGTATCTTTTGCTCCACGATGCGCAGGTAACGCGCGCCGCCGAGAATGCTCTGCCGCGGATCGACGCGGTCGCTCACGCCGAGCTGGCGGGCAGTGTCCCGGGTGAGCATCATCACCCCGCGCACCCCGGTGGGCGAGACGGCCTTGGGGTTCCAGTGTGATTCCTGGTAGGCGATGGCGGCGAGCAGGCGCCAGTCGATACCGGTCTGGCGCTCGGCCTGCTCGAAGAAGGGGCGCAGTGCCGGCAGGCGTTCCCGCAGGTGGCGCTGGAAGGCACGCTTGTCCACGAAGTTGAGCCGCCCGGCGTGGCCGTAGTAGTGCTCGAGCAGGCGCTGCAGGGTGCCGTTGGCACGGATGCGTTGCAGGTAGTGGTCAGCCGCCTGGCGCAGGGCGTCGCTGCCGAAGGTGGGGAAGGCCCAGGCCAGTGCGGCGTCGCTGCGCAGTTCGAAGGCTGGGGCGAGGTGGCGGTAGATGCGACTGGCCAGCAGCAGCTCGTTGTCGTCGGTCACGGTGAAGCGGACGCTGCCGGTTTCCACGCCTTCGAGCAAGGTGTGCAGGCCGATGTGACGCCGCGCGATCCATTGCAGGTCGGGGTGTCGCTCACGCAGCTGCTTCAGGGTCTCTTCGTGGGCAGAGCCGGCGAGCACCTGGATGGTATGGGGTGGGATGTCGTCGAGCGTGCGCGGGCGCCGGTCGCCGCGGCGATAGACCAGCTGTTCGCGTATCTGCTGGTACGGGACCGAAAAACGCAGGGTGCGCTGGCGCTCGGGGGTGATGGTCAACCCCGCCGCGGCCATGTGTACCGCGCCCCGGCGGACCATGGTCAGCAGGCGACCGATGTCATTCATCACCACGAAGCGCGCCTGCACGCCCAGTTCCCGGGCAAAGCCCTCGACCAGATCGTGTTCAGGGCCGCTGGCACCCTCGACCCCGGGGTACCAGGTGCTGGGCGATTCGCGGGTGACCACGATCAGCTCGCCGCGAGCGAGCAGGCGTGCCAGCGGGTCGGTCTGATGCTGCGCAGCGAGCCGCAGCGCGGCGAGCTGGCCGGCCAGCGCGAGTAACGGGATCAGCAGCAGGACGATTCGGCGCCAGCGCATCGGCAGGGCTCAGTCCGCGGCGGGTTCGGCCAGCAACAGCAATGCGGCCTCGCGGCCCTCGGCGAGCAGGATATTGAAGGTGCGGCAGGCCGCGGCATTGTCCATGATCTCGCAGCCGATGCGGGCTGTCATCAGCGGGGCGAGCACCGCCGGGTCGGGGAAGCGCTGGCGCTCGCCAGTGCCGAGCAACAGGACCTCGGGCGCACCCTCGAGGATGGGTGCCAGGGCCGCAGCGTCCAGTGTATCGATCGTGGCGGCAGGGCAGTCGGTGACGATGCGCCGGGGCCACACCAGCAGGCTGGTCGGGTAGGTCTTGCCGTGGATGCGCGCCTCGCCGGGCGCATAGGCGCCGATCAGATTGAGGTCGCCGGCATCGTCGAGCACCATCTTCATGGGGTGTGGCCTCCTTGCCTGGGTGGGTGGGGCAGTGGGTTCATTGACAATTTCGATGGCCCTCAGTAGCGTTACGTGCTTGCTTTTTGTCTGCCATGCGAGGTTCCCGTGCCGTCCCGCGAAATGGAAGAGTTCCATCGTATCCAACGCCTGCCGCCCTATGTGTTCGCCATCGTGAACGAACTCAAGGCGGCGGCGCGTGCGCGGGGGGAGGATATCATCGACTTCGGTATGGGCAACCCCGACCAGCCCACGCCGCAGCACATCGTGGACAAGCTGGTCGAGGCCGCGCAGCGCCGTGACACCCACCGCTATTCGATGTCCAAGGGCATTCCACGCCTGCGCCGCGCCATCTGCAACTGGTACAAGCGGCGCTACGACGTGGACCTGGACCCGGAGACCCAGGCCATCGTCACCATCGGCTCCAAGGAAGGGTTGGCGCACCTGGCGCTGGCCTGCATGGGGCCGGGCGACTCGGTGCTGGTGCCCAACCCGGCCTATCCCATCCACCCCTATGGTTTCATCATCGCCGGCGCCGATGTGCGGCATGTGCCGGTGAATGCCGAGCACGACTTCTTCGAGTCGCTGGAGAACGCTATCCGCGAGTCCTGGCCGCGGCCCAAGATGCTGGTGCTCAACTACCCGGGCAACCCCACCACCGAGTGCGTGGACCTGGCGTTCTTCGAGCGGGTGATCGCTATCGCCAAGGAGCATGGCATCTGGGTGGTGCAGGACCTGGCCTATGCCGACATCGTGTTCGACGGCTACCAGGCGCCGTCCATCCTGCAGGTGCCGGGTGCCGAGGACATCGCGGTCGAGTTCTTCTCGCTGTCGAAGAGCTACAACATGCCGGGCTGGCGGGTCGGCTTCATGGTCGGCAACAAGACCCTGG
This sequence comes from uncultured Sedimenticola sp., assembly GCA_964394235.1. GTDB lineage: Bacteria > Pseudomonadota > Gammaproteobacteria > Chromatiales > Chromatiaceae > MONJU. Next base: position 911 of record CAYMWJ010000077.1, on the reverse strand, counting down.
TCGCTGCCCTGGCGCGCATCAAGTCCTACCTGGACTACGGCATGTTCACGCCCATCCAGGTGGCGGCGATCACCGCACTCGAAGGCCCGCAGGACTGTGTCGAGGAGATCCGCCGCATGTACCAGCGCCGCCGCGACGTGCTCTGCGACGGCCTGGCCAACATCGGCTGGCACATCGAAAAGCCCAAGGCGACCATGTTCGTGTGGGCACCCATCCCCGAGCCGTATCGCGACATGGGCTCGCTGGAGTTTTCCAAGAAGCTGCTCAAGGAGGCCAAGGTGGCGGTCTCGCCGGGTATCGGCTTTGGCGAATTCGGCGACGACCACGTGCGCTTCGGACTGATCGAGAACGAACATCGCACCCGGCAGGCGGTGCGCGGCATCCGCGACATGTTCCGTCGCGACGGCGTGCTCGCCGAAGCCGGCTGACAATGCAACAAACGGGAGAGAGAAGGCTGTGAAACCGGTCAAGGTAGGACTGCTGGGATTGGGGACCGTCGGTGGCGGCACCCTCAACGTGCTGGTGCGCAACGCCGCCGAGATCGCGCGTCGCGCCGGTCGCGAGATCGTGGTCAGCCATGCCGCGGCGCGGGAATACGACCCCTCGGCGCTGGAAGGGCTGGATCGTGTGCAGATGAGCGACGACGCCTTCTCGGTGGTGCGCGAGCCCGAGGTGGACATCGTGGTCGAGCTGATCGGCGGCTACTCGCCTGCGCGCGAGCTGGTGTTGGAGGCGATCGCCAATGGCAAGCACGTGGTCACCGCCAACAAGGCGCTGATCGCCCTGCACGGCAACGAGATCTTTGCCGCCGCCCGCGAGAAGGGTGTGACCGTAGCCTTCGAGGCAGCGGTGGCCGGCGGCATTCCCATCATCAAGGCGCTGCGCGAGGGCCTGGCGGCCAACCACATCGA
>CAYMWJ010000076.1:0-8261 GCA_964394235.1 uncultured Sedimenticola sp. | reverse complement strand
CTGAAACCCGCCTTCCAGAACCTGCTGCGGCCGTTGACGGCGCGGCTGGCCGCGGTCGGCGTGACGGCCAACCAGGTGACGCTCGCCGCGCTGGTCCTGTCGCTGGTGACCGGGGCGGCGGTGGCCTGCAGTGGCGGGGCGCGCTGGGCACTGGCGCTGGTGCCGGGGGTGCTGTTCGTGCGCATGGCGCTGAATGCCATCGACGGCATGCTGGCGCGCGAGCACGACATGAAGACACCGCTCGGCGCGCTGCTCAACGAGCTGGGCGATGTGATATCGGATGCCGCCCTCTACGGCGCCTTCGCGCTGGTGCCGGGGCTGTCCGCGCCCTGGGTGATGGCGGTGGTGCTGCTGGCGCTGCTCACCGAGATGACCGGGGTGGTGGCGGTGCAGATCGGCGCCTCGCGCCGTTACGACGGGCCGATGGGCAAGTCCGACCGGGCCTTCCTGTTCGGCGCTCTGGCGCTGGCCGGGGCCCTGGGCCTGCCGCTGGCCGGCTGGAGCGACTGGCTGCTCGGCGCGGTCTGCGCCTTGCTGGTGCTCACGGTGTTCAACCGCGCCCGCGCGGCGCTGGCCGAGGTGGGCTGATGTTCGCGCACCTCTCGCCCAACGTGCTATGGATGCTCGGTGGCCTGTTCGGCCTGCTGGCGATCGCCAGCGGAGTGCAGTGGTGGCTGGCGCGGCGTCACCCGCAACGCGATTTTGGCGAATTGCGTGCGCGCATCCGCTCCTGGTGGGTGATGGTGGCCGTGTTCGCGCTGGCCATCGTGGTGTCGCCAACCGTCTCGGTGGTCTTCTTCGGCATCGTCAGCTTCCTGGCGCTCAAGGAATATTTCTCGATCATCCCCACGCGGCGCGCCGACCGCCGGGTGCTGTTCTGGGCCTACCTGGCCATCCCCCTGCAGTACTACTGGGTACACATTGGCTGGTACGGGATGTTCATCATCTTCATTCCCGTTTACCTGTTCCTGTTCCTGCCGTTCCGCATGGTGCTGATCGGCGAGACGCGCGACTTCCTGCGCGCCGCCGGCACCCTGCACTGGGGGGTGATGACCCTGGTGTTCTCCATCTCGCACGCGGCCATGCTGTTGCAGCTGGACGGCCCCGTGCTGCCGGCCGGTGGCGCCGGGCTGCTGCTGTTCCTGGTGTTCCTCACCCAGGCCAACGACATCGCCCAGTACATCTGGGGCAAGCGTTTCGGCCGGCGGCACATCGCGCCGCGCGTCTCGCCCAACAAGACCTGGGAAGGGTTCGCCGGCGGGGTGACGACCACGACGCTGCTGGCGCTGGTGCTCGCGCCCTGGCTGACGCCCTTCTCGACCGCGCAGGCCGCGGCCGCCGGCCTGCTGATCGGTGGGGCGGGCTTCATCGGCGATGTGACCATCTCGGCGCTCAAGCGTGACATCGGGGTGAAGGACGCCGGCTCGCTGTTGCCCGGCCACGGCGGGGTGATGGACCGCATCGACAGCCTCACCTTCACCGCGCCGTTGTTCTTTCACCTGGTTTATTACTTCTACTTCTAGGCCATGTCCGACCGTTCCCTGCCCGTGCGCCTGCTGCGCCGCCTGTTCTTCGACGGGGTGGTGCGCTTCCTGGTGCTGTTCGTGCTGGGGCTGAACGTGCGCCACCGCGAACGCCTGCCGGCGCGGGGACCGGCGGTGATCGTGGCCAACCACAACTCGCATCTCGACACCCTGGTGCTGATGACGCTGTTGCCGCGCCACCTGTTGCCGCGTATCCGGCCGGTGGCGGCGATGGACTATTTCCTGCGCAACCGGGCGCTGGCCTGGTTCGCGCGCGAGATCATCGGCATCCTGCCGCTGCGACGGGGCAGGCCACGCCGTGGCGAGAACCCCTTTGCCGACATCGACGCGGCCCTGGCGGCCGGCGAGATCCTGATCCTGTTTCCCGAGGGCACGCGCGGCGAGCCCGAGCGCTTCGCCGCGTTCAAGCAGGGCGTCGCACGCATTCACCAGGCGTATCCCGAGGTGCCGGTGATCCCGGTGTTCCTGCACGGCCTGGGCAAGGCCTTGCCGCGCGGCGAGGCGCTGCTGGTGCCCTTCTTCTGCGATGTCTTCGTGGGTGAACCGGTCGATGCCGGTGGCGAGCGGCGTGTGTTCATGCAGCGGTTGGAGCAGGCGATGAACGCCCTGGCCGCCGAGGGTGACTTTCCACCATGGGAATGATGATCGTCTATTTTTCGGTAATGCCGGGGTGACCCCGTGAACGCCGGGGAAAGGCCGCTTTCGCCGCGCGCGCGGGATCGGCGATAATGCGCCGCCTTGTTGGTCAACCGTCGTGTCGCCATGTCGTCCCTGCAACCCCAATCGCCCGATCGCCTGCCCTTCGTCCCCGATCTCGACGAGGCCGCCCGCCAGGCCCTGCAGGCTCGCACCGCCGAGGCGTTCGGCCTGCCGGTGCGCTTTCGTGACCCGCTGGATGCCGGCGAAGCACCTGAGCTGGCGGTGATCCCCGCCGGGATGTTCGAGATGGGCTCGCCCGAGCACGAGTTCGGTCACTGGGCGGGCGAGGGGCCGCAACACTACCAGCAGATCACCCAGCCCTTCGCCATCGGCGTCTACCCGGTGACCGCCGAGGAGTTCGCGGCCTTCACCCGCGCCACCGGCTGGCGCTGGCGGCCCGATCTGATCACCAGCGAGGGGCGGCATCCGGTGATCAACATCCGCCACGGCGAGGCCGAGGACTACTGCGCCTGGCTGAGCGAGCGCACCGGGCAGCGCTACCGCCTGCCGTCCGAGGCCGAGTGGGAATACGCCTGCCGTGCCGGCACCACCACGCCCTTCGCCTTCGGCGACTCGGTGAGCTGTCGCGAGGTGCACTTCAAGGCCAGCTTCCCTTACGAGGAAGCGCGTGACAACAAGCGTTTCTACCTGCCCAAGTGCGCGCCGGTGGCACACACCCTGCCGGTGGGCAGTTACCGGCCCAATGTCTGGGGCCTGCATGACATGCACGGCAACGTCTGGGAGATGACCGAGTCGAACTGGCGCAACTCGCTGGCCAACCTGCCGCGTGCCCACCCCGCGCCGGTCGGTCGCCGCAACAAGTGGATCGTGGTGCGCGGCGGTTCCTGGTTCGATGCCGCGGTGTATGCCCGCTCCGCCGCACGCCGCGCGCGCCTGCGCGACGAGCTGGACGTGAACCTGGGATTCCGGGTGGTGCGGGAGTTGTGAGGGGGCAATCGTCTTTGTTGACCGGAATATTGCATTCTCGATCCGTCCGGTCCGGAAAGACGGTGTCGTAACAGGGAATTTTTCGACCGACACTCCGTTCTCTTGGCCGGGAGGATGAGGGAAACACGGCGCTGTTCGCCAAGGAGGGGCGAGATGCCAGCGATCTCGATGTTTTACGGATTGATCGTCTATATGTATTTTGTAGACAACAGGCAGCACAAGTTGCCGCACATCCATGTGAAGTATCAGGATGAGGAGGTGATCGTATCCATTCCGGATGGAGAGGTGCTGGATGGCCGTATCCCGTCCTCCAAGATGAAATTGCTCCAGGCGTGGATCGAGTTGCACAAGGAGGAACTCATGGCCGACTGGGCCTTGGCCGTGTCGGGTGAGTTGCCCTACAAGATCGACCCGTTGAGGTGACGCGCATGAATCCCCGTGTCAGACAGGTGAAGGCATTGGACGATTACCGGCTCTATCTGGAGTTCACCAACGGTGAGCGAGGGGTGTACGACTGTACGCCGCTCCTGGATTTCGGTGTTTTTCGAGAGCTGAAAGACATCGAATATTTCAAGCGGGCGAGCGTGCTGGACGGGACCGTTGTCTGGCCGCATGAACAGGACATTTGCCCGGACACCTTGTACCTGGATGCCGACCGGAGGGTTTGGGAACAGGACTTTTCCTCGGGTGCCAGGTCATTGCCATGAAGCCCGAGTCTTTATCCCTGATCTGCGGCGTCGACGAGGTCGGCCGCGGCCCGCTCGCCGGTCCGGTGGTGGCCGCGGCGGTGATCCTCGACCCGGCGCGCCCTGTCGCCGGGCTGGACGATTCCAAGAAACTCACCGAGAAACGCCGCGAGGCGCTGTTCGAGCAGATCCGCGAGCGCGCGCTGGCCTGGTCGCTGGGGCGTGCCGAGGTCGAGGAGATCGACCGGCTCAACATCCTGCAGGCCAGCCTGCTGGCGATGCGGCGCGCCGTCGAGGGGCTGTCCCTGGCGCCGGATCATGCATTGATCGACGGCAACCGGGTACCCGAGGGTTTGGCGTGTCCGGCCACGGCCATCGTCGGCGGCGATGGCTCGGAGCCTGCCATCGCGGCGGCCTCCATCCTGGCCAAGGTCACGCGCGACCGCGAGATGGTGGCACTGGATGCGCGCTACCCGGGTTATGGCCTGGCCGGGCACAAGGGCTATCCCACCCGCAAGCACCTCGAGGCGCTGCGCGAGCTGGGCGCCAGCCCCATCCACCGGCGCAGCTTCGGGCCGGTGCGCCGCATCCTGAACGGAAGCTGAAACCTTGGCCTATCTGTGATCGCCTGCCTTGTATTCCGTGCGGGCTTGCCCAATCATGCAGGCATGATCCCGACGTGTGGACGGGATGACCGATAAGAGGAGGTACCGTCTATGAAACGTCTTGTAACGGCTGCAACGATCGGTGCGGTGCTGGTCTCCGGCTGTACCACCAATGACCCCAACCAGCGCGCCAAGGTCGGTGCCGCCGTCGGTGCGGTGGTCGGTGCCGTGGTAGGGCACCAGGTGGATCATGGCGCCGGCAAATGGGTTGGCGCGGCGGTGGGCGCGCTGGCGGGGGCTGCGGTGGGCAACTACATGGACAACCAGCAGTGGGCCTTCGAACAGCAACTGTCACAGGAGCGGCAGGCGCACCAGCTCGAGATTGAACGCCTGCGCGACGACACCCTCAAGCTGAGCATCGATTCCGAGGTCTCGTTCGACTTCGACAGCGCGCGCATCAAGCACGGCTTCGCCCGCTCGCTCGACAAGCTGGCCGATGTGCTGCTCAAGTACGACCGGACCGTGGTGCACGTGGTGGGGCATACCGACAGCGTGGGCTCCGAGGAATACAACCTCGACCTGTCGCGGCGGCGCGCCGAGGCGGTGGCCGACTACCTGGCCTCGCGCGGGGTGCCGCGTGACCGCCTGCGTACCGAGGGGCGGGGTGAGTCCGAGCCGCGTGCCAGCAACGCCACCGAGGCCGGTCGCCAGCTCAACCGGCGGGTGGAGATCTACGTCAAACCCGTCGTTCAGGGACAGGAATACCGCGCCTACGAGTCGCCGCGTTACTGAGCCCGCGTTGCCGCGCTGGTCGACACCGGGCACCGCGCGGCTGGCCCGGTGTCCCGGTATACTGCGCGCATCCTGATGCCGGGGAGCCCGTCATGTCCGCCAGCCCGCAGACCGTGACCGACGAGGCCGAGCAGCAGCGCCTGCTCGGCCTCTACCTGCCCGCGATGCGGGCGCGTTTCAAGGCCGAGATCAATCGCCTGACCCGCGTGGGCATGGCGGAGATGTTGCGGGATCACCCCGACGCCGCGGCACTGGCCTTCCCGCTCACCTACCTGTACGGCTGGCACTGGCTGCGCGAACATGTGTCCGAGCCCTACCGCGAGGGCGTGCTGGCGGCCTTTCGCGCGCCCGAGCGCCGCTTTTTGATGCGCCTGCTTGTCGAGGCCGACAGCGCGCGTGCCTTCATCGAGGGCTACATCGAGCACTGGCGCCAGGCCCCGCCCGGCGGGCCGGTGCAGCAGGCGCAACTGCTGGAACTGCTGGTCGGGCAGGGCGGCGATCCGCAGCGCCTCGCCGAGTACATGCTCACGGCCTGGCGCGGGCTGGGTCTGTTCACGCGGACGCTCAAGGTCGCCTACAGTGGGCTGGCGAAGCAGGAGAAGCAGCGCTACGGCGACATGCTGGGCGAGGCCGACCTGGAACGCCTGAAGCGGATCGATGCGCTGCCCGAGCCGGCAACACCGGGCACGCCGCGTTTCGCCAAGCTGGGCATCATCCCGGCGATGGGCTGTCCGCAGACCTGCCGGCACTGCATGTTCATCTGGCGGCCGCTCAAGCCTACCGACCCCGATCCGCAGAAGGTCTATCGCACGGTCGAATCACTGACCGACAGCGTGCTGTTCACCGGCGGCGACCTCACCCGCCACCTCGATGCCTTCTACGACGGCATCCGCGCCATGCGCCAGGTGCGCACCTTTGCCATCCTGCTCAACGGCGATTTTGCCGACACGCCCGAGCGTACCGAGGAGGTCATCGGGCGCATGGCCGCGGCGGTGCGCGGTCGCCCCAAGCACTGGCCGAAGGCGCACGTGCTGTTGCAGATCAGCTTCGACGAGTTTCACCAGGAAGTGATCGTGGACCGCCACGGGCGGCTGAAAGAGCGCATCCCGGTGCGCAAGATCGCCAACATCGTCGAGTGCGCCCCGCGCCATGCGCCCGAGGTGCAACTGGCGCTGCTGCACAAGCAGACCGCGCTCAACTTCTCGACCGACGTGCTGCACAAGGGGGTGTTCGCGCGCCTGGTCAACGAACTGGGCGCGCGTGGCCACCAGGTACAGGTGCTGGCCACCCGGCCCGCGGCGCGACTCAAGACCCACCCGCTCACCGGTGAAAAGGGTCGGGTGCTCAAGGACATGAACTTCGTGCTCGCCCGGCATCCGGACGTGCCCATCCTGCTCACCAGCTCCACCATCGACGGCTACGGCCGCGCCGAACTGATGGAACCGGGCGAGACGGTCAAGGAACGCGAACTGCTGCAACAGGTGCTCGAACAGGGCCCGCCGCCGGGCGAGGCCTTCGATATCGACCTGATGTTCTGGTTCAACGGCTGGGCCACCCTGTTCAACGCCGTGCACATCTGCCTCGGCGACCTCTACCGCGACGGTGTGCAACGCATCCTCGCACGCCAGCGCAAGGACCCGCTCACCCAGGCGCTGCACCGCTTCGACCGCCGCCTGCCCGCGCTCTATGCCGAGATCCGTCCCGACCTCCAGGCCCTGATCGACAAGGCCACCGGCCCCCACCACCTGTTCCACATGCTCACCGAAGACCCCGAGGTGCGGTTGCACATGACGCGGCGCTTGATCGAGGCGGCCTGACGCCCCGAATGCTCATCGAGGCCTACGGGCTTCAGCCCGACAATCGCCATTAGGTGCCGCAGTCGGTTGGCTCGGAGAAAAGGCCCGATTTATTCAAGCGCGTATATAACGTCACGGGTCTTGACACCTACCATCAGGCCACCGTCGATGAACACCATTGCCAGGAAGCCCATGAAGAAATAAATGCCATGGGTCATCCCCTCGAAAAACACCATGAAGCTCTTGGCCACAAATTGCGAAACCGGCACCAAGGCCACCATCGCCAGCCAGAAGGCAATCACCATGATGGCCGGTTGCAGGGCGGCCCGCAGGAACAGCAGATAGCCTTGCTTGGCGCTCTGGCCCACCGCACCTTCACCTTCGGTCAGGCCATGCGCGATCGCCCACAGCGGGGCGGCGATGATCATCTCGAAGACCAGGATATGTCACATCCGGCGACGCAAGCGCCTCCATTGACAATGACCGCCAGATTGTTCAGAATATTGAACATTACTATCAATCAATCAGGCCACCTGAAAGGATAAAAACATGAGTCCTCCACCTGATCTGTCCGCGTTCTCTCGCCTTCTTCAGGAGCGACGCAAGGCGTCAGGGATGACACAACAACAGGCCGCCGAACGGCTGGGCATGAGTCGAACGAAATACGCACTGATGGAGACCAGCGGCAAGGCCATCGGAAGCGCCTCTTTTGCATCCTTGGTCCAAGCACTGTCCTTGTTCGGTGTGGATCTGGTTCCCCGTCTGAACACCCCAGCGTCTTCTCTTCGAAAACCGGAAATCGGATATGCCTTCGAGGGCATGTCGTTTCGCCTGGCGGCGCAGCAACCGGAAGACGACGATGCTCTCGCCAAGTGACCTTCACCAGATCATCCGATGGGTATCGGATCGCGCCGATGAAATGGTGATCGTCGGTGGCCAGGCCTTGGCCATATGGGAGGAAATCCTACAGATGCGACTCTGCGTTCAAACTCGGGATATTGACATTCTCGGCATGGCCGAAGAATCGGAAATACTGGCCGACCAAATTGGCGGAAAGCTGATACTGGCCGACCCCATGGACTATTCCCCCAATCTGGCAATCATCTCCCGAGACAATGAAGTGCTGGTCGATTTTCTGGCTCACCTCAAAGGACTGAGTGAGACCGATATCTTTGCCCGACGGATACTCGT
>CAYMWJ010000075.1:0-8300 GCA_964394235.1 uncultured Sedimenticola sp. | reverse complement strand
CAGGTAGCCGGCGGTGGTGTGCAGCACGCCCTTGGGCTTGCCGGTGGAACCGGAGGTGTAGAGGATGAACAAGGGGTCCTCGGCATCCATGCGCTCGGGTTCGCAGACCGGCTCGGCGGCTGCGAGCGCCTCGTGGTACCAGATATCGCGATCGTCGTTCCATGCCACCGGTTCGCCACCGCGGCGCACCACGAAGCAGCTATGCACATTGGGGCACTGTTCCAGTGCCTTGTCGGCATTGGCCTTCAACGGCAGCACCTTGCCGCCGCGGATCGACTGGTCGGCGGTGATCAGCACCTGGCAGTCGGAGTCGAGGATGCGGCTGGCCAGCGAGTCCGGCGAGAAGGCGGAGAAGACGATGGAATGCACGGCGCCGATGCGGGTGCAGGCGAGCATGGCCACCACCGCCTCGGGGATCATCGGCATGTAGATGGAGACGCGGTCGCCCTTCTTCACGCCGCGTGCCTTGAGCGCGTTGGCGAATCGGCAGACCTCTGCGTGCAGTTCGCGGTAACTGACTGCGCGGCCCTCGGTGTTGGGGTCGTCCGGCTCCCAGAGGATGGCAGTCTGGTCGCCGCGGGTGTCGAGGTGACGGTCCAGGCAGTTGTAGCTGACGTTCAGCTTCGCGCCCTTGAACCACTCGATGTGCAGATCGTCTTCCATGTAGGACCAGTCGAGCACCTTGTCCCACTTGTCGAAGAAGGTCAGGTACTGCTCGGCCTGCTCGGCCCAGAAGCCCTCGGGGTCTTCGACCGAGCGTTGGTACATCGCCTGGTACTGTTCAGCATTGACATGGGCCCGGGCGGCGAAGTCTGCCGGGACGGGATAGACCTTGGACATGGATGCCTCCTCGCGTTGATTATGGATGCATCGCCGAATGATAGGGCATCGGCGTGCCTGCAGTGCAACCGCCTATCGTAGGGCAAGGCGCGAGGCGGCGACATTCGACCTTCGTCTAACTCTCATGACGCGGGTCGCCCACACCCCTGATCATGGAAGGTGCGTTTGCGCCCCTTATTCTTCACCACAGAGGACACAGAACTCGACGATGGCAAAAGGCAAGGCGCAGGACCTTCCTGCCGGTGGGGCATCGGTCGCGCCGTCGGCCGGGTTGCCATCCTGTCGGGACAGTCCCCGCCAGGGCCTCCGTTCATGGTCGAGACAGGCCCGGCTTCAGTGTGCGTGGCGGGGGGGATTCTGCCACATCAAGAACGGTTCGCCGCCGCGCTTCTTGTACAGCATCGCTTCCAGGATCACCGCATTGGTGTTGACATTCAGGCTTTTGTTGACATTCCCGTTCTCGAACAGGCCGGCCTGATAACCGTAGCGAGGATGCACCAGTCCTTCCACGGCTTCCCGCAACTGTCGGCTGTAATCGTCGGGAAAGATCACCGACCAGCAAATGGCCGCTTTGGTGCTGATGCTCTTCAGTTCCGGTGCTGGCGCGCCGTTGTGTCCCACACACTGCCAAGGCTTGCCGTGCAGGTAAATGCAGTTGTATACAAACCAGGGCCTGACATTGACCGCATCTTCGCTGATGGCGGTGAGCAGACCATACTCCTCCCAGCGCCGCTTTTGCACCTGATAGATGCGCTGTACCATGTCGCCGAAATTGGAGTCGATCCCTCCCAATTCCATTTGCGCCAGCATGAACGGTTCGCTCCCCAGATAGGCATGATCCCGGCGATCATAGGGCACCTCCACGCCCAGGATATTCACCCAGTCCACCGCATCATAATCCAGGGCACCGGGCAGGAAGAGGTCCCACAGGGCATATCCCACCGCGGCATACTGCTCGTATCCCAGTCGTCCCTCCTGCCGGATTTTTTCTCTACGTCCGTTGTGCAGAACGCCGTGCATCTCTCCATTTTGCGCCAAACGGTCGAAGCGCCATCGCTTCACCACCTGGTGCACTTGATCCGCCAGCGGTGGATACCATAGTGCGGTGATTTTCAACCAGATCAGACAGCGTCCGATGTCCAGGGCAGACCATCCGCTGCCTCTATGCGAAGGGCGGCTTTTGATATCCACCATCTGTCCGGTGCGGGTGTTATATTCCCGATTCGGCAACTCGTCGTTGTAGAGAGTAATTTGGGAGAGCGTCTGCAGCAGCAGCCCCATTTCCTGTTCAAAATACGCCCGGTCGATGATGCCGATCTGCTCTGCTGCCACCAATGCGGCAACGGCGCTGGCGATATCCCACAGGGTGGCATAGGTGTATCGGTTGACGGCATTCACCAGCCCGGTAGTAGGTTGTCGGTTGGTAGTGAAATAGCGCCAGGCGGCCCGGGCCAGCTGTAAATCGGCTGCGGTGAGTTCTTGCTCGGTGAAGGCGTCTTTGGGGAGTGTCAGCTGGGGAGTGCCCACCCGTTCCGGGTTGCCCACTGCGTTTCCATCGGGATGGGGATTCGCTGCTGTCGCTGCACGGCTGTCAATGATCACCCCTTGTTTCACCGACGTTTCCACTACCTGTTCGGCAGCCGTATCCGTCGAGGTGGGTGGCAGAGGCAACGGCGCCCCCAGAGGAATGACGCCGGGGCCGGGAATGGTGACGGAAGGGGGCGTCAGGGAGTCGCTGGTTTGGGCGGTGGTGGCATCTCCTGACACCGGCGTCTCAGCCTCTCCAGTGGACTCTACCGGGGGCGCTGCCGGCAGCCCCCGGGCAAAGGGGGTGGAAAAAATACCCGGTGTGGCCTCCGGGGCCTCCCTCCCGGACGCCCCGTCCTGGCTGTGGACCGCCGCGTCGGGAGCTGCTTCGGTGGATTGCTGCTCTTTCACCAGAGGCCGGGCATCATGATCCCGCCCCTGAGCGGCTTCGGCGTAGCAATCCTGCGTCTGGAAAGCGAATAGGTTCAGCAAGATGAGCAGCACCGCTAACGGCATCCGTAACCAGAGGTTATTCATCGTACCGGCAAGCCTCTCGTTCCGGCGGAAAACTGTTTCCCTACCTCATGACGCGGGTCGCCACGCCTCTGATCATGGAAGGGCATCTCTGGAAAATCCATTTTCAAAGCCCTCGGACCACCTGTCGGGAAAGGCTCCAAGATGGGCGGGAAGCGCGGTGCGAGAGCAGGCCGGCGGCCACGATCAGGCTGGCGCCGAGCAGGAAGGGCAGGCCCAGTGGCTCGCCGAACAGCCACAGGCCATAGAGCGCGGCGGCCAGGATCTGCGCGTTCAGCCAGGGCGACAGGGCCGAGGCCTGGTGCAGGTGAAAGGCGCGGATCAGCATCAGGTGGCCGCTCGCCCCGAGCAGGCCCATGGCCGCCAGCAGGGGCCATTCCCCGGGGCGCGGCGGCACCCAGTAGAGGGGGGCGGTCAGGCTCAGGATCAGGCTGCCGGCCAGTGTGGTATGGAACAGGGTAGTGAGGGTGTGGTCGCGCCCGCGCAGCCAGCGTGTGAGCACGAAATACACCGCCAGCAGCAGTGCCGAACCCAGTGGCAACAGCAGTGCCGGGTCGAAGGCGCGGAAACCGGGACGGATCACCGCCAGCACGCCGGCCAGGCCCAGGCCGAGGGCCAGCCAGTGCAGTGTGCGTACCGGCTCGCCCAGCCAGCGCCCGGCGAGCAGGGTCACCAGCACCGGGGCGAGAAACAGGATGGCGGTCGCGTCACCCAGCGGTACCCGGCGCAGTGCCAGGTAGATGCCGAAGGTGACGCCCAGCAGGCAGAGGCCGCGCAGCAGTTGCAGCCAGGGATGGGTCGGGCGCAGAAACGCGTGGTGGTGGCGCAGCCCGAAGAGCAGGCTCACCAGCAGGGTGTGGAAGGTATAGCGCGCCCAGACCACCTGCGCCGCCGGCAGGTGTTGCAACAGGTGCTTGCCCAGGGCGTCCATGCCGGCGAGTACGCCGCAGGCGGTGATCACCAGGGCGATGGCAGGCAGCGGTCGTGTGGGTGTGTCGCCTGGCATGGTCTCTCTGTCTGAAGCACTCGGTCTGGCATGCGGCGTGTACACGCGCCCCCCTGCGTGGTCTGCTAGGATCGGTGGAAGATACCAGATGGGGACAGGGGACAGATGAATCCGGAAAAGGTGATCTTCGGTTTCTTCATCGTGCTGTCGTTGACGCTCAACTTCGGCTTCGTGCTGGGTGAGATCGACGACCCGGCACATCATCATGTCTACGAGCTGTTCGCGGTGGTGGTGGTCAACCTGATCGCCACCATCCTCAAGTTCGGTGACCGCAGCCAGATGGGGGCGGTGCTGCTGGCCACCAGCCTGGTGGCCATCATGCAGCTGTTCGCCGCGGTACTGGTCTGGGTGATGGCGGTCCACGTCAACGGGGTGGGGCTGACCGAGACGGTCACCGCCAGCATCGTCTCGCTGTCGGCCGGTGCCATGCTGGCCAATGTGGTCTCGGTGATCCTGCTCATCATCGAGACGGTGATGCTGCGCCGCTGAGGCGGGGCCGAGGCTATCAGCCGCCATGAACAACATCGTCTTCCTCATCATGCGGCGCATGCGCCTGCCGCTGCTCACGCTGGTCACGGTGTACGCGATCACGGTGCTGGGGATGACCCTGATCCCGGGGCAGGATGACGACGGCAACCTCTGGCACATGGACATCTTCCATGCCTTCTACTTCGTCAGCTTCATGTCCACCACCATCGGCTTTGGCGAGATCCCCTATCCCTTTTCCGATGCCCAGCGTCTGTGGGTGACCTTCTCCATCTACGTCACCGTCATCGCCTGGCTGTATGCCATCGGCACCATCATCTCGCTGTTGCAGGACAAGACCTTCCAGCGCGCGGTGGCCGAGCGCCTGTTCGCACGCAAGGTACGCCAGATGCGCGAGCCTTTCTACCTGGTGTGTGGCTATGGCGAGACCGGGCAGACCCTGGTGCGCGCCTTCACCGAGCGGGGGCAGCACGTGGTGGTGCTCGACCGCGACGAAGAGCGCATCGCCATGATCCAGTTGCAGGACCTGCGCGACTATGTGCCGGCGCTGGCCGCCGATGCGCGTCACCCGCTGCACCTGCAGGAGGCCGGGCTGCCGCACCCGGCCTGTGCCGGAGTGGTGGCGGTCACCGATGACAACCTGACCAATCTCAAGATCGCCATCACCAGCAAGCTGCTGCATCCCGACATCAAGGTGATCTGCCGTGCCGATTCGCGCGATGTCGAAGACAACATGGCCTCCTTCGGCACCGACGAGATCGTCGATCCCTTCGAGACCTTTGCCCGGCATCTGGTGCTGGCCCTGCAGACACCCTGTCTCTACCTGTTGCAGCGTTGGCTGGGCGGCGAGCGTGGTGCGGTGCTGGAAGAGCCGGTCTATCCCCGGGCCGAGGGGCGTTGGCTGGTCTGCGGTTACGGGCGCTTCGGCAAGGCCATGGTGGCGCGGCTGGCGCGCGAGGGGGTCGATATCACCGTGATCGAGGCACGTCCCGACATCACCGGCGAGCCTCCGCCCGGTTACGTGCTGGGGCGGGGCACCGAGGCACAGACGCTGCGCGAGGCCGGTATCGACGAGGCGGTGGGCCTGATCGCGGGCACCGACGACGATGCCAACAACCTGTCCATCGTGATGACCGCGCGCGAGCTGCGTCCCGACCTGTTCGTGATCCTGCGCCAGAACCATTCGGAGAATCGCGACCTGGTGCGCGCCGTGAAGGCGGACATGGTGATGCAGCCCAGTGCCATCATCGCCGAGCGCATCCGGGTGCTGCTCGCCACGCCCATGCTTTCCCGCTTCTTCGCGCTGGCGGTGCACCGTGAGAACGACTGGGCCTGCGAGCTGGTCGCCCGGCTCATCGCCCTGCTCGGCGAGCAGGTGCCCCTGGTACGCGAGCTGGCGCTCGATGTCACGTACGCGAATGCCCTGCTGCGGCACCTGCAACGGGGCGAGCAGGTGCCCCTGGGCGAGGTGCTGCGCGATCCCTGGCAGCGCGAGCGCAAGCTCTGCTGTCTGGTGTTGATGGTGGAGCGTCGCGGCGAACAGGTCCTGGTGCCGGGTGACGATTTCTGCCTGGCGGCGGGTGACCGCCTGCTGGTGGTCGGGCAGGAATCCGCCTTCACCCGTCTGGCCTGGAACCTGGGGCACGACACCGCGCTGGATTATGTGCTCACCGGATGCCCCGCCCCCCAGGGGTGGCTCTGGCGGCGATTGACCCGGGGAGAGCGCTGAGGATCAGGACTGTCCGCGTTATCCCGTCGTGCGGATATGCGGCATACTGCGCGTATCCACCCTGCCGAGTATGAGGAGAGAAGACCATGAGAATCACAGCCCTGTTTTCCCTGTTGCTGCTGTTTGCCCTGCATGTCCAGGCGGCCGAGAAGCAGAGGATCGACACCCCGGCGTTCGACGAGACGGTTGCCCGCCAGATGGTCGCCAACAGCATCCAGCGTTTCCCCCTGGCCGAGGACGTGAGCATCGAGGACGCCATCGACTCGATGAAGCTGCGTGCCAACCAGCTCAACTTCAAGCTGGTGGCCGACCTGCCCCTGTCCGAGCAGGTCAAGGCGATGGGCGAGAAGGCCCGCTACATGCGTATCCTGGCCTTCTGCGATGCACTGATCGCCAAGCGCATGGTCGAGCATGATCTGATCTTCGCCGGCTTCCTGCCCTGCCGTATCGCGGTGGTCGAGGATGAGAACGGCAAGGGCTGGCTGGTGACCATGAACATGGACATGATGTTGCATGCGGTGGATCTGCCCGATGATCTCAAGCCGCTGGCCAAACAGGTGCGCGACACCATCTACAGCATCATCGATGCCGGCGTGAACGGCGACCTGTGAAGGATGCCCGGCCGGCGTCAACCGGCTCTGTCAGATGTGTCAGAATTTCCGTGCCCGCTGCAAGGGTACTGTGCTAGTATCGACGGCGGTCGGGTATCGCTGGACCCGGCCGCGGAGTACATAACGACAACAGGCGAATCCCGGATACGGGGGCGTTGCCGGAATACCCAAGAGCGTCTCCAGACGCCGTTTGTAATCGCCCGAGGATCAACGCTGTAGAACCTTATGGTGGCTTCGCGATGGTGCCTGCCGCGCCATGGCCACCCTGTTGGCATTTTTGGAGGGTCAAACAATGGCACATATTGTTGTATTGGGTGCGGGTACCGGTGGCATGCCGGCCGCCTACGAGTTGCGGGACGCGCTCGGCCGTGAACACCAGATCACCGTGGTCAACGAACGGGAGTACTTCCAGTTCGTACCGTCCAACCCCTGGATCGCCGTCGGCTGGCGTGAGCGCAGCGATATCACTTTCGACATCAAGCCGCGCCTGGAGCGCAAGGGCATCAACTTCGTTGCCAAGCGCTGTGACAAGATCGATGCCGAGAACAAGAAGCTCGAACTCGAGGGGGGCGATACGCTCGAGTACGATTACCTGGTGATCTGTACTGGCCCGCGCCTGGCCTTCGAAGAGGTCGAAGGTTCCGGTCCGGATGCCCACACCGATTCCATCTGTACCGTCGATCACGCCGAAAAGGCATACGAGAACTACAAGAAGCTGCTCGAGAAGGGCAGTGGCACCATCGTCATCGGTGCCATGCCGTTCGCATCCTGCTTCGGCCCGGCCTACGAGTTCGCCTTCATCGTCGATGCCGACCTGCGCAAGCGCAAGGTGCGTGATCGCTACAAGATCCAGTTCGTCACCTCCGAGCCCTATATCGGTCACCTCGGTCTGGGGGGCGTGGGCGACTCCAAGGGCATGCTCGAGTCCGAGATGCGCAATCACCACATCGAGTGGATCGTCAACGCCAAGACCACCAAGGTGGAAGAGGGCAAGCTCTATTGCGACGAACTCAACGAGGACGGCGAGGTCAGGAAGCAGCACGAGATCGAGTTCGACTTCGCCATGATGCTGCCGGCCTTCAAGGGTGTGGGCGCCGTGGTCGACGTGCCCGAGCTGTGCAACCCGCGCGGCTTCGTGTTCGTGGACGACTTCCAGCGCAACCCCAAGTACCCCAGCATCTACTCGGCCGGTGTGTGCATCGCCATCCCGCCGGTGGAGGCCACCCCGGTGCCGACCGGCGCGCCCAAGACCGGCTACATGATTGAGTCCATGGTCACGGCCATCGTGCACAACATCGCCAACGAGCTGGCGGGCAAGGAGCCGGATCAGAAGGGCACCTGGAACGCCATCTGTCTGGCCGACATGGGCGATACCGGTGCGGCCTTCGTGGCCCTGCCGCAGATCCCGCCGCGTAACGTGGCCTGGTTCAAGAAGGGCAAGTGGGTGCACCTGGCCAAGATCGCCTTCGAGAAGTACTTCCTGCGCAAGATGAAGAAGGGCAGCTCCGAGCCCATCTACGAGAAGTACATCCTCAGCCTGCTGGGCATCAACCGCCTGAAGGACAAG
>CAYMWJ010000074.1:0-8422 GCA_964394235.1 uncultured Sedimenticola sp. | reverse complement strand
CGCACCATGTGCGGACGCACCTGGATGGATTCGATGATGGAGACCAGCGGCACGATGTAGGTCTCGCTGCCGATACGGATGCTCTGGCCATCGAGGATGGCCAGCGTCAGTGGCAGACGGATAGTGATGGTGCTGCCCTTGCCCTGTTCGGAATCGATCTCGATGACACCGCCCAGTTCGTTGATGTTGCGGCGCACCACGTCCATGCCGACACCGCGTCCGGACACGTCGCTGACCTGCTCGGCCGTGGAAAAGCCCGGCTGGAAGATGAGTTCGAAGATCTGCTGGTCACTGAGATTGTCCTCGGGACGCACCAGACCGCGCTCGATGCCTTTCTGCAGGATCTTGTCGCGCGCCAACCCCCGGCCGTCGTCGCGGATCTCGATGACGATGTTGCCGCCCCGGTGCTCGGCCGAGAGATGCACCACGCCGGTCTCGGGCTTGCCGGCGGCCACACGTTCTTCCGGGGACTCGATGCCATGGTCCACGCTGTTGCGCACCAGATGTACCAGTGGGTCGCCGATCTTCTCGATCACCGTCTTGTCCACCTCGGTGCTCTCACCGCTCATGCGCAGCTCGATCTTCTTGCCCAGCTTCTGGCTGAGGTCGTGTACCAGGCGCGGAAAACGACTGAAGGTGAAGCTGATCGGCAACATGCGGATCTGCATCACGCTCTCTTGCAACTCGCGGGTATGCCGCTCCAGTTGTGCCAGCCCTTCGCGCAAGCGCCCCAGCTTGTCCATGCTGAAGTCCTCGCCCAGCATGCCGAGCATGGACTGGGTGATGACCAGCTCACCCACCATGTTGATCAGCGAATCGATCTTGCCGGTATCGACGCGGATGGAACTGGATCCACCCGCCCCCTTCTTGGCAGCCCCCGTGGCGTGCCGGTCGCCGCCCTGCCGACGCTCGGGGTTCTGACGTCGTTCCACCGGGGGCTCGGCGACCTCGAGCGCGGGGGGCTTCACTTCCTGCGCCGGAGTATTCGTAGACCCGGCCGGGGATGCCTGCATCGTTTCCGTGCCTTCGGGGAGTACCGGTACCACGGCGAAGTCGCAGTCGCCCTCGACCCACTCGAAGATCTCGTCGATCTGCGCCTTGTCCACCGGCGCGTCGAGCCGCAATTCCCAGGACAGGTAGCTGTCCTCGGGTTCCAACTCGCTCATCGGCGGCAGGTCGGAGAGGTCGCAAATCACCTCCAGGTCGCCCAGATCGGCGATCTCGCGGAGGATGCGCAGGGGATCGTTGCCGGTACGCAGCAGGTGCTGGTGCGGACGGAACACGATGCGCCAGCCGACAGGCTGCACCTCGGTGGCCGATGTGGCAGGGGACATGTCTGCCGCCGGTGTGGCCGCTTCTACCTCGCTACCGCCGCTGAGCACGCGCTCGAGTTCGCCACGCTGTTCGGCGATGCGCGCCTCATCAGGGTCGCCCCCCTCCTGGGCAGCGGTGAGCATCTCGCGCAGCACGTCCACCGAGGCCAGGAGCACGTTGACGGCATCGGCGGTCACGGGGCGTCGGCCACCGCGCATCTCGTCGAGCAGTGTCTCCATCACGTGCGTGAACTCGGAGATATTGTTGAACCCGAAGGTGCCGCTGCCCCCCTTGATGGAGTGCGCGGCGCGGAAGATGCTGTTGATCTCCTCGGGGTCGGCCTCACCCGGGTCCAGGTTCAGCAGGCCGTTTTCCATCACGTCCAGGCCTTCGAAGCTCTCTTCGAAGAACACCTGATGAAACTGCGCCATGTCGATACCCATGCCCCCTCCCGCCTCGCGGTTGCATTGCGCACCCTATCGACCGATGACCTTGGCCACCGTCTTGAGCAACTGGTCAGGATTGAAGGGCTTGACGATCCAACCGGTCGCTCCCGCGGCCTTGCCTTGTTGCTTCTTTTCGTCACCGGACTCGGTGGTCAGCATCAGCAAGGGAGTGAACTTGTAGCTGGGCAGGTTGCGCAACTCACGGATCAAGGTGATCCCGTCCATATTGGGCATGTTGACGTCAGTGATCACCAGGTTCACCGAGCGCGTCTTGGCGATGTTCAGTGCCTCGACACCATCGGCAGCCTCGACGACCTCGTAACCTGCGCCCTTGAGCGTAAAGGACACCATTTGACGCATGGAGGTGGAATCATCGACGGCTAGAATGCTTGCGGCCATGGCTGTAACTCCCCTGATTGGCACATGCCGGACCCTCGTCTTCACCGGAACGGGGATCACGAACGTTGTGGGTTCAGGGAAGACTATCGGCATGGCAGTAACATCCTTTAGCCTGGCCCCCATACGAAAAAGCCCCGAAGCGCCAGAGGACGCTTCGGGGCCTGCGACGCTCGCAGCTGGTGGCGCGACTAGGTCACACGCAACCTGTCGGCTTGGGGAGACCGCCATACTTGGTGATCGGCTTCATCGGGCCGGTCTTCCACATCTGGAACAGCTCTTTCTTGTCGGTATCGATGTACTTGGCGAACTTCCGGATGGGCGGCACCACGTTCTCCTCCTCGAAGTATTCCCGCGCCTTGAGGATCTGCCCCCATTTGACGTCGTCGAGTTCGACGCCATCGGCTTCGGCCATGGCACGCCCGATCTCCGGGGTCCATTGATTCATGTCGATCAGATAGCCGTCGCCATCACGTTCCGGCAGTTCCACACTCATTGCTCACTCCTGACTCACTTGTCTTCGTATTAGGTTGTATTGAATTGGTTCACCAGCATCATAACGCTTTCAGCCACCAAAACCAAGTAAAATAGTCAGGTATAGAGTGCTCATAAAAAAACGGGCCGGCTTTGCCGACCCGTCGCATACTGGAGCTGGTGACAGGAATCGAACCCGCGACCGGCTGATTACAAATCAGCTGCTCTACCTACTGAGCTACACCAGCGTTGCGGCAAATTGTAGGCGGCTCCAGCAAGGCTTGGCAATCGGATACTTTGCGGGGTTGGTTTGGTGCGCCCTCAGGGACAATCCACCCGGTGCAGCCGCCCCGCTGCCAGACGCTCGAGCTGACGCACATTGGCGGGAATATCCAGACCCTTGACGATCACGACATGGCCCTCGACCATGCGCTCGCGACGCTGCAGACGCACCGCAACGCCCATCTTCTCGATCTGCCGCTTGCGCCGCAGGGCATTCTCCTGCTGGCTGAACATGCCGAGCGAAATGGCATTGCGCAACGGGCCCGAGGCAAACAGCCAGGAATCGCGCACTCCCCTGGCCCTGAGGCGCTCGAGCGTTTGCCGGGCGGCTTCCCGGTTTGCCGCGGGCGGCACCAGGACATAGAACCCCGCCGGCACCCGTACCCGCGAGCGATCAATCTTTATCCGCCGAATGCCGGTGGGCAGTTGCAGCCGTCTGGCTTCGCTCACCTGCTCGAACGGCCCCAGCTCCCAGCAGGCCTGAGGCGCACTTGGCTGTGTGTCATCGGTGGCGCCAACCTTCGCCTCGGCCTCGTCGGCCATCGCCTTCATATTCTGCATGGGCACCACGGTGGCAGATGCCAGCGGAGAGGCGGGCGGTTCGTCGGCGACTTCCGCCCCTTCGTCGGCCAGCCGGCCCTTTCCGGCTGTATCCGACGGCAACGGATCAGGTGCCGGTTCCTCGGCCTCCGTTGCAGGCATGTCGATTTCCGCATGCTGCGTCGATGGGTCATGCTCGGCGATGGCTGTACCCGACACGGAACCTTTATCCACCAGTAGCTGCAGGTTGCCGATGTCGGGCTCGGGCAGGCGCGCTGTTCGCCCTTCGTCCTGACCTTCCACGCCCTGCCACAAGGCCACCATCAGGTTCGCGGTCAGCAACAGGGCGATCAGCCAGCGCATGCTCCCCCCCTTTCGGCCAGTACCGCCAGCCCGTGCAAGACCATGTGTTCCATCGCTTCCCAGCTGCACCGCAAGTGCGCGCTGATCGCCGGCGCCATGCCCCCCCCCAGCACCACGCGCCCGCCAGCACCCAGGGGGGCGGACAGCCGCTCGATGAGCGCGACCTGCGCCTGTATGGCGCCACAGTGTATGGCATCCGCGGTACCCACGGGGAGCGCATCGCCTGCACAAGCGATCGGCGCTTCGTGGAGGCGAATGGCGGTCCCCGCCAGCAGGGCAGAGCGCATCATGTCCAGCCCGGGCAGGATGTACCCCCCCTGATGCACCCCCTCGCTGTCCAGCAGGTCGATGGTAGTGGCCGTCCCGGCATCGACCACCACGGCCGGGTACAAACCGTGGGCACGACAGGCCAGCAGGCCCAGCCAACGATCCACCCCGAGCTGCGTCGCGTGATAACGGGTCTCCAACAAGGCCGCATGGTCCGGCACGCGCACTTCGACGACCGAGATACCGGCCTCGCGCAACGGCGCGAGCAGGCTGGCCGTCCGTCGGGTATCGGCAACGCTGGCTACCCAGACCTCCCCGGGAGGACCTGGCAGCCCCTCAAGCAGGTCGGCGCCGCGCGGAAGCACGCCGAGCATGTCCAGGTCATCGCGCATCCAGGCACGGGCCACGGTGCTGTTGCCGATATCGACCAGCAAGCGGTTCATGACTTCGCCTCCCTGCGCAGGCTCAACTCGCCACCGTGGAATACCCGTTCGCCACCGTCGGTTTGCAACCGTAGCCCGCCGTTGGCGCTGAGGCCGAGCAATACGCCCCGCCACTCACCGGCCCCGCTGGAGAGCCGCACTGGCCGACCACGATACAGGTCGAAGGCCTCCCAGCGCGGCAGGAAGGGGGAAAGCCCCGCCTGGGCATATTCCGAGCACCCGGCCAGCAGGGCCTCGATGAGTTCGCCCGCCAGGCGATTGCGCGAGGGCGACAGGCCCGCCATGCGCAGATCGCCCGCCGGCTGGTCGATCCAGTCGGGCAGGGTGTCACCCAGATCGAGATTGACGCCGATACCGATGATGGCGTGCACCGGCCCGGCCGTCTCACCGATCGCCTCGACCAGCAGCCCGGCCAGCTTGTGTCCCCGCCAGTGCAGGTCGTTGGGCCACTTCAACCCATGATCATGCAGGCCATGACGCGCCAGGAGCTCGGCCAACACCACGCCCATGGCAATGCTGAGACCCGAGAGCTGTTGCATCGGCAGATCGAAGCCGTATAGCAACGAAAGGTAGAGATTCCGTCCATAAGGCGAGTGCCAGCGCCGTCCGCGCCGCCCCCGTCCCGCCGTCTGATGCTCGGCAAGCCAGGCTGCCGGTGGCGGTTCGCCAACCCGCAAGGCCTCAACGGCCAGCGCATTGGTCGATGTCGTCTCGTCGCACAGGTGCAATCCACGCAGGCGAGCACGGGCAGCCGGCCCCATGGCCTCGACGATGGCCTGCTCATCGAGCAGCTCGAGCGGACGCGCCAAGCGGTAGCCCTTGCCGGTGACCGCCTGGATCTCCAGGCCGGTGCGCTCGCGCAAGGCCTGCAGACGTTTCCACACCGCGGCGCGGCTGCACCCGAGTTCGCGAGCCAATGCCTCGCCGGAATGGAAACGTCCATCCGCCAACAGCGACAAGATACCGTCCGGCATGTGCCTAGGCCCCGCGCACCGAGGCCAGCCAGCGCTCGCGCCGGCGACGTACCCGCGCGTCCAGATGCTGCTCACCCAGCCAATACAGATCGACGGTATCCCGCGGTGCCGCGAGCACTGGCAGGCTCACCTCACGCAACAGGTCACGACGGAACAGGGTGAGTCTGGCCTCATCTTCCAGGGCGTGCCGCCGCAACAGCTCATCGAGGTTGGAGAGCGTACAGCGTTCACCATCGATGGCCACCAGCAGGTCACCCGGGGTGACCCCCGCGCGCGCCGCGGCGCCTCCCGCAAAGACCTGCTCGACGCACACCCAGCCATCACGTTCACGCAGGCGCGCACCGAACACGGCTTGAGCGCTGACCTCTTTCACGGGCTGCTCGACATATCCCCCGGTATCGTCCAGCGCGGCAGCGGGCCTCAACTGCAGGCCGACACCGAAATCGGCAAACCACTCGGCCAACGGCAGCTCCTCGGTCCCGTAGATGTAGCGCGTGAAATAATCCTCCACCGACACACCCAGCAACGTCTCGATCTCGCGCTCGATGAAACGCTCGGGCAGGCCGCGCCCGGTACGACCGTATACTTGCCACAAGCGGCGCATCAGGTCGTCCAGGCTCAGCTGATCTTCACTGCGAACACGTAGCAGGCGATCCAGCCCGAAGGCCACCAGGGCGCCCTTGTTGTAATAACTGACGATGGCGTTGGGGGCGTTCTCGTCCTGCTTGTAGAAGCGGGTCCAGGCATCGAAACTGGATTCGGCCACTGACTGGCGATGCCGGCCCGCGTTGCGGTAATAGCGCGTGATCGAGGGCGCAAGCATGTCGAGATAGGCATCGCGGTCGATCACCCCGGCCCGCGCGAGCGCCAGTTCGTCGTAGTACGAAGTGATGCCCTCGAAGGCCCAGAGCAGCTCGCTGTGCACCTCACGAGAGAGATCGGCCTCGGCAAACAACGCTGGGCGGATACGCTTGACGTTCCACAGGTGGAAATACTCGTGACTGCACAGGGCCAGGTATTGACGATAACCCTTGTCGATGACCTCGCCCGTTCCCGGCCAGGGCAGATCCGAACGCTTGCAGATCAGACTGGTCGAATCACGGTGTTCCAGCCCACCATAGCCATCGCGCGTGGCCAGCGTCTGGAACTGGTAACGCTGTATCGGCAAGCCACCAAACATCGCCGCATGTTCGGCACAGATCGGCGCCACATCGGCCGCGATACGCCGAATATCCGCCCCGTGTGCATCCACGAAAACCATCTCGTGGGGTACTGCCTCGACCACGAAAGTGACCCGTTCAAAGCGGCCAATCTCGACCGGATGATCGATCAGTTGCGCATAGTTCTCGGCACGATAGCGACCGAAGCCGCGTACGTCAGCGCCGACTGCGGGCAGGGTGGTGGCCACGGCCCAATCCTCTGCCCCCGGCCACTCGGGGGCGATCAGCTCGAGTGTGATCTCCTGGTCCTCCACTCCCTCGACACGCAGAAACAGGCTGGTGCCGTTGAAATAGGCCCGGGTGTCATCGAAATAGGCGGAGCGTACCGACAGATCCAGCGCATAGACCCGGTAACGCAGCGAAAACTCGCCGTTGATACCATCGATGCGCCAGCGCTGCTTGTCCAGCTTGCGTGGGGCAGGCCCTCCATCGAGGCGCTGCACGTCCATCAGGTTGCGCGCAAAATCGCGGATCATGTAGCTGCCCGGGATCCAGGCCGGCAGGGCCAGGTGGACATGACTGTCTCCCACACCCGATACCTGGAGTTCGACCACGAACTCATGGGTTCCCGGATCGTCGAGTGTGACGCGATAAGCAATATTCAATCGTGCTCTCCCCCTTGCGAGTCCGTGGCCGGGCGGGCCAACAGTCCTGTTTGCGAAATAGCGACATGGTAAGCCAGGCCGTCCCCCATGGGTAAGTACACTGCGGAACCATAGACTGCATCGAACAGGGGCAGCCAGTGCAGGCGCGGTTCCGTCAAGGCCCAAAGATCGATCGAGACCTCGGGCGCCAGCGCATACACCGCAGGCGCCCGCAGACGAGCCTGGTCAGCACGAGAGTAGCGCCCCGACAGACGCTCCAGCCGGTACATGGCATCCAGGCCGAGCAGGTTTGCCCAGGATTGCCACTTGATCACCCGAGCATCGAGCTGCCACTGATCGCCCTCCAGAACCAGGCGCCGCTGTTGACCGTCCGGGGTGACCAGCACAGCCAGAAAGCGAGCCGGTCCGAGTTGCCGAAAGCGGATATCTGCCACCGGCTGCTCATGACTCAGACGCGAAAAGGTCCACAGGTTGCTCCCCAGCAACAGAAACAGCAGCAACGGCAACCCCAACAAGCTGCTGAAGAGCCATCGTCCGATGCGTTTCGATCGCCTCATGTGCCCTTTTGCCCTCTCTGCAAGGCGGAGACAGCCAAAAAAGAAAAAGCCCCGATTGCTTTCGCAACCGGGGCTTTTGGGTTTGAAGCCTGGCGGTGACCTACTCTCACATGGGGAAGCCCCACACTACCATCGGCGATGCACTGTTTCACTTCTGAGTTCGGGATGGGATCAGGTGGTTCCAATGCTCTATGGCCGCCAGGCAAACTGTTCGGAGTCCCGCGCAATGCGCGACTCCCTGTTCGGTTTGATCTTGAAGGCGTGGGATCGTCAGCTATCACGATCACGCTCAAAACTCTTGGGTGTTATATGGTCAAGCCTCACGGGCAATTAGTACTGGTTAGCTTCACACGTTGCCGCGCTTCCACACCCAGCCTATCAACCTCGTAGTCTTCGAGGGCCCTTCAGGAGCTTAAAGCTCAGTGAGAACTTATCTTGGGAGGGGCTTCCCGCTTAGATGCTTTCAGCGGTTATCCTGTCCGAACGTAGCTACCCGGCAGTGCCACTGGCGTGACAACCGGAACACCAGAGGTTCGTCCAC
>CAYMWJ010000073.1:0-9028 GCA_964394235.1 uncultured Sedimenticola sp. | reverse complement strand
CCTCAACGGCTCGGGCAAGGCCTGGTACTTCTACCAGGTGGGTAACGAAATCCCGGCCCTGCCGCTCAAGGGCGACGGCCTGCGCCATGCCCTGCGCGAACTCGACCAGCTGCTGCATGCCGATCACGACCACGATTATTGCGGCATCGTCTATGTGGACGACCGCGAATCGCCCACTCTGGTCAAGGTGTACGACCCCAACAATCTGGGTTCGTCCTGCGGCAGCAGCGGCATGATCATCCCGCCGCGCTGGATCATCAGCCTCGAGCGCCCCACCGAGGTGATCGACGACGCCCCCACCCCGCGCAACCGCCAGCGCTGGTGGCAGCGCCTGTTCAGCATCACAGAGAGGTAGTCCCATGCTCCAGATCGACCCTCGCACCCCGCCACCGCGCTTCGCCCTGTTCCAGCTCGGCTTCCGTCCCTTCTTCAGTGGCGCAGCACTGTTCGGCATCACCGCCGTCGGCCTGTGGATGGCGACCTATGTCTTCGGGCGCAACGCCACGCCAGCCACCCTGCCGCCGGTGGTCTGGCACGGTCATGAGATGGTCTTCGGCTATACCATGGCGGTGGTGGCCGGCTTCCTGCTCACGGCGGTGAGCAACTGGACCGGCCAGCCCAGCCTCAAGGGGCCTTCGCTGGCCGTCACCTTTGCCCTGTGGCTGGGCGCGCGGGCGGCCTTCTATGTCCCCGGCAACGGGCTCTGGCTGGCTGCGGCCGCCGACCTGGCGTTTCTGTGCGCGCTGCTCTACGGCGTGGCCCGTCCAGTGCTGCGAGTACGGCAATGGAAACAGGTCGGAATACTGGCCAAGCTGGTGCTGATGCTGGCCGCCAGCGCCACCTTCTACGCCGGCGCGCTGGGCTACCTGGCCGACGGCATCCAGTGGGGGCTCTATGGCGGGCTGTACCTGATCCTCGCGCTGGTGTTCATGATGGCCCGTCGGGTGGTGCCATTTTTCATCGAGCGCGGCGTGGACGAGGATTTCGTCCCGCGCAACCGCCGCTGGCTGGATATCGCCAGCCTGTTCGGCGTGCTGGTCTGGGCGGTGTTCGAGGTCTTCCTGCCGGGACAGACCCGGGTCATCGGTCTGCTCAGCCTGGCCCTGTTCTGCATGCATGCCCTGCGCCTGGTCGACTGGCACACCCCCGGTATCTGGCGCAAGCCGCTGCTGTGGTCATTGTTCCTGGGCTATGCCGCGCTGGTGTCCGGCTTCGGCCTGCGCGTGCTCTCGGTATGGGGTGAGGTCTCACCCTTCATCGCCCTGCATGCCTTCACCTACGGCGGCATCGGCATGATGACCCTGGGCATGATGTCGCGGGTGGCCCTGGGACACACCGGGCGCAACGTGTTCTCGCCGCCACCGGCCATCCGCTGGTTCCTGGCACTGCTCGCCGCCGGCGCCCTGAGCCGGGTGTTGCTGCCGCTGCTCGACGGCGCGCACTACACCCTGTGGATCGGCCTGTCGCAGGCGCTGTGGATGCTGGCCTTCGCCCACTTCGCCATCATCTACCTGCCGATGCTCGCACGCCCCCGCATCGACGGGCGCCCAGGCTGAACAGCGTCCTCGTCGCGAACATTCGGCCCGGGGGCGGGCCTCCTACCGTGGGCGTTCGGCCCGAGGACGGGCCTCCTACAGGTAGGAGCGGCGTCCCCGTCGCGAACCTTCGGCCCGAGGACGGGCCTCCTACAGGTAAGGAGCGGCGTCCTCGTCGCGAACAGGCTGTTCCGTATGCCGGCGATCGTCAGAACGGCAAACGTACCACCACGCGCAGGCCGCCCAGTTCGCTGTCCTCGAGTGCGAGCTGGCCGTCGTAGCTGTCGACGATCTCGCGCACGATGGACAGCCCCAGACCATGTCCTTCGACGCGTTCGTCGAGACGGCGACCGCGCTCGAGCAGGCGTTCGCGCTGTGGCTCAGGCACCCCCGGGCCATCGTCCTCGATGACGAGCACGAAGGTGCCCTGCTCGATCGACAGACGCAGCACGGCGCGTGAGGCGGCCCACTTGCAGGCGTTGTCGAGCAGGTTGCCGACCAGTTCGAGCATGTCTTCCCGGTCCAGCGCCAGCTCGCGCAAGGCATCGGGTACGAGCAGCTCGATGGTGACCTGTTCATGGAGGCGACCCAGCACCTCGACCAGGTCTTGCAGATCGGGACCCGGTTGCCATTGTTCACCGGTCGGTCCGCTGCCGGCGATGCGCGCGCGCCGCAGTTCGCGTTCCACGATCTCGCCGATACGGGACGCCTGTCCCTTCAGGCGCTCACGCAAGGTATCCGCTTCCACCGCCGCGATGTCCTGCATCAGCAGGTTCAGCGGCGTCTTCAGCGCATGGGCCATGTCGCCCAGACCGTTGCGCGAACGTTGCAGACGCTGGTGCAGCGAGCGCACCATGCGGTTGAGCGTGTCGATCAGGGGCTGGATCTCTTCGGGGACGGGTTGGTCGATACACTCGCGTGTCCCTTCGGCGAGTTCGTCGAGCTGTTGCCGCACCCCGGCCAGCGGGCGCAGCGCACGACGGATATGCCAGCGTTGCAGCCACAGCAATACCACTGCCGCCAGCAGGGTGATGACCACGAACACCAGGTCGAGCCGCTCCATCGCCTCTTCCAGCGGCTCGATGTCTTCGGCCACCACCGTCCAGATCAGGTGTCCCTGCTTGCGATAGGCCGCCTGCCGCAGCAATACCGGCCTGTCACCCGGTCCCGGCACCACGGCCGTTTCCACCTCGCCGGCCCGCAGGGGACGCAGCGGCAGATCCTCGTCCCACAGCGAACGCGACTGGAAGCGGCGCTCGTCGACACGCACCATGTAGTAATGACCCGAACGGGGTTGCAGATAGGGACCGGCCAGCACGTGTTCATCGAACACCAGCCGCCCGGTGGACCAGTCGAGCGCCGAGACCAGGGTTTCTGCGTCGTGCTGCAGACGGCTGCCGATCAGGGTCGCCACCCCGTCGTGCATGGCCCAGCGCCCGGCACCCCAGAGCACCAGCGAGAGCAGCAGCACCACCAGGACACCGCTGCGCCACAGTTGCCTGCGCAGTGAGGTCAAGCCACTCCTTCCCGCCCGTTGGGCATCAGGTAGCCCAGGCCGCGCCGGGTGACGATGCGTTCGGCACCCAGCTTGCGGCGCAGACGCCGGATGTAGACTTCCAGGCCATTGCCGACCTGGTCACCGTCTTCAAAGGCAGCCATGGCCAGCTGTTCGCGGCTGACCACCCGGCCGGCACGCAGCATCAGGGCCTGCAACAGGCGGAACTCGGTGCCTGTCAGGCGCTCCTCGCGGCCATCGGGCAAGATCGCGCAGTGACGCTCGCGGTCCAGTTCCAACCCGGCCACGACCAACCGGTCGGCCGGCTGGCCATGCGAACGGCGCACGATGGCATCGATACGCGCCAGCAGTTCCTCGGGCTCGAAGGGCTTGCCCAGATAATCATCGGCCCCGGCGCGCAGGCCCTCGACGCGCTGCCGCCAGCCATCACGTGCGGTCAGCATCAGGACCGGCATGCTGCGCCCCCGTGCGCGCCAGCGACGCAAGACCTCCATGCCGTCCAATCCCGGCAGACCGATATCGAGAATCACCAAAGCGTAGTCGTTGTCTTCCCCCATGCGCAGGGCACGTTCCCCATCACCCACCTGCTCCACCAGGTAGCCTTCGTCACTCAGGCGGCGGATCAGGCGCGCCGACAGTTCCCTGTCGTCCTCGACCAGCAACAGCCGCATCAGTCGTATTCCTCTTCTTCTCGCACGGTTCCGGTAGCGGCATCGATCTTGAACTCCTTGACTTGTCCGCCGACCAGGTACTCGAGCTCGTACTCCCAGCGCCCGTTCTCGTTCTCGAACTCCAGATCGAGCAGGCGCGCACCGGATGGCACATCGACCCGTTTGACGATTTCCGCCAGCGGCAGGATCTGCCCGCTGGCCAGCAGGCGACGCGCCTGTTCGTAATCGGCCTCGTCGTCATCCGCGCCAGCAAAAGATGCCAGGGTCATCCACGTGGCCAACAGGGCAGCGCGCCGCCAATGTTCAGTCATCCCAGTAGCCGACTCCCGGGATACGCACCTGGTGTTCATCGTAATTGCCCTGGGCTGCCTTGAGGTGACAGGCGTCACAGCGGGCAAAGCTGCCGACATCGGGGTTGTTCTTGACCAGACGCTCCGGGATCTCGTAATGCTTGCGCCGGAAATAGCGGGTCTCGGTGAAGCGCAACGGCGCCTGCCCGGCCAGCGAACGTGCCACACCGGGCGAGCGTCCCGTGTCCACACGATCGGCGGCGTTGCTCTCCAGCAACGACAGGATATGTTGCCGCACCGGTTCGTCGAGTTCCGCATTGTCACCGAAATGGTCTTCGAGTCCGTTCATGATACGCCGCCAGGAAGCGGCCGGCAGCATCCCCGGCTGGTACGGCATGTGACAATCACCACACTCGGCCACATACTGCGGATCGTCGAGCGGGGCAAAATCGGCGCGCCTCCACCAGCCCCGATCGTCGTCATCGGCACAGGCCTGGAGCGAAAGCCCGGCAACCAGGGCCACCGCCGCGGTCATACCGAAAGAGCGAGAATTCTTCATTACCAGTACCTCCCAATCAAAGTGAATTCAGCCAGCTCAGCAAGTTGGCCTTTTCGGCCGCCGTGCACTCCCGCCCCAGGGTCCACTTGCAATTGCGCTTGAACCACTTGGCGATCTTTTTCGGATCGGTGAAGCGTTTCGGATTGACCGACGGCGCCATCGGCTCGATGCGCTTGCCCGTACGCTTGTGCTTGCCCGGGCGGGTCAGATCCCTGCCGTGGCAGGCCGTGCAGGAACGCCCCTTGACACCTTCTGTCATCCACAGCTGTTTACCGGCAGTCGCATCGGCCTGCCCTCCGGCCGCCTGCACATACTGCTGCAAGATCGCTTCCCGGTCGGCACCTGCCGCGCAGGCCAGTCCGAACGGCACCAGCACCAGACTGGCAGTAACAAGAAAAGCTCCTGTCTTCATGCGTTTTCTCCTTGCGTTTCGTCCACGCTGGCCGGCTTGCGGCCAGTGAGCATGGCGTGCACCAGGTTCTCGCCATGCAGGCGACTGCTGAGCACCACCCCGGCCACGTGCAGCACCACCAGCAACAGCGTCAGGTTGGCGAAAAATTCGTGTACCTCTTCCCCGAATTCAGCGACTTCCTCACCGCTGCTGCAAAGACTCCCCGCCAGTGGCCCGGCACATTCCGCCCCGCCGTAGGTGACCAGGCCGGTGACGACCGTCACCACCAGCGACAACAGCAAGGCCACGACCATGGCCCCCCCCGCCGGGTTGTGACCGAGATAGCGCCGCGCATGACCGGCAAGCTCTGCCTTCAGATAGGCGATCACCTCACCGGGAGGACGAACGAAATCGGAGAACCGGGCATAGCGCGGCCCGATGAATCCCCAGACGATACGCACGACTACCAGTGCGCCGACCAGATAACCGGCCCAGACATGCAGGGTCATGAAATCGTCTTCAGTGAGGTAGGCGACGAAGAACCCGGCGACCAGGCTCCAGTGAAAGATGCGGACCAGGGGGTCCCAGACCTTGATGGTTGATGCGTTCATGACTTACCTCCTCTGCGACTGTTGGAGAGAGCATAGCGAGCGAAGCTGAAAACGAACTGAACAGACTGAAAGCGTCAGCCGATCATTTCCATCCAGCGCGCTTGCTGGGACGGGAGATCACGCACAGCCGTGGCCAGACGCCCTGTCCAGTCTGCGCGAAAGGCGGGATCTTCCAAGGCACGCACGGCAGCCGCCTGTGGTGAGTAGTTGTACCGGACCCGCTGCGCAAAGCGGCGGTAGGGGGCGAGCACAGCGTCCTCGAGCTGTCCCCCGGCGCCGTCGAGCCGACGTACGAAGACCGCAAGGCCCGTCATCACCCGCTCGCGCACCTGGCGATATTCACCGAGCAGGCGCATGGCCACCGCATCGAATACCGCTTCCACCCGCTCGGGTGACGGCACCTGCTGCGGATAGCCGTCAGCCAGCAACTCGATGAGGCCGAACAGCATCAGATCCCCCACGAACTGCCGCTGGTACTCACCCGCCAGGTCCACCAGCGCGCCCTCGTGACGTACCCCGGGACGGTATTCCGCCCTTCCACTCTCCGGTTCGGCACGCCGGTGCAACAAGGGCAAGGCCGCCTGCACGAAACGTTCACCCAGCCCCTGCTGCAACAGCCGGCCGAGCGTGGGGCCGGCCATGCGCAGCTTGAGCGCGGCGAAGGGGATGCCATGCCGCAAGCCGTCACGGTTGAGCACATAGTTGCCGGTATAGACGGTGCGCGCCGGGGCCAGGCTGGTCTCGACATCGACCGGCACAAAGGGGGTGACGCGAGTGGGGTGCTCACCGTCGAAGAAACGTGACAGCCGTTCGCCCAGCCGCTGCAGGGTCTCGAGATGAGTGTGCGTACCGGCCAGGGGACAGGCATATTCGAATCCCTGCGCCGCCTTGTCGAGCCCGAACAGG
Organism: uncultured Sedimenticola sp.; assembly: GCA_964394235.1. Lineage (GTDB taxonomy): Bacteria > Pseudomonadota > Gammaproteobacteria > Chromatiales > Chromatiaceae > MONJU. The sequence continues at coordinate 2,549 of CAYMWJ010000073.1, read as the reverse complement.
GCCGCCATGTCGTGATAGGCCCCGTGGCCAGCACCCGCCTGCGCACCGTGAAAAGTACAGGCCGCACCGGGACGGGGCAATGCGGCCTCCAGAATACCGTTGAGATCCTGCAACAGGGTGCCGGCCATCACCGCCGGCGAGACCGGCGGGTCACCCACCACCTTGCCGGTCAGCACCTCGATGTCGCGGGTACGAAACAGGCGGTCGAGGTGACGCGCATGATCCAGCAGGTAGCGCGGCCGCGCGGCGAATGGATCGACATGGAACACCTGGTCGCTGTCGATGAAGTGGAACAGCGGCCGTTCGAAACCCTGACGCGCCAGCCACAGCATGGCGATGTTGCGCGTCACCGAGGCCCCCTTGTGGCCCATGGCCTCGGCGCGCTGCCGTCCCAGGAACAGCGGCAACGCCGCCTGCAGCGGTTCGACCAACGCCCATTGCGCCGCCGTGTCCAGGTAGTGAGCGTCCAGCCCGGCGGCGTTGATCTCGCGCACCAGATCGGCATGGGCACACCGGTTGGTGGGATCGAGCGAGTCCTCGACCACCACCAGTGACACGCCACCGGCATGGGCGAAGCGCCGCTGGTGCTCGATCAGGCTCTCGAGACAATGTCGCAACTGGCGCGGCCGGTCGGCGACCGGCACTACCACGACCAGGCGATGTGTGGCGGCGCGTGTGCTCCCCGCCACCTCGCGGCAACAGGCCTGGTAGAGGCGTTCGAGTTCAGTGGTGGGATCGGCCCAGAGCGCCTGCTCGAGGCGCGACAACAGGGTGTCGTGATCGGCGGCCTCCGCCGTGCTCATGCCCAGCCGCTGCCGGGCCACTTCGAGCGCCGTCTCCGCCATACCACCTCAGTGTCGGCGCGAGTCGTAATGGGGGAAGGCGTCGCGCTCGAGCAGGATCTCGATCAGGGTGCGTCCGTCGACGAAATCGACCTGTTCGAGTACCGCGTCCACCTCGTCCGGTCGCGCGATGCAGTGATGGGCCATGCCAAAACTGGCCGCCAGTTGCCGGTAGTCGGGATTGACGAAATCGCAGTCGATGTGGCGACCACCGTAGTTCTGCGCCTGGTTCTTGCGGATCAGCCCCATGGTGGCGTTGTTGAACATCACCACCGTGAGCGGGATGTCGTAGTTCACCGCGGTCATCAGTTCCATGCAGCACATCTGGAAGCCGCCATCGCCGAGGATGGCCATGGTCGGCACCTCGCGGGCGAAGCGTGCACCGATGGCCGCGGGGATGGCATGCCCCAGCGAGGAGATGCCGCTGTTGGGATAGAAACGCACGCCCTCGGTCACGTCCAGGAAGTTCTGCGCGAAGATGATGTTGTCGTCGAATACCATCAGCCCCGGCAGTCGCTGGGCCTGGAGGCGTTGGAAGAAACGTTCGACCACCGCGAAGCCGGCGCGGAAGATCTCGCTGGTGCCGGTCTCACGGTGCCTGGCCGGGACATGCGGCGCACGGCTACCGGTGGCACGGTGACGCTTCCTGCCCTGCTGGTCGATGCGTGAGAGCACCCCGTCGAGGACCGCGCGGATATCGCCGTTCACCGCCACATCCGCCTTGAACACCTTGTTGAGCTGCTGCGGATCGTTGTCCACCTGGGCGATGCGCTTGCCGGCGAGCAGGGCCTGGTCCCACAGGTAACTGGTGCGCTCGTTGAAACCGGCACCAAGAAAGATCACCGAGTCGGCATGATCCACGATGTAACGATAGGCAAAGCCGGTCGAGGTCACCCCCAGGCTGCCCAGCGACCGCGGCGAGTTCTCGGCGATCACCCCCTTGCCCTTGAGACTGGTGGTCACCGGGATGTCGAGGGTCGCGCTGAGGCGCTCGACCAGGGCTTCGCTGCCCGAGCGAATACAGCCATAACCGGCGACGATCACCGGGTTGCGTGCATCGAGCAACAGCTCGGCCAGGGCGTCGATCTGTTCGTGCCGCACCTGGATGCCGTTGAGCGGCCTGGATGTGACCACCTGGTCGAGTAGCGACTCGTCCACCCACTCCTTCTGCACGTTGAACGGCAGGCTGAGCAACACCGGCCCCGGGGTGTCCGACAGCAACTCGCGCGCCGCCTGGTTGAGCACATTGGCCAGATAATCGGTGCGCTCGATCAGCCGCCGGTAGCGGGTAATCCCGGCGAACAGGGCGCATTGATCGATGGCCCCACCCTCACCCGCGCTCTCCTGCAGCCCCCCCTTGCCGAAGATGTGGGTCGAGGTCTCGCCGGTGATCAGCAGCAGGGGCAGACGGTCGGCATGGGCGCTGGCGACTGCGGTGATGGTATTGGTGGCGCCCGGCCCCGCCGTGGTGATGCAGCAGCCGATGCCGCCGCGCACCCGCGCATGCCCACCGGCCATGAAGGCCGCGCCCTGCTCGTGCTTGGCGAGCACCGTGCGAATGGACGAGTCATACAGGGCATCGTAAACCGGCAGGATGTGCGCACCCGGCATGCCGAAGACACAATCGATGCCCAGACGCTCCAGAAACCGGACAATCAGCTCGCTGACTTGAATCTTCATGGCCTGCCGGGGTTGCGACACCTGAGG
>CAYMWJ010000072.1:6743-9099 GCA_964394235.1 uncultured Sedimenticola sp. | reverse complement strand
GGATGTCTCGATGCCGTGCGCGGGTGATTTACCACAAAGAACACGAAGGGCACAAAGATGTACTGCTGAGGCAAGGACGTTTCAAACCTTGCACGGGGGATACCATGGAGAGCACGAAGGTATGAGGTTACGCCGTAGAGAACGCAAAGGGCACGAGGCACTCGTTTGACCAACTTTGTGTTCTTTGCGCTCTTTGTGGTTCCCCCTTCAGAGGAGAGCACGGAGGTGCGAGGTTGAACCGCGAAGGGCACGAAGCATTCGCGTGAGCAGCTTTGTGTGCTTTGTGCCCTTTGTGGTTCCCTCTCTTCAGATCGGCAGCAGGATCAGGCCCCAGATCAATATCGCGAGCAGGATGGTCAGCAGCACGGCGGCCGAACCCAGATCCTTGGCGCGCCCGGCCAGCTCGTGGCGTTCTGCACCGATGCGGTCGACCACTGCCTCGATGGCCGAGTTGAGCAGCTCGACGATCAGCACCAGCACCCAGCTGCCGGCGAGCAGGGCCTTCTCCACCCCGCCCGGCCCCAGCCACAGGCCCAGCGGAATCACGATCAGCGCGACCAGCAGTTCCTGGCGAAAGGCCGACTCGTGCCGCCAGGCCGCGCGCAGCCCGGCCAGCGAATAGCCCAGAGCGCGCCAGGCGCGCGCCAGGCCGCGGTTGTCGAAGTATTCAGACACCCTCCCCCGCCGGGGTCCATTTCAGGTCGAGTTCGCGTGCCGCGCGCACGTCGTCGAGCCGGCGCACCGGCAGGGTGTGTGGTGCTCCCTTGACCGTATCGGGCTCGGTCTCGGCCTCCTGCTGAATGGCCTGCATGGCGGCGATGAAACCGTCGAGCTCCTCGCGTGCCTCGGTCTCGGTGGGTTCGATCAGGAAGCACTCGGGCACCAGCAGCGGGAAGTAGGTGGTGGGCGCGTGATAGCCATAGTCGAGCAGGCGCTTGGCGAAGTCCATGGCATTCACCTTCAGTTCCTTGGCCTGGCGCTTGAGGGTGACGATGAACTCATGGGTGGCGCGGCGCTCGGGATAGGCCAGCTCGAAGCCGGCCTCGCGCAGGCGCGTGGCCATGTAATTGGCGTTCAGCGTGGCGTATTCGGCCACGCGGATCAGCCCGGCACGTCCCAGCAGGCGGGCATAGACCCAGGCACGCAGCAGCACACCCGCGTTGCCGGCGAAGGTCATCAGCTTGCCGATGCTCTGTGGACGCTCCTTCTCGGTCAGCCAGTAGTAGTCGCCATAGCCATCCTTCGCCACCATGGGCACCGGCAGGAAGGGCTGGAGGCGCTCGGACACGCCCACCGGACCCGCGCCCGGCCCGCCACCGCCGTGCGGGGTGGAGAAGGTCTTGTGCAGGTTCATGTGGATGACATCGAAGCCCATGTCGCCCGGCCGGCACTTGCCGAGGATGGCATTGAGGTTGGCGCCGTCGTAATAGAGCAGGCCACCGGCCTCGTGAACGATGCGCGCGATCTGCTCGATGTTGCGTTCGAACACGCCCACGGTGGACGGATTGGTGAGCATGATGCCCGCGGTCTGCGGGCCGACGGCCGCACGCAAGGCCTCGATGTCCACGTCGCCGTTGGCGTCCGTGGGGATCTCGCGCACCTTGTAGCCGCACATCACCGCAGTGGCGGGGTTGGTGCCGTGCGCTGCGTCGGGCACCAGGATCTCGGTGCGCGCGGTGTCGCCTTGCGCGTCGTGGTAGGCGCGGATCATGGCCACCCCCGCAAACTCGCCCTGGGCACCGGCTGCCGGCACCAGCGAGACCGCGCTCATGCCGGTGACCTCGCGCAGGATCTCCTGCAGCTCGAACATGCAGGCCATGAAACCCTGGCTGTGGCTTTCGGGCGCCAGGGGATGACGGCCGAGGAAGCCGGGCAGCATGGCCAGACTGTTGCAGGCGCGCGGGTTGTACTTCATGGTGCACGAACCCAGCGGGTAGAAATGGGTGTCGATGGAGAAGTTCTTCTGCGACAGCCGGGTGTAATGGCGCACCACCTGCATCTCCGAAACCTCGGGCAACAGCGGCGGATCCTTGCGCAGGAACTCCGGCGGGATGTCGTCCAGCGCCGCCTTCTGCATCGGAGCCTGGGAGAAGGCACGGCGGCCAGGTCGGGAGTGTTCGAATATCAGCATCGGAATTGCATCTCCGGGTCGTGTCGCATTGTCATGATCGCATCGGGCGAAGCCTGTTCCGCAGTATCTGCTGTAGGGCTGAAGCCCGACATCCCACCCCGGGCCGGATATCAGCCCAGGGCGGCGATAGCCGCGTCGTAGTCGGGCTCCTGCGCGATCTCGGGCACCAGCTGGGCATGCAGCACACGGTCGTTCTCGTCGAGCACCAGCACCGCACGCGCAGTG
>CAYMWJ010000072.1:0-6643 GCA_964394235.1 uncultured Sedimenticola sp. | reverse complement strand
CTGGGCATGCAGCACACGGTCGTTCTCGTCGAGCACCAGCACCGCACGCGCAGTGATGCCGGCCAGCGGGCCGTCGGCGATGAGCACCCCGTAGTCCTTGGCGAAGTGCTTGTCGCGCATCATCGACAGGGTCTTCACCCGGTCGGTGCCCTCGGCCGAGCAGAAGCGCGCCTGGGCGAACGGCAGGTCGGCCGAGACGACCAGCACCACCACGTCATCGCGACCGCCGAGGCGCTCGTTGAACACCTTGGTCGAGGTGGCGCACACCCCGGTGTCCAGGCTGGGCACGATGTTCAGCACCTTCTTCTTGCCGGCAAGGTCTTTCAGGCGCACGTCGTTGAGCTCGGCATCGGTCAGCGAGAAGTCGGGCGCGGTGCTGCCGACCGCTGGCAGTTCGCCGTTGGTGTGGATGGGGTTGCCCTGCAGGGTGATCTCGGCCATGGCGCTCTCTCCTTTCCTATTTGTTATCGAACTTCGGTTCGATCGGGCACTTCGCCCGACCCTGGGTGGTGACCACCCGCTCCAGGCGGCTGGCATAGTGCTCGATATCCTCGGCGGTGCGCTGCTCGGTGGCGCACACCAGGATGGCATCGCCCAGCTCGGGGTAGTCCTCGGCGAGGTCAAACCCTCCGAGTACATTGTGCGCAGCCAGGGTCTTGAGGGCATCGCGCGCCGGCAGCGGCAGGCGCAGCACCCGCTCGTGGAAGAAGGGGCCATCGAATACCGGCTCGACACCGGCGATGGCGCCCAGGCGCTCGACCAGGGCGCGGGTGTTGGCGTGACAGGCGCCGGCCACGCGCGCCAGGCCCTCGGTACCCAGCAGGGCCATGTGGATGGTCGCGGCGGTCACCAGCAGGCCCTGGTTGGTGCAGATGTTGGAGGTCGCCTTGGAGCGACGGATGTGCTGTTCGCGCGCCTGCAGGGTGAGCGTGAATCCCGGCTTGCCGTCGAGGTCCACGGTACGCCCGATCAGACGACCCGGCATCTGCCGCACCAGCGCCTGCCTGCAACAGAGGATGCCGAAATAGGGCCCACCCGAGGACAGCGGCGCGCCCAGCGGCTGCCCCTCGCCGGTGACGATATCCACGCCCTTCTCCCCCCAGCGACCGGGCGGCTCGAGCAGGGCCATGGCCAGCGGGTTGACCACCGCGACGGCCAGCATGCCGTTGGCGTGCGCAAAGTCGGTGAGCGCATCGACCGGCTCGAGCATGCCGAAGAAGTTGGGCTGCGGGATCAGCAGGGCGGCGAAGTCCTCGCCCGCGTGGGCCTGCAGCGCCTCGAGATCGGTGGTGCCGGCGGCCGGATCGAAAGGCAGCTCGACCAGCTCGATGCCCTGGTTGCGCACGATGCTGTGCGCCACCTTGCGATAGGCCGGATGCAGGCTGCGCGGCACCAGGATGCGCTTCGACTTCGACTTGCGGTTGGCGCGTACCGCCATCAGCACGGCCTCGGCCACCGCCGAGGCGCCGTCGTAGAGCGAGGTGTTGGACACGTCCATGGCCATCAGCGAGGCCATCATGCTCTGGTATTCGTAGAGCAGTTGCAGGGTGCCCTGACTGGCCTCGGCCTGATAGGGGGTGTAGGCGGTGTAGAACTCGCCGCGGGTGGCGATCTGCCACACCGCTGCCGGCACATGGTGGTCGTAGGCACCGGCACCGATGAAGCACAGGGGCTGGCCATCGCGGCGCGCACGCGAAGCGGCCAGCGCGGCCACTTCCATCTCGCTCATCCCCTCGGGGATGCCCGGCAGGTCGCCGGCGCGCAGGTGTTCGGGAATCTCGTCGAACAGCGCGTCGATGCTGTCCACGCCAATGGCCTGGAGCATCTGACGTACGTCGTCCTCGGTGTGCGGTATGAAGGGCATGGCGCTACCTCGGCCGGTGCGGCAACCGGTCAGTGTTCCTCGTTCTCGCAATGCTCGGCATAGGCCTCGGCATCCATCAGGCCCTCGGCCTCGCCCTGGTCGACCACCTTGAGCTTGAACATCCAGCCAGCGTCGTAAGGATCGCCGTTGATGGTCTCGGGGGCATCGACCAGCGCCTCGTTGATCTCCACCACCTCGCCGGCGACCGGGCAATAGACGTCGGAGGCAGCCTTCACCGACTCGACCACGGCGCACTCTTCGCCAGCGGTCAGTTCGGCACCCACCTCGGGCAGTTCGACGAACACCAGGTCACCCAGCAACTCCTGGGCGTGATCCGAGATGCCCACGGCCACCACGCCGTCGCCCTCGTCACGCACCCATTCGTGGGTCTTGGTGTAACGGTAATCGCTGGGGATGTTGCTCATGTCTCGGTCCTCCGGTTGTCCCGCGCCCGGCGGGGTCAAATCTCGATCTGCGCCTGGCCGTGGCGCACAAAGGGCAGCTTCACCACCCGCAAGGGTAGCCGTTTTCCGCGAATCTCGACGGTCAGTGCCTCACCGGCATCGCGCGCAATGCGTGCAAAGCCGATGGAACGCTCCAGGGTGGGCGAGAAGCCACCGGAGGTGATCTCGCCGACCTCGCGCTCACCGTCGAACAGCTTCTGGTGGCCGCGCAGGACACCGCGTCCTTCGAGCAGCACGCCAACGAAGCGCGGGATGTCGCCGGCGGCCTTCTGCGCCTCCAGCGCGGAGCGACCGATGAAGTCGCGCTCGTCGTCCATGGCTACCGTCCAGCCCAGGCCGGCGGCCAGCGGGCTGACGCTCTCGTCCATGTCCTGTCCGTAGAGGTTCATGCCCGCTTCCAGGCGCAAGGTGTCGCGCGCGCCCAGTCCGCAGGGTCGCACCCCGGCCTGGGCCAGTGCCCGCCACAGCGCCTCGGTCTGCGCCTCGGGCAGCACGATCTCGTAGCCGTCCTCACCGGTGTAGCCGGTGCGTCCCACGAACCAGTCGCCCTCGACGGCGGCATGGAAGGGCTTGAGCGCGGCGGCGGCCTCGCGCAACCCCTCGGGCAACAGGGGGCCGGCCTTCTCGCGGGCGTTTGGACCCTGCACCGCGATCATGCCCAGGTCGAAACGCGGCTCGACCCGCACCCCGAAGGCCGGGGCTTGTTCGCGCAGCCAGGCAATGTCCTTCTCGGTGGTGCCGGCATTGATCACCATGCGGAACCAGTCGTCGGCCAGGTAATAGGTGATCAGGTCGTCGATCACTCCGCCCTCGGGATTGAGCATGCAGGAATACAGTGCCCGCCCCGAGGCTTGCAGCTTGTTCACATCGTTGGCCAGCAGATAGCGCAGGAAATCGCGCACCCGCTCGCCGTGCAGGTCCACCACCGTCATGTGGCAGACGTCGAACATGCCCGCGTCGCGGCGCACCGCGTGGTGTTCCTCGATCTGCGAACCATAGTGCACGGGCATGTCCCAGCCACCGAAGGGCACCATGCGTGCCCCCATCTCGCGGTGCACGGCATTCAGCACGGTCTTCTTGTCAGCACCCATCGTTCTCTCCGGTCAACAAAATAAGGGCGGATGGCCGCCACTACGACAATGGTAGTCACTGCCATCCGCCCCTCTGTCCGGTCACCTGAGAGTTTACCCCGTCGGTGGGCGCCGCCAGCGCGCGCCGCTCTCCAGAGCCTGGCCCGAGCACGTGGCTCCGCCTGTCGTGGTCCTTTTGCCTGAGCGATTCCGGGCGGAACTTGCGCCTTCGGCGCCGCCTTGCGGCGGTCTCTCCCACGCGGCTTGAGGCCGGGAGCGGGACTATAGCAGCCGCGATACCGCCGTATCAACGCGGCGCCGCAAACCTCACCGCCCCGACCGCCGCACCAGGAGGATCACCGGTATCAGGCCCGCGGCCACCAGCGCCACTGCGGGGGCCGCAGCACGTTCCCATTCTCCTTCGGAGGTCAACTCATAGATGCGCACCGCCAGGGTATCCCAGCCAAAGGGACGCAGCAGCAGGGTGGCGGGCATCTCCTTCATCACGTCCACCAGCACCAGCAGGGCGGCCGTCAACAAGCCCGGACGCAGCAGCGGTAGATAAATCCTTCGCAGCACCTCGCGCGGGGTGGCGCCCAGGCTGCGCGCCGCCTCACGCAGACTGGGGCGGATGCGCACCAGCGCGGCATCCACCGGACCGAAGGCGACCGCCTGGAAACGCACGAAATAGGCGAGCAGCAGGCCGGGCAGCCCACCGGCGAGCGCCCATTGCAGATCGCCACCGGACAGCAGCGTCCACAGCCCGGCCAGACGATCGTCGAGCCAGCTGAGCGACAGCATCACCCCAACCGCCAGCACCGACCCCGGCAGCGCATAGCCCAGTGTCGCAATACGGACGCCGATACGCGTGAAGCCATCGCCATGATGACGCCGCACATAGGCCAGGACGAAGGCCCCGGCCACGGTACACAGAGCCGCCAGCCCGCCCAGCATCAGGGTGTGCCGCAGCAGGTCCAGATAGCGGCCGTCGAGCTGGGTCCGGGTCTCCCAGGCCCAGGCCGCCAGCTGTGCCGCCGGCACCGCGAAGGCCAAGGCGAACACACTGCCCGCGAACAGCGCCGCCGCCACGCCCCGCGCGCCACGCAGATGGATACGGGGGCTGGCCGAACGGCTGCTTTCGACATGGCGCGCCCGCGAGCGCACCCGCTGTTCGGCCAACAGGGCGGCGAACACCAGCAGCAACAGGATGGAGGCCAGCTGTGCCGCACCGTGCAAGTCGAAGAAGCCGAACCAGGCCTTGTAGATGGCGGTAGTGAAGGTGTCGTAATTGAATACCGCGACCGCACCGAAATCCGCCAGGGTCTCCATCAGCGCCAGGCTCAGACCGGCGACGATACCCGGGCGCGCCATCGGCAGCGACACCCGCCAGAAGGCCCGCCAGGGGCCCAGGCCCAGCACGCGGGCCGCCTCGTAGGCGCTGGCACCCTGCCCCAGGAAGGACACCCGCGCCAACATGTATACGTAGGGATAGAAGACCAGGGTCATCACCACCGCCACACCAAAACCGTTGCGCAGCTCGAGTGCCCAGGTCGAGGGAAGGTCGAATAGCGCGCGCAGTGCACCCTGCACCGGGCCGGCGAAATCGAACAGGCCCAGGAACACGAAGGCCAGCACATAGGGCGGCAAGGCGAAGGGCAACATCAGCGCCCAGTCCAGCCAGCGCCGCCCGGGAAACTCGCAGCGCGCAACCAGCCAGGCCAGGGGCACCCCCAGCAGCAGGGTGCCGGTACTCACGCCCAGCACGAGTACCGCGGTATTGGCGAGCAGCGCCGGCAGCACCGTCTGCCAGAGATGGCGCCACAGGGCGGGCTCCAGTTGCACCCAGCTGGAGAAGATCACCGCCAGCGGCACCAGCACCAGCAAGGCCAGCAAGCGCGCAGCCCAGCGCCAGGCGACGCCTTCACGGGCATGTTCGCCCGTGATCGGGGAAGTGGCGATACGCTTCATGAGCAGCGGGGTCTCCGGTTTTCCCTGTCTCGTTTACCCCGCCCCGGCCCTCCCCGCAAGCGGATAGGGGCCAGGCGGGCAGGAGGATCAGCGGTAGCCGGCCCGATCCATCAGGCGGATCGCCGCGGCCTGCAGGCGACCGTACTCGGCCACATCCAGACTGTCTTCCTTGAACGTCCCCCAAGCCTTCACCGCATCGGCCGCTTCCACCCGGGGATTGACCGGGTATTCGAGGTTGATGGCGGCAAAGTCGTGCTGCGCGGCCTCGGAGGCGAGCCATTCGAGCAGGCGCTGCGCGGCCTCGGGATGCTTGGCATGCGCCGTCACCCCGCCACCGGAGACGTTGACGTGCACCCCATTGCCCTGCTGATTGGGCCAGGCCAGCGCCAGAGCGATATCCGGGTCCTTCCTTTGCAGGCGACCAAAGTAATAGGTGTTGACGATGCCCAGGTCACAACGCCCGGCGAGGATGGCCTGCATGGTCTTGGTGTCGTTGGAGAAGGGTGGCGCCGCCAGATTGGCCACCCAGCCGCGCACGATACGCTCCGCCTCGGCCTCGCCATGGTGCGCGATCAGGCTGGCGACCAGCGACTGGTTGTAGACCTTCTTGGAGGTACGCAGGCACAGACGACCTTTCCATTTGGGATCGGCCAGGTCCTCGTAGGTGGTGATCTCCGAGGGCCGCACCCGCTCGGTGCTGTAAACGATGGTGCGCGCGCGCTTCGACAGCCCGAACCAGCGACCTTCCGGATCACGCAGGTGCGCCGGCACGTCACGTTCGAGCACCGGCGAATCGATGGCACGCAACACCCCCTGCTCGGCGGCGGCCCACAGGTTGCCGGCATCGACGGTGAGCAACAGATCCGCGGGTGTACGCCGACCCTCGGCCTTGAGACGCTGGATCAAAGGACCGGCCTTGTCGGTAAGCCAGGTGATCTTCACCCCGGTTTCGTGCGTGTAGCGATCGAACAGGGGCTTGATCAGGTGTTCCTTGCGTGACGAGTAGACGACCACCTCATCGGCAGGAGCGATCACCGGCGCCAGAAGAGAACAGAACAATACGCCCAGAAACAGTCTGCGCATGACATACCTCGTGCTGCTTGCTTATGGAAATAAGAATGAGTCGCAATTGTATTCCTGTTTGCAGGCATGTCAAGCGATTCGAGAATGATTCTCGATAACATCCTTCAGGGCAGCCACGACCTCTTCGACCCGACGCCCTCGCCACGAACGTTCGGCCCGAGGACGGACCTCCTACAGACGGGGGACCCGCCACG
>CAYMWJ010000071.1:0-9171 GCA_964394235.1 uncultured Sedimenticola sp. | reverse complement strand
GTGCTCTGGCCTCCTGGATCAGTCCCTTGCGACGTTCCTTTATCGAGGCGACCTTACCCTTGAGGTTGCGGCAGACGGCGTTGAACTGTCGGGCGGTCAGGCCAAAGCGGACAAGGTATTCCGCCTTCAGGCTTTCCGGCACAATGCCCCGCGCCATGGCGGCGAACAGTGTGCGCTCGACCTTGCCATACAGTTCGGCATAGGCGCCGAGCAAACTGTCGGCCTCCGGCGACAGCGTCAGACGTGTTTGATACGTGCGTTGCGCCTTGGGCCTTCTGGCCATCTATCCGTTCTCCTTGCAGGCGGCGATCAGCTTCTTTGCTCGATTCCTGGCGGAACGTCGCCCATACAGACGGGCGCAGAACGAGGTCAGCACCGCGATCATGTCTTGTACCAGATCATCCTGAAGCTCGGATTCATCGACCACCAGCAACCTGGCGCTACGCGCCGCCAAGGCGGCCTCGACATATTCCGCCCCGAACCGCATCAGCCGATCCCGGTGCTCCACAATGAGGGTATGGACCTTCGGATCGGCCAGCAGGCGCATCAGTTTTTTCCGATGACCGTTGAGACCGAAACCGACTTCGGTAACGGTTTGGCTCACCGAAAGGCCCTGTGCATTGGCGTATTCGAGGCAGCGTGCGATCTGCCCGTCGAGGTTGGGGCGCTGGTCATGGCTGGAGACGCGGGCGTAGATCACGGTGACGCCTTCATCATCCGATTCGTCCTGAACGATGATGGTTCCGGTTGGCAATTGCTTGGCCGGAACCGGCAGCTTGCCCTGCCGGAACCAGTTCCACGCCGTGCGATAGCTGATCCCTTGTTTCTTCGCCCATTCGCTCAATTTCATGCGTTATATTGTAGCATATAACAGCATGTTCTTCTATGAATTAGAGCAACAGCTGAAACCCTTGTCCGTCCCGGGTTGTGCCATTGCGGAGGACGAGGGGCGATGGATGTCGGTATCGAAGGCGCGAAAGCGCAGGCTCGAGCGTACCTGTCGAATCCGTTCCTTCTGCGCCGCCAGGTCGTTGGTGAGGAACAGAAGGTAGGCGTCGGCCTTGTCGTTCTGGTGGATGGCCAGCAGCATGCCTTCACGGTAGCGGTTGCTGATGCCTTCGGTCAGGTCGAAGACCCCGGCCGCGGCCCAGCCGGCGCGGAATTCCTCGTGTGCTTGCTCTGGCGGGAAGGTACGGCTGATCACCCGGTGGTCGGCGGCCAGGGTCTCGCTCAGGGCGCGAAACAGCATGTTGAACAGGTCGTTGGGGGCCGGTGCCGCGTTGTGCGGGTCTTCGTAGTCGATCTCCATGCGGCCCAGCGGGCGGATGGCATAACGTACCTCCAGGGCGCCATCGGCACTGCGGAAGCGCGCCTCGTAGGGCAGCACGTAGTCGGCTTCCAGCGGCAGGGCAACGAAACCCTCGGGGGCGTGGAACTCCAGTCCTGCCTCGTCGAGCAGGGCGGAGAAATCGGTCTGTCCCACCGCCTGCACGGCGGTGCAGGCGAGCAGCCACAAGGCGGCGATGGCGGTTCGGATCATTGGCTGTCTTTGGCTATCTTTTGCTCGTCCCAGGCGCGCAGCAGTTCGCGTCCCGCGCGCTTCCAGTCATCGGCGGAAGACAGGCGGATGAAGGTCTCGATATCTTCGCGCGCCTGTGCCTCCTGGCCCAGGGCGTGCCGCATGGCGCCCCGGTTGAAATAGGGCGCGGGCAGCCTGGGGTCGAGCGCGATGATGTGATCGAAGTCCGCCAGGGCCTCCTTCTCGTGGCCCAGGCTGGCCAGCAGGCTGCCGCGGTTGAAGCGGGCAGGGACCAAGTCCGGGTCGATGTGGATGGCGGTGTTCAGGTCGTTCAGTGCCTCCTTTTCACGTCCGAACTTGAGGTAGAGCCGTGACCGCATCACCCGGAACAGGGCGTCGTCCGGTTGCAGTCGTACGGCCTGTTCCAGGTCTGCCAAGGCCTCGCGCACCCTGTCCTGTTGCAGCTCGATATTGGCACGCATCGCGAACAGCCCGGCGGCATCGGGATATTGCGAGATCGCTTGTCCGAGTATCGCCAAAGCCTGGGGTACGCGTCCTGCCGCCAGGTGCTGGGCCGCAACACGCTGGTGTTGCTCGGGGGTGAGCTGGCGGTGCGGGTTGGCTCCCCGGTGCAGGGCGCTGCCCCGGTTCTCGTCGAGCGGATCGATGTGCAGCGGTTGCGTGGCCGCGCCCCCCGCCGCCAAGCTTGGCGGCGGCAAGGTCGCGGCCAGCAGGGCCGCGGACAGCAGGACGGCCGTTCTCACTTTGCCTTGTCCTTCGAGGCCGCGTAGGCCCGCAGCACCTTGTTCAGCATTTCGATGTGCTGCTGGTCGTTGAGCCGTCCAGGCGTGGCGACCTTGGCCCACAGTTCGGCATTGCTCATCTCGCGGTGGCAGCCCATGCACAGGCCGGTGCGCTCCATGGCATCACGCATCGCCTTGGGCAGGGCACGCGAGAGAGGCCAGTGCGTACCCACCGTCTGCACCTGTTGCCCGTCCTTGATGATGGTCGACCAGTCGAAGTCCAGATCGGCGATCTTCGGGATCTGGATCTTGTAGTTGCCGTTCTTCGGGATCGGCTTGCCGGTCTTCTGGTCGATCAGGTCTTCCACGATGTCCTCGACATAACGGGTCTGGAATACGCCTCCAGCGATCCCGTAACCCATGGCCTTGGGATTGTTGTGGCAGGACTCGCAGGTACGCGCCTTGCGCTGGGCCGAGTGCGGTTGCACCGGTGCCATGTCGATACTCAGCGGCGTGCGCTTCTGTCCCAGTTCGCGGCGTTCGTCCTCGGACTTGGCGACTTGGTTGAGCGCGATGGTCCTGTTGTTGCGGTCAATCACCGTGTAGACCACCTGGCAGCCCGGCATCAGCGGGGTCACGCGGCCCTCGCCGTTGATGCCCAGCACCGGATCCTCCCAGCGCAGGTAGGAGCGGGTCTCGAAGGCCTTGCCCGGGCTCTGGATGCCCTGCACGCCCAGCGGTGACTCGGCGGTGGAGCCATCAGGCTTGCGCTGGCTGCCCGAAGCGATCCAGTCGGTGTCGTGATACGGCTTGCCATTCTTGTCCTTGCCGTAGTTCATCTGCACGTGGCAGCCATAGCACTGCGGCACCCAGGAGGCATGGCAGGCGTAGCACTCGAGGCTCTCGTTGTGCTTCTTCACCTGGCTCATGGCGACCATGGCGTTCTGGTCCTTCCAGGTGCCGTCGAGCTTGATCTGCTTGAGGATGGGGACCTCGAAGTCCTGGCCGGTGGCCGAGTGCAGGATCACCTTCTTGCCCTGCTTGACCACATTGCCGAAGGGATTGCCGCGCGTGGTCAGCAGGTAGCCGTCACCCTTGGGATAGACGGTGGCGAAGGCCGCGGTCTGCTGCAGTGGCTGTTGCGCGAGGCCGCGTGGCGGGGCCTTGCTCAGGTCCTTGTCGAACTCCTCGCCATAGCCCAGCGGCAGCTCCCAGGGGTACATCTCGGGCGTGCCGTGACAGTCCTGGCACTCGACCTCGACCTGCGCCAGGGTGGTGCCGGGGATGTTGCCGTCACCGTGCATGTCGATGGTGGTGTGACAGTCCTGGCAGAGCATGCCGCCCTTGGGGTTGCCCGGCCGGCTCTGGTTGTACTGGTGATGCAGGTCGTCGGAGATGAACAGGTACTTCTTGGTGTGCAGCTTGGGCTGCTTCATCCCCTGCTCGTTCCAGGGCGAGCCGTAAGGGAACTCCATCAGGCCCTGGTAGGTCACGCCGATACGCTTGCCCCGGTTGTGGCAATGGTTGCAGGACTCCACCGGGATGCCCGAGTACTCGGCATTGGCGGTCTTGACCACCGACTTGCGCGTGGCCTGGAGCTGGTGGGTCAGCAGGTGGCCCTTCTCGGTCTTGTCGATGGTCGGGTCGTTGCCCTCGTACAGCCCCTCGTTGCCATAGGGGACGTGGCAGGCGGAACATCCCTGGCCACGGTAGTCACCCCGTTTCTCGCGTCCCTTCACCGTGACGTGGCAGCGCTGGCACTGCTGGCGCTGGTAGGTGAAGCCGGCCAGCTTGGGATCCTTCTCGATCTCGTCCACCGAGGGTTGCGGGACCTGTTTCAGCTCGCTGGGGAACTGGTCCTTGTGCGCGGCGAGCATGTCCTTCATGTAGGCCTTGTAGGCGGGGGTGCCCACGGCAGGCACGGGGCCGTCACCGTCCTTCACGTCGTAGTTGCCCCAGGGCACCTTGTGGTTCTGCACCTCGGGAATGCCCCAGGTGTGCAGGTTGCCCTGGATCTTGCCGGCCTCGGTGTTCATCAGGGCCTTCTCCAGGCGTTCCGGGTAGCCCTGGTGACAGCCGGCCTGCCCGCAGGTGTACTTGTTGATGTCCATGGCCCCGGGATCGGGATAGAAGGTCTGTGCCCCGCGCGCCTTGACCAAGCTGGCCGGAGATCCCCGGTGCGCCTTGGCCTTGTCCTTCGTCTCTGCGGGATTGCCGCCATGGCAGATCACACAGCCTTCCGGGTCGCCATGTTGGGCACCCATGCTCTTGAGCAACTGCATCATGGGGCTGTTCTTGTCACGGATATCCTCGATGCCCTGGTGACAGCTCAGACAGCCCGAGGCTGCCTCTGCCGGTGGCGTCCATCCAAACCAGGTCCCTGCCACCAGCAGGGCACCCAGACCAATACCGCGTAATACCGTTTTCATGATGACTCCCCTTACTGCTCGTAAAGGTGCGTTCGTGCACCCGTACATGCCCGAGTCTAGTAAGGGGAAAAGAAAATCCATGCTGAATATGAGGAAAATTTGATCCAGGCCAAAACGGCTTCAGGGAAAGCATGCGGTGGCGGGATGCTTGTCCCGATGCGAGAGGGGGCTTGCTCCGTGTGTCATGGAGGAGTAGGGTAGTAGATAGTAACTGATTACTATCTTTGAGGTGACGGGATGAGTCCAGGACGCAAGCACCTGCCCGCCGAGGAGCGCCGCGCGGTGATCGTACGTACCGTGCTCGATCTGGCCGGCGAGCGACATCCGAGCAAGATCACCACCGCAGCCATCGCCGAGCGCATGGGCCTGACCCAGGGCGCGCTGTTCCGCCACTTTCCCAACAAGGACGCGGTGTGGCAGGCGGTGATGGACTGGGTGGCCGATCGGCTGCTGGCGCGCATCGAGCAGGCAGCCGAAGGCGTGGATTCGCCGCTGGCGCAGCTCGAGGCGATCTTCCTTGCCCATGTCGCGTTCGTCATCGAGCACCCGGGGGTGCCGCGCATCTTGTTTGCCGAGCTGCAGCGGCCCGACGGTTCGCCCGTGCGCAACGCGGTGCAACGTCTGATGCAGCGTTATGCCGGGCGCCTGGTGATGCGCATCGAGCAGGGGCAGGCCGTCGGCGAGATCGACCCCGGGGTCGAGCCCGGCACGGCGGCCATGGCCCTGATCGGCATGGTGCAAGGTCTGGTCATGCAATCGCTGCTGGCCGGTGACGTGACGCGCATGCGCGAGGCCGCGCCGCCCCTGTTCGCTCTGTATCGCCGGGGCCTGGAGGTGCACTCATGAACCTGCCACGAGGTCGTATGCTGGCGGTGGGGGCGGTACTGCTGCCCCTGCTGGTGCTGTTCGCCTACACTGCGCTGCGCGCCGGTCCCCTGGCGCCGATCGCGGTGCGCGTGACCCCGGTGGTCGAGGCCGCGGTGCGCCCGGGTCTGTTCGGCATTGGTACGGTGGAGGCACGCGACCGTTACCACATCGGTCCCACCCAGCCGGGGCGGCTGGCCGAGCTGCGGGTGGACGTGGGCGACCATGTGCGTCGGGGGCAGGTGCTGGCGATAATCGACGACGTGGACCTGGGGGCGCGTATCCAGGCTCAGCAGGCCGCCATCCAGCGCGCCCGCTCGGCCGTGCGCGAGGCTCAGGCGCGGCTCGAGTACGCCGATCGTCAGCTGAAGCGCTATGAACGGCTGCGCAAGGTGGGTTCCACCAGCGAGGAACTGGTGGCCACCAAGCGCCTGGAACGCCGCATCGCCGATGCTGCCCTGCAATCGGCGCGCGATGAACTGAACCGCCTGCGCCACGAGCTGGAGGCGCTGGAGGCGCAGCGTCACAACCTGACGTTGTTCAGCCCGGTGGATGGGGTAGTGGTGGCGCGCAATGCCATCCCCGGTGACACCCTGGTGGCTGGGCAGGCGGTGGTCGAGCTGATCGATCCGGCCCGGTTGTGGGTGAACGCCCGTTTCGATCAGGTCAGTGCCGAGGGACTGGTCGCGGGACTCCAGGCGTCCATCGTGCTGCGCTCGCGGGCGAGTGCGCCGCTGACAGGCCAGGTACTGCGGCTCGAGCCGCTGGCCGACGCGGTCACCGAGGAGATGCTGGCCAAGATCGGTTTTGACCGCGTTCCCGATCCGTTGCCGCCACTGGGCGAGCTGGCCGAGGTCACGGTGCATCTGGCGCCCTTGCCCGCGCGTCCGGTGGTGCCCAATGCGGCGCTGCGCCGGGTCGATGGCGAACTGGGGGTGTGGGTGGTCGATGGCGAGTCGCTGCGCTATGCGCCGGTGCGCATCGGCGCGCGCGATCTCGACGGCCGGGTGCAGGTGCTCGAAGGGTTGTCGCCGGGCGAGCAGGTGGTGATCTACAACGAGAAGCCGCTGCGCCTGGGGGCGAAGATCCGCCAGGTCGAACGCCTGCCGGGGGTGAAGTCGTGATCAGCCTGGCCGGCCGCGACATCCTGCACGCCTGGGGCAAGTTCGTGTTCACCGGCTTCGGCCTGGGGCTGCTGATCGGTGTCACTCTGACCATGGCCGGGGTGTATCGTGGCATGGTGGCCGACGGTCGGGCGCTGATCGACAACAGCGGCGCCGACCTGTGGGTGGTGCAGCAAGGCACCCTGGGGCCCTATGCCGAGCCGTCCAGCCTGTACGATGACCTGTGGCGCGACATCGCCGGCATCGCGGGTGTGGCCGCGGCGGCCAATGTCACCTATCTGACCATGCAGGTGGCGCGCCCCGACAGCGATGTGCGGGTGATGGTGGTGGGTATCGCGCCGGGCATGCCGGCCGGCCCCGGTTGGCCGCGTCACCTGGTGGCCGGCCGCCAGATCACGCGCGGGCACTACGAGGCGGTGGCCGACGTGAAGGCCGGGCTGCGCCTCGGCGAGCGCATCCGCATCCGTCGCAAGCACTACACCGTGGTGGGCCTGACCCGGCGCATGGTGTCCTCCAGTGGCGATCCCATGGTCTTCATCCCGCTCAAGGATGCGCAGGAGGCGCAGTTCCTCAAGGATAACGACAGCATCCACAGTCAGCGCCGTCGCACCCTGGAGAATCCGGCCTTCAATCGCCCGGGTGTGCCAGGGGTGGCCGAGGCGGTGATCGCCTCGCAGACGACGAGCAACTTCGTCAATGCCGTGCTGGTGCGG
Source organism: uncultured Sedimenticola sp. (assembly GCA_964394235.1). Lineage (GTDB taxonomy): Bacteria > Pseudomonadota > Gammaproteobacteria > Chromatiales > Chromatiaceae > MONJU. The sequence continues at coordinate 1,779 of CAYMWJ010000071.1, read as the reverse complement.
GTGAAGCCGGGCTACGATGCTGCCGAGGTGGCCGAGTCGATCCGCCGCTGGCAGCGCCTGCAGGTCTACGATCGTGCGCAGATGGAGGAGATCCTGGTCGGCAAGCTGATCGCCACCTCGTCGAAGCAGATCGGCATGTTCCTGGTGATCCTGGCGGTGGTCAGCGCGGCCATCGTGGCCTTCATCATCTACACCCTGACGATGGACAAGATCCGCGAGATCGCGGTGCTCAAGCTGATCGGCACGCGCAACCGCACCATTGCCGGCATGATCCTCAAACAGGCACTGGCGCTGGGCGCCATCGGCTTCATGGTCGGGCGCATCAGTGCCACCTTCGCGGCGCCGCATTTCCCCAAGTACGTATTGCTGATCCCGCAGGACGCCGTGGCCGGGTTCTTCATCGTGATGGCGATCTGCACCCTGGCCAGCCTGGTGGCCATCCGCATGGCGATCAAGGTCGATCCGGCCGAGGCGATTGGAGGCTGAGATGAGCGAAGGTGGCATTCTCATCGAGGGCCTGCGCAAGCGCTACGGCCAGGGCGACACCGCGGTGGACGCGCTCAAGGAAGTGAACATGCGTGTCGAACCCGGCGAGGTGGTGGGCCTGATCGGACCTTCGGGCTCGGGCAAGAGCACCCTGCTCAAGTGCCTGGGCGCGGTCATCGATCCGTCCGCCGGGCGCATGACCCTGGGCGACGAGGTGATCTACGACGACGGCTGGACGGTACGCGACCTGCGCGCCCTGCGCCGTGACAAGATCGGGTTCGTGTTCCAGGCTCCCTACCTGATTCCCTTTCTCGACGTCACCGACAACGTCGCGCTGCTGCCCATGCTCGCTGGCGTGCGGAACGCGCAGGCACGGGATCGGGCGCTGCAGTTGCTCGAGGCCCTCGATGTGCAGCACCGGGCGCGTGCCATGCCCGCCCAGCTCTCCGGCGGCGAACAGCAGCGCGTGGCCATTGCCCGTGGCCTGGTCAACCGGCCCCCGGTGATCCTCGCCGACGAGCCCACCGCGCCGCTGGACTCGGTGCGCGCGCTGGCGGTGATCCGCATCCTCAACGACATGGCGCGCCAGTACCGCACCGCGGTGATCGTGGTCACCCACGACGAGAAGATCATCCCCACCTTCCGGCGCATCTACCACATCCGCGACGGGGTCACCCACGAGGAGCAGGGCGAGGGGCGGTTGCCAGAGTAGAGCATGGAAAGGGTTTTCGCCGATGGCAGAATCGGTGAAAAATCACCTTTTGTCAGACTACGCAGCAGGAGAGAACCATGAAGCGCGCCTTGTTGACGGTGGCGGTTGGCGCATCGTTGCTTGCTTTGGTAGGCGCTTACGCGTGGGTCAAGAGCAAACAGGCTGAAATTCAGCGGATCAGTGAACGACGTGGTGTCCTGATGCGGCAGATAGAGGCGCGTTTGCTGGAACGGGAGCCGGGGAGCCGGATCCTTGATAAAGAGCTGGAAAGCTACTGTGGCCGCGTGATTTACAAAATCGAATATGTCGATGCGACAGGCGTGGAGCGTAAGCTGTATTCCGATATCGAAGAAGGGAAAGCGGTGGACCCGGCCTGGTTGAGAGATTGTCTGAAACTGCCGGTTGACAGCGGCTCATGACGAGCTCGTTGCGAGGGTAGGGAATAGGTCGTAGGCTGACGCTACAGGGAACTGCAGGATCCATCGAAATGTAGGGTCGTGAGACTGTCATGCCCACCATCTACGATCTGAAACCCGCCTTCCAGAACCTGCTGCGGCCGTTGACGGCGCGGCTGGCCGCGG
>CAYMWJ010000070.1:7105-9185 GCA_964394235.1 uncultured Sedimenticola sp. | reverse complement strand
GTGAAGATCACCCCGCCCTGTACCAGCGCGGAGGCGAAGAAGGCCCAGCCGGCGCGGCCGGCGCGCGAGGCGAGCATGGCCAGTATCGCGGCACCGAAGCCGAGTAGGGGGGCGAGCAGGGTCAGCGGGTAGCGGCTGTAGTTCTCCAGCCAGGCGCTGGCGGCCACTTCCACCGTCTTGGTCGTGGGCATGGGCATGGCGCCAGGGGCAGGGGCCTCGACGATGCGGTAGCCGTCGATGCCGACTGCCAGCCAGATGCCGGCCAGCGCGAAGGTGGCGATGAACACCAGGCCACTGATCTGCACCGCACGCGCGGCACGCTCGGCGATCACCGTCTCGGTGCGCAGTTGCAGGAAGGTGGCGCCGTGCAGCACGAACATGCTCAGGGCCACCACACCGGCGAGCAGGGCGAAGGGGTTGAGCAGGCCGAAGAAGCCACCCTCGTACCACGGACGCATGATGTCGTCGTAGTGGAAGGGCACACCCTGCAGCAGATTGCCGAAGGCGATGCCGAAGACCAGGGGGGCACGACGCTGCCTGTCATCAGCGCCCAGTCCCAGCTGTTGCGCCATTGGCTGGCGTCGAGCTTGGAGCGATAGTCGAAGCCCACCGGGCGCAGGAACAGCGCGAACAGCACCAGCAGCATGGCGAAGTAGAAGCCCGAGAAGGAGGCGGCATAGACCGCGGGTCAGGCCGCGAACAGGGCGCCGCCGGCGGTGATGAACCAGACCTGATTGCCGTCCCAGTGCGGCCCCACAGTGTTGATAATCACCCGGCGCTCGGCGTCGGTCTTGCCGAGGAAGGGCAGCAGGGCGCCCACTCCCATGTCCATGCCGTCCATCACGGCGAAGCCGACCAGCAGCACGCCGATGAGCAGCCACCAGACGAATTTCAGGGTTTCGTAGTCGAGCAGCATGATCGGTCTCCTCAGTCTTTCACGGGGGCGGCGGGGGCGTTGGCCAGGTCGGGCGCACCGCTACGCTCGAAGTAATAACGGCCGGTATGCAGCGAGCTGGGTCCCAGCCTCGCGAACTTGAACATCAGGTAGAACTCGATGATTGCCAGCACTGTGTAGAAGGTGATGAAGCCGGCCAGGCTGATCATCAGGTCCTCCTTGGTGAGGCTGGAGGTGGCCAGGAAGGTAGGCAGGATCTCGCCGATGGCCCAGGGCTGGCGGCCGTACTCGGCAACGAACCAGCCGGTCTCGATGGCGATCCATGCCATACAGGAAGGCGCGCAGGAGCCAGCGGTGGCGCTCCAGGCGACGCCGAGCCATCAGCACGAAGCCGGTGACGAACAGGAACAGCATGGTGAAGCCGCTGAATACCATGATGCGGAAGGTCCAGAACAGCCGGGTGACATCAGGGACGGTGCTGCGTGCGGCCAGTTGGATCTGTTCGTCGGTGGCATCCACTACCTTGTCGGTGTACTGCTTGAGCAGTAGGGCATAGCCGAGATCCTTCTTGTACATGTCGAACAGGGCGCGGTCCTCCTCGTCGGCAGTACCGTTGCGGATCGCGGTCATGGCGCGATAGGCGATGATACCGGCGCGGATGCGGTGCTCGGCCTGTTTGATCAGGTCATGGATGCCGGGGACTTCCTCGTCCAGGGAGCGGGTGGCGATGATGCCCATCAGCCAGGGGATCTTGACCGCGTGCTCGGTCTCCATGGTCTCGTCATTGGGCCAGCCGAACAGGGTGAAGGCGGCGGGCGGTTCTTCGGTGTGCCACTCGGCCTCGATGGCGGCCAGCTTCACTTTCTGTACGTCGCCGACCTCATAGCCGGACTCGTCGCCGAGTACGATCACCGAAAGGATGGACGCCAGGCCGAAGCCCAGGGCCACCGCCATGGAGCGGCGCGCGAAACCGAGGTCGCGGCCCTTGAGCAGGTAATAGGCGGAGATGCCGGCAACGAACATCGAGGCCGCGACATAGCCCCCGGAGACGGTGTGGATGAACTTCACCTGTGCCACCGGGTTGAAGAACACCTCGGCGAAGCTGGTCATCTCCATACGCATGGTGTCGATGTTGAACTCGGCGCCCACCGGGTTCTGCATCCAGCCGTTGGCCACCAGGATCCA
>CAYMWJ010000070.1:5127-7005 GCA_964394235.1 uncultured Sedimenticola sp. | reverse complement strand
AGCGCGGTGATGGCAAACTGCCAGCGCGAGAGTTCAACGAATTCCGGGTCCATCATGGTCGGTGTCCTCGGGAGCTGAAGGCGGAGATGGGATAACGGGAAGGGGATCGGTGATCCCGCGTAATACTTTATGTCGTTTCACGGATTATGGCATTGACTTGTCCTAATGCCTGCCGGTCGATATCAGGCATGAGGCCTAGGGAAAAACCCTAATTTCCGGTGTCTGGCAGGGGGGATATTCCCTGATATTATCCGCTGGAAGGGGGGCGCCATGGGCGCTGCCGACCGGGGGCGGATGTGCGAATATGGCACCCGGTTCCAAGTGTGGTGTTCCCTTCATGGCCCTGCTGTCCCTGCGCGACATTCACCTGTCCTTTGCCCACCCCCCCTTGCTCGATGGCGTCTCGCTGACGATCGAGGACGGCGAGCGCATCTGCCTGATCGGTCGCAACGGCGAGGGCAAGTCCACCCTGCTGCGTATCATTGCCGGTGAGCTGGCGCCCGACGAGGGTGAGCGCGTGCTGCGTCGGGGCGCGCGGGTGGCACGGCTCGAGCAGGCCGTGCCCGAAGACCTGAGGGGCACGGTGTTCGAGGTAGTGGCCGATGGCCTGGGCGAGATCGCCGCCCTGGTCAAGGACTACCATGCGGCGGGTGCGGCGCTGGGCGAGGCGGCCGATGAGCGCGCGCTGGCGCGCCTGGCACAGGCCCAGCAGGCACTGGAGCAGGCCGGGGGCTGGCAGGTGCAGCAGCGGGTCGAGACCATCCTCTCGCGCATGGGCCTGGATGGCGAGGTGGATTTCACCTCCCTGTCAGGCGGCATGAAGCGGCGCGTGTTGCTGGCGCGTGCGCTGGCGGGTGATCCTGAGCTGCTGCTGCTCGACGAGCCGACCAACCACCTCGACATCGAGGCCATTGCCTGGCTGGAGGAATTCCTGCTCGGCTGGCGCGGCGCCCTGGTCTTCATCACCCACGACCGGGGCTTCCTGCGGCGGCTGGCTACGCGCATCGTGGAACTGGACCGGGGCGGCCTGCGCGACTTTCCCGGCGACTACGACACCTATCTGCGGCGTCGCGAGGCACTGGACCGCGCCGAAGCAAAGGAGCGCGCGCGCCAGGAGCGTCTGCTGGCGCAGGAGGAGGCCTGGATTCGCCAGGGCATCAAGGCGCGCCGTACCCGCAACGAGGGAAGGGTGCGCCGCCTGCAGGTCCTGCGCGAGGAGGCGCGGGCGCGGCGCGAACGTCAGGGCACGGCGCGGATCGCGCTCAACAGCGCCGAACGTTCCGGGCGCCTGGTGTGCGAGCTGGAAGACGTGGACTACGCCTGGGACGGGCGACCGGTGATCCGTGGCTTCAGCACGACTATCCTGCGTGGCGACCGGGTGGGCATCATCGGTCCCAACGGTTGCGGCAAGAGCACCCTGCTCAAGCTGATGCTTGGTCGCCTGCAACCCGACCGCGGGCAGATACGCCTGGGCACCCGCCTGGAGGTCGCCTATTTCGACCAGCTGCGCGAGCAGCTCGACCTGGACCGCACGGTGCAGGACAACGTCGCCGGCGGCAGCGACAAGGTGGTGGTCAACGGGCGCGAGCAGCACGTGATCTCCTATCTCGCCGATTTCCTGTTCCCGCCGGCGCGGGCACGCCAGCCGGTGCGGGCATTGTCGGGCGGCGAGCGCAACCGCCTGCTGCTGGCGCGCCTGTTCACCCGTCCCTTCAACCTGCTGGTGATGGACGAGCCGACCAACGATCTCGACCTGGAGACCCTGGAACTGCTCGAGGAGCGCCTGCTGGACTTCGACGGCACCCTGCTGCTGGTGAGCCATGACCGGGACTTTCTCGACAACGTGGTGACCAGCACCCTGGTGTTCGAGGGCGAGGG
>CAYMWJ010000070.1:2951-5027 GCA_964394235.1 uncultured Sedimenticola sp. | reverse complement strand
GACGTGGAGAATCGATGGTATGCCGCGCAAGCTGCTCTGGTTCGTCTTTACCCTGTTTCTCGCTTCCTGCGGCACCCCGCCCAAGGCGCCGGCGCCCAAACCGGCTCCTCCGCCTCCACCACCGCGCAAGCCGCCGCTGGACACGGTGCTCGAGCAGCTGGGGCGCGATCTGCCGCCCGAGCGTGATCGGGTGCGCGAGACCTATCGTTACGACCGGGCGATCAGTCTGGGGCGTGTGCCGGGGGTCAAACTCTACACCTATACACCGGGGCGGCAGGAGAAGGTGGTCGGCTTTGCCCTGGTGAACAAGGGTTCGCCGCGGGTCAACCTGCCTGGCCTCGAGGGCACCGGTGCGCGCCGCGAGTTCCTGTTCCAGTATCCCGACCGGGCGCGCGAGGAGATCTTTCTCTCGGTGCTGGACGACGTGCGCATCAGCAAGCGCTACAGCCATGACAACATGTTCCGTGAGCTGCATTTCTTCCCGCGTCGCCAGTTGCCGTCGCTGGTGCGCGAGGGCGATCGCCTGCGCGTGCACCTGCCGACCGGCGAACCGGTGGTGTTCGATGCGGCGACCGCGGAGATCGTCGATGGCGTGCTCGAGGAGCAGCCCATCGATTTCAACCGCAACCGCCACGTGCGTCGTAACCCGCAGATTCGTTACACGGGCAAGGGACTGTTGATCACCGTGGCTCAACGCGGTGAGGCGCCGCGGCGTGCCGAGGTCTGGGGGCGCCAGAAGCAGGCGGAGGTCCGTTATCCCTCGCACTATCGCAAGCCCTGTTATCTGTCGCCCGCACTGCTGTGGGAGCAGCGGCCCAGGCCGGGTGATACTGACCCACGCCTGACCTGGAAGCTCAAGTCCGACGCCGCCCTTTTCGATCTGGTGGAGAAACGCTGCGGTTGGGATCTCTCGGCACTGCGCGATTGGCATTGACGGGGGGCGGGGCAGCGTCCAGCCCATTTGACCCTCGCGGATGCTTGGGGGAATATCGCTTGTAGCGACAGGCGCGCCCTGGGGTGCGCCCCGGTACAACGATCACCAGGAATCCGCTGCCCATGGCCTCCGAACTACCCGAACCCAAGGCCAGTACCGACGAGAACGTGCTCCAGGCCCAGTACCTGCGCGCCCTCAGTTCCTTCGAGGGCATCATGCTGGCGCAGATCGAGATGAAGACCCAGCTGAGCAACCGGCTCAACTGGACCATCCGGGCCGGGCTCATCCTGCTGGGTGGCATTGCCATTTCCGTCCTGGTGCTGCTGCTCACCCTGTCCTCGCAGATCAACCGCATGTCCGACATGGTGGTGGCCATGAACGCGCATTTCGAGTCGGTCACCACGCGTGTGGACGACATCACCCGGGCCATGGGCGCCATGGAGCGACAGGTGGCGCTGATGCATCGGGTCGGCGAGGCCACGGCGAAGATGGACGAGGAAATGGCCGCGATGCAGGACTACATGCAGCACATGCGCGGGGACGTGGCCGGGGTACAGAGCGAATTGGCGGCAGTCAAGGACGAGATGGCGGGCATCGCCGGCACCATCCACGGCATGAATGGCGAGGTGGCGGTCATGGGACGCGAGATGCGCCGCCTGTCCAAGCCGGCGCGGACACTCAACCGCATGTTTCCCTTTCCCTGACAGGTCGTCGCCCCATGGACATGCCACCGCCGGAACTCGATCCCCGCCGCCCCATCGTCGAGGTGATGGCCCGCATCGGGCGTGAAACCCAGATCACTCTCGACGAGCGCGAGCATCATTTCCGCATCACCGACACGGTGATCGCGGTGATTTCCGTCCTGTTGATCGTGCTCGCGGTCTTCAATCTCTACTACGTTCGGGTGCTGTACCAGGACCTGGACCGCATTGTCGGCAACATGGAGTCCATGGTGACCCGGCTGAACCGGGTGGATCACGACATGGGTCTGGTGGTCGGGCATGTGGCGGCCTTCGAGACGCATATGCAGCAGATGACGCCGATCACCCGGCATGTGGTGCAGATGACAGAGCGCTTGCCGGGCATGCGCGAGGACATGTCGCTGATGGCCGAGAGCATGCGCCTGATCAACCAGGACATGG
>CAYMWJ010000070.1:0-2851 GCA_964394235.1 uncultured Sedimenticola sp. | reverse complement strand
TCCTTCAACCAGGGCCTACCCGAATGCTGGATCCGACAGAATACAAAGAGAGTGAGACTGGTCGCATCGAGGTCAAGCACACCACCTGCTACATGTGTGCCTGCCGTTGCGGTATCCGCGTCACCCTGCGTGACGGCGAAGTGCGCCATATCGAGGGCAACCCCGAGCATCCGCTCAACAAGGGGGTGATCTGCGCCAAGGGCGCCTCGGGCATCATGAAGCAGTACTCGCCGGCGCGCCTGACCCAGCCGTTGCTGCGGCGCAAGGGTGCCGCGCGGGGCGAGGCGGATTTCGAGCCCATCTCCTGGGATCGCGCCTTCGAGATCATGGAAGAGCGCCTGTCCCATCTGCGCGAGACCGACCCGAGCAAGTTTGCGATTTTCACCGGCCGTGACCAGATGCAGGCGCTGACCGGCCTGTTCGCCAAGCAGTTTGGCACACCCAACTACGCGGCGCACGGAGGGTTCTGCTCGGTCAACATGGCCGCCGGCATGATCTATACCATCGGCGGCTCCTTCTGGGAGTTCGGTGGTCCCGACCTCGATCGCGCCAAGCTGTTCGTGATGATCGGTACCGCCGAGGATCACCACTCCAACCCGCTGAAGATCGCCATCTCCAAGTTCAAGCGGCGCGGTGGGCGCTTTATCTCCATCAACCCGGTACGCACCGGCTACTCGGCGATCGCCGACGAGTGGGTGCCCATTCGCCCGGGGACCGACGGTGCCCTGTTCCTGGCCATCATCCACGAGCTGATCGCCCAGGGCCTGTATGACCGCGAATTCCTCATCAACTACACCAATGCTGCCGAGCTGGTCAACCTGGACGAGGCCTCGGACGACTACGGCATGTTCGTCCGCACCGACCGCCCGGTGGAAGACGGTTGTTTCGATCCCCAGAACAAGCTGTGGTGGGACCGCATCACCAACCGCCCGGTGGATGTGCGCAGCGAGGGTGCCGATCCCTTCCTGCTGGGCGAGTACGAGATCGACGGCAAGCCGGTGAAGACCGCCTTCCAGCTGCTCAAGGAGCGGGTGGACGAATACAGCCCGGAGTGGGCCGAGGGCATCACCGGCATCCCGGCCGAGACCATCCGTCGCCTGGCGCACGAGATGGGCGTGACCGCGCGCGACCAGAAGATCGAGCTGCCCATCCAGTGGACCGATGTCTGGGGCAAGGAGCACCAGAGCGTGAAAGGGGGGCCTGTGGCCTTCCACGCCATGCGCGGGCTGGCGGCGCATTCCAACGGCTTCCAGACCATCCGCGCCATGAGCGTGCTGATGACCCTGCTCAACACCATCGACACGCCGGGAGGCTTCCGTCACAAGGCACCCTTCCCGCGGCCCATCCCGCCGTGCCCCAAGCCGCCGAAGAGCCGCGAGGACGTGCAGCCCAACACCCCGCTCAACGGCATGCCGCTGGGCTGGCCGGCCGACCCCAACGACCTCTTCGTGGACGAGGATGGCGAGCCGCTGCGCATCGACAAGGCCTTCTCCTGGGAGTACCCCCTGTCGGTGCACGGTCTGATGCACAACGCCATCACCAATGCCTGGCGCGGTGATCCCTACAAGATCGACACCCTGTTGCTGTTCATGGCCAACATGGCCTGGAACTCGTCGATGAACACCGCGAATGTGCGCGAGATGCTCACCGACAAGGACGAGAATGGCGAGTACAAGATCCCCTTCCTGATCGTGTGCGACGCCTTCCATTCCGAGACGGTGGCCTTCGCCGACCTGGTGCTGCCGGACACCACCTACCTGGAGCGGCACGACGCCATGTCCATGCTCGACCGGCCGATCTCCGAGTTCGACGGGCCGGTCGATTCGGTGCGTATCCCGGTGGTGCCGCCGAAGGGCGAGTGCAAGCCCTTCCAGGACGTGCTGGTGGAGCTGGGCTCGCGGCTCAAGTTGCCGGCCTTCGTCAACGAGGACGGCAGCCGCAAGTTCCGCGACTACCCGGACTTCATCGTCAACTTCGAGACCTCGCCCGGTTCCGGTATCGGCTTCCTCGCCGGCTGGCGCGGCAAGGGCGGCGAGAAGTTCCTCAAGGGTGAGCCCAACCCGCGGCAGTGGGAGATGTACGCCAAGAACAACTGCGTCTTCCACTACGAGCTGCCCAAGTCGTACCAGTACATGCGCAACTGGAACAAGGGTTATCTCGAGTGGGCACGTGCGCACGGCATGACCCGTTACGCCGAGCCGATCAACGTGCACATCTATTCCGAGGTGTTGCAGAAGTTCCGCCTGGCGGCACTGGGCAAGCGCCCGGGCAAGCAGCCGCCGGAGCGTCTCCGGCAGCGCATCATCACCTTCATGGACCCGCTGCCCTTCTATTACGAGACCCTGGAGGCCAGCCTGGTCGATACCCGGGAGTTCCCGCTCAACGCAGTGACCCAGCGCCCGATGGCCATGTACCACTCCTGGGACAGTCAGAACGCCTGGCTGCGGCAGATCCATACCCACAACTATCTGTACGTCAGCCCGAAGCTGGGCAAGACCCAGGGCTTCGAGGACGGCGACTGGGTGTGGGTGGAGTCGCCGCATGGCAAGGTGCGCTGCATGGTGCGCTTCTCCGAGTCGGTCGAGCCGGGCACGGTCTGGACCTGGAACGCCATCGGCAAGGCCGCTGGCGCCTGGGGGCTCTCGCCGAAGGCCAACGAGTCGCAGAAGGGCTTCCTGCTCAACCACGTGATCAGCGAGGAACTGCCGCCCTGCGAGTCCGGCGAGCACATCTCCAACTCCGACCCGATCACCGGGCAAGCCGCCTGGTACGACGTGCGGGTGAAGGTCTACAAGGCCGCCGAGTCCGAGCCCAAGCGTACCTTCCCGCAGTTCAAGCCGCAGCGCCGGGT
>CAYMWJ010000069.1:0-9281 GCA_964394235.1 uncultured Sedimenticola sp. | reverse complement strand
CGTTCGCCGGCGGGGTCGGGCCAGTGCACCCCCGCTTCGAGCAGGGCGTCGATGACCTCGTTGTTGTGCGGCTGGCGGAAGAAGGTGACGATCTTCTCGGCCAGCACCTCGCCTACGCCCTCGATGCGCACCCGTGGTTCGTTGGCCAGCGCCTCGGGAGCCGCATCGAGCACATCGCCCAGCGTCGGCCAACGTTCGGCGAGCAGCGCCAGATGCACCGGCCGGCACCACTTCAGGCCCTGCGGTGGCGGCACCCGGGCGGTCCGGGTATCGCGCGCCAGCCCGGCGGCCTCCAGGGCCGCATGCAGGGCCTTGGCCTGGCTGGGGCGGATCTCGACCAGGTCGCTCAGGGTCAGGGCGCGGATCGCCTCCAGCGAGCCCAGCGTCTGCGCCAGCACCCCGGCCATGGTCTCACCGATGCCGAGGATGCCCAGGGCGAACAGGAAGCGGCCCAGGGTGGTCTCCCTGGAACGCTCTAGCGCAGCCAGCAGATTGTCGGCCGACTTCTCGCCCATGCGCTCCAGTCCGATCAATTGCTCGCGGCTGAGGCGATAGAGATCGGCCGGCGTCTCCACCAGACCGCGCTCCACCAGTTGTTCGACCAGCTTGTCGCCCAGGCCCTCGATGTCCATGGCCTTGCGCGAGGCGAAGTGCTTGATCGCCTCCTTGCGCTGGGCCGGGCAGAACAGGCCACCGGAACAGCGCGCGATGGCCTCGCCCTCGGGACGGATCACCGCCGAGCCACAGACCGGGCACTGCGCGGGCAACACCACGCGGCGGGCATCAGCGGGCCGGCGTTCGGGCAGACTGCGCACCACCTCGGGGATGACATCGCCGGCGCGACGCACGATGACGCTATCTCCGACCCAGATGTCCTTGCGCTCGACCTCGTCCATGTTGTGCAGGGTGGCGTTGCTCACCGTGACCCCGCCGACGAATACCGGCTTGAGTCGCGCCACCGGGGTGAGCGCGCCGGTGCGGCCGACCTGGAAGTCCACATCCTCGACCACGGTGAGCGCCTCCTCGGCGGGAAACTTGCGCGCGATGGCCCAGCGCGGCGCGCGTGCCACGAAGCCCAGCGCCTGTTGCCAGTCGAGGCGGTCGACCTTGTAGACCACACCGTCGATGTCGTAATCCAGTTCGGAACGCTGCTCGAGCATGCGCCGATAATAGGCATGGCAGGCGTCGATACCCGCGCACGATTCGAGCTCGCGCGGGATGGGCAGGCCCCAGTCGCGCAGCAGGGCCATGTTGCCACTGTGGCTCTCGCACATGGGATGACCGACCACCTCGCCGACCCCGTAGGCGAAGAAGATCAGCGGTCGCTCGGCAGTGACCCGGGAATCGAGCTGGCGCAGACTGCCGGCAGCGGCATTGCGCGGGTTGGCGAAGGGCTTTTCGCCACGCGCGAGCTGGCGCCGGTTGAGCGCCTCGAAGCCGCTCCTGGGCATCACGATCTCGCCGCGCACCTCGAGCACCGCGGGCCAGCCCTCACCGATCAGGCGCAGTGGCACGGCGCGGATGGTGCGCACATTCTGGGTCACGTCCTCACCGACGCGGCCGTCACCGCGGGTCGCGCCCTGCACCAACACGCCCCGCTCGTAACGCAGGCTGATCGCCAGGCCGTCGAACTTGGGCTCGGCCGAATAATCGACACGCGACACCCCCAGGCGCTCGCGCACCCGGCGGTCGAAGTCGTCGAGTTCCGCGTCGCTGAAGGCATTGTCCAGCGACAGCATGGGCACCGCATGACGCACTTCGGCGAAGGCCGACAACGGCTTCGCGCCCACCCGCTGGGTCGGCGAGTCGGGCGTGACCAGCTCGGGGTGTTTCGCCTCCAGCGCCTGCAACTCGCGCATCAGGCGATCGTACTCGGCGTCCGGTATCTCCGGGTCGTCGAGTACATAGTAGCGGTAGTTATGGTCATCGATCTCGCGGCGCAGGGCTGCGATGCGCTGGCGGATGTCGTCGCTCAATGTCGGCTCCGGAGCAATTGGATCTTGCGGCGATGCTCGAGGATCTGGTCACGGGTGTGCTCGATGGCCTGGCGGGTGAGCGGGTTGCGCGCCTCGTCGCGCAGTTCGCCATCGAGCAGGGCGACCAGGCGCTCGGCGGTGAACAGCATGTCGCTGTAGATGGCCATGCCGTCCTGCACCCCGGGCAGTTGGGTGAACAGCACCAGGCCGGGGGTGAAGAAGTCCGGGTCCGCGTTCTCGGGAAAGGTACCGGGCTCGAGCACATTGGCCAGGCTGAACAGTACCTGACCGCGCTCGTTCTCGCGGTGGAAGATATTCATGGCACCGTAGCGCATGTCGGCGGATTTCGCGGCCTCGCGCACCTGCTCCAGATCGAAGGGCTCACCCTTGCTCATCACCACGATCTGCAGGATCAGGCGCGGCACCTCGTCGCGCAGCGCGGGGTCGATGTGCAAGTAATCGCTCTCCCCCTCGGCATTGAATGTCAGATCCCTCGAGGACCGGGGCTCGTTGTCGGGTCCGGTGCCCTCCGGATGCCCCTGCCCCTCCGACTCACCGGCACGCTCGCGCGGTGGCAGATCGCCCCCCCCGGGGGGCTGGTCGTCGGTGTTCAGTGCCGGCGGCCTCTCCTCGGCCGGCTCGCCGGTCGACAGCTCACCGAGCGAAGGCTCCACCGCCGCGCGTTGCGGGCGCCGGCGTGCCTGCTTCAACTGCCACTGGCGTCGCTTGTAGCGATCCCATAGGTAGATGCCCGCCACCAGCAGGATGCCCATGCCGAGCAGGATCAAACGCAGTGTCGTCGCATCCATGGTCACCGTCACACCGCCGCCAGCGAGGTTGCCTCTTCCATGTCCACCGACACCAGCCGGGAGACCCCGGGTTCGTGCATGGTCACGCCCATCAACTGGTTGGCGATCTCCATGGTCACCTTGTTGTGGGTGATGAAGATGAATTGCACATGCTCGGACATCTCCTTGACCAGTTGCGAGTAACGCCCCACGTTGGCGTCGTCCAGTGGCGCATCCACCTCGTCGAGCATGCAGAAGGGTGCCGGGTTGAGGCGGAAGATGGAGAACACCAGCGCCACCGCGGTCAGCGCCTTCTCGCCGCCGGACAGCAGGTGTATGGAGGAATTGCGCTTGCCCGGCGGGCGCGCCATCACCGTCACCCCGGTATCCAGCAGATCGTCCCCGGTCAGCTCCAGGTAGGCATGACCACCACCGAACAGCTTGGGAAACAGCTCCTTGAAGCTGGCATCCACCTTGTCGAAGGTCTCCTTGAAGCGGGTGCGGGTCTCGCGGTCGATCTTGCGGATGGCCTCTTCGAGCGTCTCCAGCGACTTGGTCACGTCCGCGTGCTGGCGGTTCAGGTATTCCATGCGCTCGCTCTGCTCGCGGAACTCGTCGATGGCCGCGAGGTTGATCGCTCCCAGGCGCTGGATACGCGTGGCCAGTTGCTCGGCGCGCGTCTGCCAGGCCTGCACACTGGCGCCTTCGGGCATCTCCTCGAGCAATGTCGCGAGTTCGAAACCGGTCTCGCCCAGCTGCTCGCGCAGGGTGCCGGCGCGCACCACGATCTCCTGGCGGGCCATACGCGCCTGGTCGAGGGTGATACGCGCCTCCTGCACCTGCTGCTCCACCCCGTGGCGCGACTGCTCCAGTTCGCGCAGCCGATGATCGATGTCTTCCAGGGCCTTGCGCGCCTCGGCCAGCCGGGCCTCCACGGCGACGCGCTCCTGCAACTGGGTCTCGAGCAGGATCTGCTGCTCGCCCATCGGCGCCTTGCTCTGCTCCAGCGCCTCGCGCAGCTCGGCCACGCGCTGCTCGAGCTGCGCGACCTGCGAGTGCACCCGGTCGATACCGGACCTCAGCGAGTCCTCGGTGCTACGGATGGACTCGATGCGCAAGGCCAGTTCGTGCACCTCGGCATGCCGTGCGCTCGCAGCCTGGCGTGCCTCTTCGAGGCGCTGGCGCAGGCGTTCACGCTCGGCCTGCAATGATTCACGCCGACGGTCCAGTTCATCCACCCGCGCCAGCGCCGCGTGCAGGCGCTCGCGCGCCGCCTCGATCTGTTCTGCATCTTCCTGCAACTGCTGTTGCAACTCGGCGGCCTCCTCTTCCAGAGCACCCAGGCGCTGGCGGATCTGCTCGGCACGCGCCTGCTTGCCCGAGAGCAGGGCCTTGATGTCGGCCAGGGCGCGCGCGCCGGTATCCTGCCGTGCCTGTGCCTCCTCGCGCGCCCGCTCCGCCTGGCGCAGGCGCTCACGCGCCTCGGCCAGCAGGCGTTCCAGTTCCTCGATGCGCGGCACCAGCTCCTGTTCGCGTTCACTGAGCGTACGGATCTCGCGCTCGCGCGCCAGCACCCCCCGCTCGGCCTCGTTGCCCCGCGCCGCGGCCAGCCAACCATTGCCCACCAGCACCCCCTCGGGGGTGATCAAGGACTCGCCCGCACCCAGCTCGCCACGACGCGCCAGGGCCTGCGCCAGGTCATCGGCCAGATAGATGCCATCGAGGATGCCGATCAACCCCGCCGGGCCGCGCACTACCGAGGCGAGCGTCCCGGGCCGTGCCACGATCTGGCCTGCGCGGCTCTCGAACAGCCGTGCGCCGGCAGCCAGCAGGGCCTCGACATCGCCGGCATGCGCGGCCAGATCGTCCACCAGCACAGCTTGCAAGTGCTGCCCCAGGGCCACCTCCACCGCCTGTTGCCAGCGGCCCTCGACCTCGATGCCCTCGAGCAGGCGGCGCGCCCCTTCCAGTCCCTGCCGGGCGAGCCAGTCGTTGAGCGCCTCGTCGTCCTCACCGCGTGCTGCCTGTTGCAGCGCCTGCAGCGAGGCCAGCCGCCCCTGCAGCGACTGCAACTCCGAGCGCAGGCGGTCGAGCGCATCCTGGCGCTGCTGGATCTCGCCACGCGCCTGCTCGATGTCCTCGCGCGCCTGCTCGGTCTGTTCGCGCGCCTCGGCCAATGCCGCCTCGGCCTCTTCCTCGCGACGCAACAGCTCGCGGATCTCGGCCTCCAGCTCGATATCGGACAGGCGGCGCTGCTCTTCCTGGTTGCGCTCGATACGCCGCCGCAACTGCTGTTCCTGCTGTTCGAGGTGATTGATGCGAGTGCGCTCGACCTGCGCCTGCTGCGCCGGCTCGTTGACCTGTTCGTTGAAGCGGTCCCACTCGGCCTGCCAGGCGGCCATCGCCTCCTCGGCGGCGGCCAGTTGCTCGCGCGCGACCTCCTCGGCCATGCGCGCCTCCTCCAGGCGCGGACGGTCGCGCTCCAGCGCCTCGGCGAGCTGTTGCAGGCGGCTCTGGTCCTGCTGCCCCAGCTCACGTGCCTCGGCCAGCGCGCGCTCGGCCTGTTGCAGGTCGACTTCCTGCTGGCGACGCGCCTCGCGCGCGTACTGGATGGCCTCCTCCAGGCGCGCGATCTCCGAGCCGATGGCATAGAAACGGCCTTGCATCTCGTTGAAGTGCTCGTTGGCCCCGCCATGCGCCTCGCGCTGCTGCTCGATCTCGGCCTCGATCTCGCGCTGGCGCGCGATCGCTGCCTCCAGTGCGGTCTCCAGCTCGCTGATGTGGCGGTCGCGTTGCGCCACGTCGTCCTGCATGGACGACAGGCGCAGGGCCAGCAGCTCGGCGCGCACCCGACGCTCTTCGTCCTTGAGGGTCTTGTACTTCTCGGCGGTGGCCGCCTGGCGTTCGAGGTGACGCAGCTGTTTCTGCACCTCCTCGCGCACATCGTCCAGACGTTCCAGATTCTCGCGGGTATGGCGAATGCGGTTTTCGGTCTCGCGCCGGCGTTCCTTGTACTTGGAGATGCCCGCCGCCTCCTCGAGATAGACCCGCAGCTCTTCGGGCCGGGCCTCGATGATGCGCGAGATCATGCCCTGCTCGATGATGGAGTAGCTTCGCGGCCCCAGGCCGGTGCCCAGGAACAGATCGGTGATGTCGCGCCGGCGACAGCGCACGCCGTTCAAGAAGTATTGCGACTGACCGTCGCGCGAGACCTGGCGCTTGACCGAGATCTGCGCGTACTGCGCGTACTGACCACCGGCGCCGCCATCGCTGTTGTCGAAGATCAGCTCGATGCTCGCCATGCCCACTGGCTTGCGCGTGGACGAGCCGTTGAAGATGACATCCGCCATCGACTCGCCGCGCAGCATCTTCGCCGAACTCTCGCCCATCACCCAGCGAACGGCGTCGATCACGTTGGATTTGCCACAACCGTTGGGGCCGACGATGCCCACCAGGTTGCTCGGAAACAGCACGGTGGTGGGATCGACGAAGGACTTGAAACCGGCCAGCTTTATCTTTTCCAGTCGCATGAACCGCAAAGATACAGAAGCACCCGCAGCGGCACAAGCGGCGAACCGGCGCGCCAGAGCCCGGAAAGACACACCATAAGCAATTGAATTTACACGAACTTTTTCACACTGCCCGACACCCGCCTCGCGGCCTGGGGAAGCACCATTCACCCGCGGGGCCGGGGCCACCGCACACTGGCGGCCTTGGCCCGCATGGCCCTCGAATGCCTATAATGCGCGGTTTCCATATCCGTCACTGGTAGCCACCATGCCCTCATCGCCCAGCAAGGATCTCGAAACCTTCGACAACCCACAGCCCGAACGCGACTACACCATCCGCATCCGGGTGCCGGAATTCACCTGTCTGTGCCCCAAGACCGGGCAGCCGGACTTTGCCGAACTGCACATCGAGTACGTTCCCGACCGACTGTGCGTGGAACTCAAGTCGCTCAAGCTCTACGTCTGGTCGTTCCGCGAAGAGGGCGCCTTCCACGAGGCGGTGACCAACCGCATCCTCGACGACCTGGTGGCCGCGACCCGGCCGCGCTTCATGCGCCTGACCGCCGACTTCAACGTGCGCGGCGGCATCTACACCACGGTGGTGGCCGAGTACCGCGACCCGGCCTGGACCGCCCCGCAACCGGTGCGCCTGCCCTGAGACGGTGAATACCCGGTTCCTCGGCATCGATCTGGGCACCTCCGGGGTACGCGCCTGCGTGATCGACGCCGCCGGCACGGTGCACGCACAGTCCGCCGCCCCCCTGCCCCCGTCCACCCACCCCTGCGCGGGCTGTTCCGAACAGCGCCCGAACGACTGGTGGCAGGTGGTACTGGAGGTGGTGGATGCCCTCCCCGCCGACTGCCGCCGTGCGCTGGCGGGCATCGCCGTGGACGGCACCTCCGGCACCCTGCTGCTGACCGACCACGACGGCGAACCGCTGGGACCGGCCTGGATGTACGACGATCGCCGCGCCCGTGCGCAAGCCGAACGGCTGGCGGCCATCGCCCCGCCACAGGCCGCAGTGCACAGCCCCAGTTCGACCCTGGCCAAGCTGCTGCACCGCCTCGAAAACGGTGCCGGCCAGGCCGCCCATGCCCTGCACCAGGCCGACTGGATCGCTCACCGCCTGGGCGCCCCCCTCGGCCTGAGCGACGAAAACAACAGTCTCAAGCTCGGTTACGACCCGGTGACGCGGCGCTGGCCGGACTGGCTGACACAAACCGGCGTGCCGGCACGCCTGCTGCCCCGGGTGGTCCCGGTGGGCCAGGCCATCGGCGAACTCACCCCGGCGCTGCGCGACCGCTGGGACTGCGAACGGCCGGTGCGCCTGTTCGCCGGCACTACCGACAGCAATGCCGCCACCCTGGCCACCGGCATCCGCGACATCGGCGAGGCCAGTACCGCGCTGGGCTCCACCCTGGTGCTCAAGGTGCTCTCCGAGCGACCGGTATTCGCCCCGGAATACGGCGTCTACAGCCACCGCCTGGGCGATCGCTGGCTGGTCGGCGGCGCCTCCAACAGTGGCGGCGCGGTGCTGCGGCAGTTCTTCGACGAGGACAGCCTGTCCACGCTGAGTGAACGCATCGACCCGCAGGCCGACAGCGGCCTGGACTACTATCCCCTGCCGGCGCCGGGCGAACGCTTTCCAGTCAACGACCCTGCAAAGCTGCCGCGCATCGCCCCCCGTCCCGCCGACGACGTGCGCTTTCTGCATGGCCTGCTCGAGGGCATCGCACGCATCGAGCGCGAAGGCTACCGCCGCCTGCACGCACTGGGCGCACCCAGACCGCGCCGGGTGCTCAGCAGCGGCGGCGGGGCGGTCAACGCGACCTGGCGCGCCCTCCGCGAGCGCCTGCTGGGCGTGCCGGTGCTGGCAGCGGACTGCACCGAGGCGGCCTGCGGCACTGCGCACATCGCCGCCGGTCTGCTAGGATCGGGCGCCTGAGTTTCACAGCCAAGGAAAGTACCCCATGCGTGTATTGATCACCGGCAGCGCCGGCTTCATCGGCAACCAGCTCGCCCTGCGCCTGCTCGAGCGCGGCGACGAAGTCATCGGCGTGGACGCCCTGGACGACTACTATGACGTCACGCTCAAGGAGGCGCGCCTGCGCCGCACCCTGGCCCATCCCGGCTTCACCGATGTGCGTGCGCGCATCGAGGACCGCGAGGCCATGGCCGAGACCTTCGCGAAATATCGCCCCGAGCGAGTGGTCAACCTCGCCGCCCAGGCCGGGGTGCGCTATTCCATCGAGAACCCGGCAGCCTACATCGACAGCAACCTGGTCGGCTTCGGCAACATCCTCGAGGGCTGCCGCCAGTGCGAGGTGGAACACCTGGTGTATGCCTCGTCCAGCTCGGTGTACGGCTCGAACACGCGCATGCCCTTCTCGGTGCACGACAACGTCAACCACCCGGTCAGCCTGTATGCGGCGAGCAAGAAGGCCAACGAACTGATGGCCCATACCTACAGCCACCTGTACGGCATCCCTACCACTGGCCTGCGCTTCTTCACCGTCTACGGCCCCTGGGGGCGGCCCGACATGGCACTGTTCCTGTTCACGCGCAAGATCCTCGCCGGCGAACCCATCCCGGTGTTCAACTACGGCAAGCACCGGCGCGATTTCACCTATATCGACGACATCGTCGAGGGGGTCATCCGCGTGCTCGACCGCCCGGCCCCGCCCAACCCCGACTGGGATTCCGACCACCCCGACAACGCCAGCAGCCGCGCCCCCTGGCGGCTGTACAACATCGGCAACAACCGGCCCGTGGAGCTGATGCACTACATCGAGACGCTGGAGAAATGCCTGGGCCGCGAGGCCGAAAAGGAACTGTTGCCGCTGCAACCCGGCGACGTGCCCGACACCTATGCCGACGTGGACGATCTGGTGCGCGAATTCGACTACAAGCCCGACACCAGCGTGGAGGAAGGCGTGGCGCGCTTTGTCGAGTGGTACAGGGACTACTACCAGGTCTGACTCGCTCACACGCCCGCTGCGTCCCAGGC
>CAYMWJ010000068.1:0-9862 GCA_964394235.1 uncultured Sedimenticola sp. | reverse complement strand
TCAGCATGCGCCGCCAGTGCTCCAGCATGGCCCGGAAGTGTGCCTCCTGGCCAGCACTCATGTAGGGTTCGTCCGCGGCGGGACGATAGGGCTCGAAACCTTCGTAATGGGCCAGGTCGGCGGAATTCTCCGGCATCTTCGACCACCTCGTGTGCAAAACTTCACGTTACCATGAAGCTGGAACCGCGGCCAAGGCCGTGCTGCAAGATGGCCGAGCCGCCCGGATGCTTGCTATGCTGCGCGGCCTTTCGTTGTGGAGCAGTCGATCGTGAACGAGATTGAAGCCCTGATCTTCGACGTGGACGGCACCCTGGCCGACACCGAACGCGATGGCCACCGGGTGGCCTTCAACCGTGCCTTCGCCGATGCCGGTCTCGACTGGGACTGGGACGTGGCGCTCTATGGCAAGCTGCTGGCGGTGACCGGCGGCAAGGAGCGCATCAAGTACTACCTGCGCGAGTTCAATACCGCCTTCGAGCCCCCCGCGGACCTGGACGGCTTTGTCGCCGGGCTGCACGCGGCCAAGACCGAGCACTACAAGGCGCTGATGGCCGAGGGCCGGGTGCCCTTGCGCCCGGGCGTGGAGCGCCTGCTGCGCGAGGCACGCGAGGCCGGCATCCCGCTGGCGATCGCCACCACCACCACCATGGACAACGTGACCTCGCTGCTGGAGAACACCCTGGGCGCCGAATCGATCGGCTGGTTTGCCGAGATCGGGGCCGGTGACATCGTGCCGGCCAAGAAGCCTGCACCGGACATCTATGTCTGGGTGCTCGAGCGTATGGGATTGTCCCCGGAGCGGGTGATCGCCTTCGAGGACTCCGGGCACGGCGTGACCTCGGCCGCCGATGCCGGCATCGCGCGCATCGTGGTCACCACCAACGACTACACCCTCGGCCAGGACTTCTCGCGCGCCAGCCTGGTGCTCGATCAGCTTGGTGAACCGGGCACCCCCCCGCGCCGGGCCGATGGCGAGCTCTTGCCCGGGCCGGTCGATCTGGCCCTGCTGGAGACCCTCTGAGCATGTCCTGGCCCGCGCCCGCCGCACGCATGCAGGGCATCGCCCCGTTCCGGGTGATGGCCATCCTGGCGCGGGCGCAGGCACTGCAGGCGGCCGGGCGCGACATCGTGCACATGGAGGTCGGCGAGCCGGACTTCCCCGCCCCCGAGGCAGTCAATGCCGCGGCGCAGGCGGCGCTGGCGCGAGGTCAGACCCATTACACCCCGGCACTCGGTCTGCCGGCGCTGCGCGAGGCCATCGCCGGCTGGTATGGCCAGCGCTTCGGCCTCTCCATCGACCCGGCGCGGGTGATCGTCACCCCCGGCGCCTCGGGCGCGCTGCAGCTGGTCTTGGGCGCGCTGGTCGACCCGGGGGACCGCATCGGCATCCAGGACCCCGGCTATCCATGCAACCGCCACATGATCGCGCTCTACGCTGGCGAGGCGGTGGCGGTCGATCCGGAGCGAGCGGCGGAAACGCCGGGCTTGTCCGGCATGATGCTGGCCAGCCCGGCCAACCCGACCGGCGAGCTGATTTCCGCTGCGCGACTGGCAGCCCTCTACCACGCACTGCGCGCGCAGGGGCGCTTTTTGATCGTGGACGAGATCTATCAGGGCCTGCAATACGACGCCCCGCCGCAGACCGCACTGGCGCTGGGCGAAGAAGGTCTGTTCGTGATCAACAGCTTCTCCAAGTTCTTCGGCATGACCGGCTACCGCGTCGGCTGGGCGGTGGTGCCCGAGGCCTGGGTGGAGCCCATCGACCGACTGGCGCAGAACCTGTTTCTGGCGCCGCCCACCGTGGCCCAGCACGCGGCGCTGGCGGCCTTCGCGCCCCCGGTGCTCGACGAGCTGGAGCGTCGCCGGCAGGTGTTCCAGGCGCGACGCGACTGCCTGTTCGCCGGCCTGCGCGAGCTGGGTTTCGTCTTGCCCCCGCAGCCGCCCGGCGGGGCCTTCTACCTGTATGCCGGCCTGCCCGAACACCTTGACGAAGACGGCGAGACCTTTGCGCAACGCCTGCTCGAGGAGGCCGGTGTGGCGATCACCCCGGGGAGCGATTTCGGCGACAACGACACCGCGCGCCATGTGCGCTTCGCCTACACCACCGAGGTATCACGCATCGAGCTGGGTCTGGAACGCCTGGCCGGCCTGCTGACCTGACGGCTCACGGCCCGTGCCGGCAGGTCTCGTCGGCCTGTTCCAGCTCGATGGTGGTGTGGCCGATGTCGCAGTCGTGGCAGGTCTCGCGGATGGCCTCCTTGATCTCGCGCTGACGCTCGGCGCTGATGGGGATGTCCAGCACCAGGTGGGCGGTCAGCACGTGGTGCTCGCCGTCCAGCGACCACAGGTGCAGGTGATGCACGTCCACCACGTGCGGCAGGGCCAGCAGCTTCTTGCGCACCGTTCCTACCAGTGCGTCGTCCGGCACCCCCTGCAGGAACAGGCGCAGGGTCTCGCGCAGATTGCGCAGCACGTTGAACAGGATGAACAGGGTGAAGGCGACCGACAGCAGCGGGTCGAGGATGGGCCAGTCGGCAAACTGCAGCACGATGCCCACGATCAGCACCGCCACCCAGCCGAGCACGTCCTCGAGCAGGTGCCAGTTGAGCACCCGCTCGTTGAGGCTCCGGCCGCCGTGCAGGCTCCAGGCCGCCGCGCCGTTCACCACGATGCCCAGCACCGCCAGCCAGGTCATGCCCACCGCGTGCGGCATGGGCGGGTCGGCCAGCCGAGGGATCGCCTCGGTCAGCACCCACAGGCTGCCGGCGATCAGCACCAAGGCATTGATCAGCGCACCGAGCAGTGACAATCGCTGATAGCCGTAGGTGTAGCGCCCGCTCGCCGGGCGCCGCCCCAGGCGCGCCAGCAGCCAGCCCAGGCCGATCGCCAGCGAATCGCCCAGATCGTGCACCGCGTCGGCGAGGATGGCGGTGCTGTTGGTGAGCAGTCCACCGACCACCTCGATGACCGTGAACGTCAGGTTCAGGGTGAAGGCGAGGCCGATGCGTCTATCCACCGCGTGGTGATCGTGATGATGGTGATGATGATGCGGGCTCATGTGGTTCAACGTGCAGTGGGGCGCTTCATGGCCGTCCGGGGTGGTTCCACGCGCACTGCCAGTGAACCGCTGCCCACGCCCTGGGCACGGCCATTGGCGTCGGGCACCTGTTGCAGGCGATGCAGCAGGGCACTGGCCGAGAGGCGACCATCGAGCAAGGCGCGGTAGCCCGCCACGATGGCCGCCACCTGGTCGCCGGGTTCATCCACCAGCTCGATGCGATAGTGGCGGATGCCGGCTGCCAGCAGATCGCCGAGATGGCCGGCGGCCGACTGGGCCTGGGCATTGAACAGGGTGTTGCGGCAACCGACGTCGGCGAGCAGCAGGTGGTCCTGGCCTTTCGGGTCGCGCAGGTGTACCCGGTGGTGTTCGCAGGGGCGACCGCAGTCACGGTAGTCGTTGCCCGTGGACAGGAAGCGCGCGAAGGCACAGTGCTCGGTATGGAAGATGGGCAGGTGCTGGTGTGCCACCACCTCGATACAGGCGCGCCGGGCCTCCGGCAGACCGGCGGCCAGGGCGGCGATCTGCCGGGCGTTCAGATCGTGGGTCGGGGCCAGGCGCGCCAGGCCGAGCTCCAGCAGCTGGTGGGCACTCAGCCGGTTGGCGGCATTCAGCGAGAAGTCGCCGTACAGCGCGGGAACGCGCACCGCTTCGTCGAAGGCGGCGCCTGCGCCGCCCAGGGCGTGCAGGCGCTGCAACAGGCCGGCCGAGCGTACCAGCAGGGCATCGGGTTGCAGATGCAGCAGGTAGCGGACCAGGCGTTGCTCGCCGGGTTTGAAGATGCGCGGAGCGGCGACCACCAGGCGACGACCGGCGGCGCGGATGCGCTGGCAGGCGTCCTTGAGCCCGTGCACCTCGAGGAAATCGACCTGGATCTCGTCGATGTCGTCCAGCGCCAGCGCGGCCTCGACCTGCGCGGCGGTGCGGCACAGCAGCGACAGGGCGGGCCGGCCGGGCGGTGACGGAGGGGCGGCCTCGGGCAGCAGCACCGGCAGCACCGGCGCCGAGGCCAGCTCACGGTCGCGCTGATGCCGGGTCATCAGTTCGAGCAGGGCCTCGACCGCCGCGCGCCGGGTCTGCTTGATCTCGCCCAGGGGCAGGAACAGGCCATCGGCCAGATCCTGGTGCCAGTGCGCGATGCGGAAGGGGGTGTCCCCCAGCTCACCGATGGCGCGCTTCAGGGCCGCCTCGTCCAGCGGGCGGCGTTCGGCGGCCTGCAGGGGCGTGCGGCTGCTGGCCTCGGCCCGGCGGCCGTCGGGCGTTGTGAGGCGGATGCGCAGCGGTTCGCCGGGGGCGCCGCTCAACTCGATGCGCAGGGGCAGGCGCACGGCCTCGGCCGGGCGCAGCACCGGGCCGCGGTCGCTGGCCGTGTCGCGGGTGCGCCAGACATGGTCGCCGGGCGCGATGTCCGTGGCACGGAAGCCGGGGCCGAAGCGCAGCACCACCTCGCCATGATCGATCTCCTCGCGGATACGTTCACCGCGGCGCTCGATCCGGCGCACGTGACCGCCCGGCTCGTGTCGCTGCGGACGACCGCCGTCGAACACCACCCCGTCGCCGGGCTTGACCGGGTTGTGCAGGCGCAGGCGTACCCCGTCGGCCAGTACCGCTTCGACCCGGCCCAGGTGCAGGCCGCGGTGGCGCGGGTTGCGGCCGATCACCAGTTCCTGGTGACGCGAACCGAGCAGGAAACCCGGGGTCAGGCCATCGTGCCGTTCGTCCTGGCCGCGCGAGAAGATCTGCGCCAGACCGCGCCGGGTGTCGCGGTCGATCACCAGTTCTTCTTCGTTGGTCGACTGGCCGGCCAACAGCCGGTCGAGGGCCTGGCGGTAGGCGCGCACCGTGCGCATGACATATTCGGGACCCTTGAGTCGTCCCTCGATCTTGAGGCTGCACACCCCGGCGCGCAGCAGGCGCGGCAGCAGGGGCAGGGCCATCAGGTCCTGCGGCGAGAGCAGGTAGTCGAAGCCGCCCTGTTCGTGCAGTTCACCGTCCACCAGCAGGCCGTAGGGCAGGCGGCAGGACTGGGCGCACTGGCCGCGGTTGGCCGAGCGCCCGCCCCAGGCCTCGCTGGAGAAGCACTGGCCGCTGTAGCTGACGCACAGGGCGCCGTGCACGAAGACCTCGAGTTCCACCGCGGTCGCGGCGGCGATGGCGGCGATGTCCTCGATGGACAGCTCGCGCCCCAGCACCACCCGCGAGAGGCCAAGTGACTGCGCAAAGGCCACGCCCTCGGCATCGGTGATCGACATCTGGGTGCTGGCGTGCAGGGGCAGGGCGGGCGCGACGGCGCGCGCCAGCCGTGCCAGGCCGATGTCCTGCACGATCAGTGCGTCCACCCCGCAACGGGCGGCATGGCGGATCTGTTCCTCGATCTCGGGCAGCTCCTCGTCGAACACCAGGGTGTTGAGCGCCAGGTAGCCCTTGCGACCGTGGCGGTGCAGTTGCGTCATCACCGCCTCGAGCGCGTCCGTGCTGATGCCGGTGGCGCGCCGGCGGGCATTGAAGCCGCGGTCCAGGCCGAAGTACACCGCGTCGGCGCCGGCGTGCACGGCTGCCTCGAGCTGTGGCAGGCCGCCGGCCGGGGCGAGCAGTTCGGGGGGCTGTTCAGTCGTCATCGCCGCGTCCAGGCCACAGCCGTCGTGCCACCTCGCCATCGGCGACCAGGCTGTGACAACTGTCGATGAAGTCCTCGGGCGGCTGGTGCTGGTGACCGTCCAGCGACTCGCCGCGCCAGGCATAGACCGTCTGGATGGCCGTGGTGGCCAGCGGGCCCAGCAGCTCCACCAGGTGGGTACAACCGTGGACCCCGCCGAGGGCCAGGCGTACCCGCGCCGTCCAGCCGGGCGCGATGCGCTGACCGATCAGTTTCTCGAAGCGCTCGGCCGGGAAGTGCGGGCAGGCGGGGTAGGGGGCCTGCTCGATGCTCGCGCGGAGGTCGATCACGGTCAGCTCGTCGTCCACGGTCAGACGCATCCACATCTCGTGCAACGGCTCGCCGGGTGGGATCTCGCCCCGGCCGAAGGTCTGCAGGGGCTCGTCGCGGGTGTCGCGCAGATGGGCGTCGATGTCCCACAGGCCGTCGGCGCGACGGTAGCCCCGGCAGACGATCTGCCGTGTGTGCAACGGCTCGCGTTCGGCGGGTGGCGGCAG
Organism: uncultured Sedimenticola sp.; assembly: GCA_964394235.1. GTDB lineage: Bacteria > Pseudomonadota > Gammaproteobacteria > Chromatiales > Chromatiaceae > MONJU. Next base: position 3,651 of record CAYMWJ010000068.1, on the reverse strand, counting down.
CGGCATGTTCAGTGCCCTGTCGGCCGGGTGGAGAACTGGCCCAGCGCAATCTTGGCGAACAGCAGCAGCCAGGGGGCGCCGTGCAGGCACAGGTCGAAGATGTCGATGGGCCGGCGCAGGCTGCCCTCTGCGAGCATGCGCAGCTTCTCCCAGACGTGCGGCTCGGGCACGAAGGGCGCCAGCCCCAGGGTAAGGGCGACCATCAGGACGATGTGAAAGGGAATACGGGCGAGCAAGTCACGCATGGCTGGGGATCCCGAAAAGGTGAATTGTAACAACTCGACGCCCAGGCACGGCAGCCGCCCTTGAGCACAGTAACCACGGAGAACTCAGAGTGATTGGCACGGGCACCTGCAGGTCGGGCGCTGGCGCGCGGCTGCATATCGTGCCCGGGACGCAGGCGATTTCCGGTAAAATGGCGATCTTCGTTTGCCACTGAAGTCGCATCATGACCATCAAGACCCGTTTCGCTCCCAGCCCCACAGGCTACCTGCACGTGGGCGGTGCCCGCACGGCACTGTTCTCCTGGCTGTACGCGCGCCGTCATGGCGGCCGTTTCGTGCTGCGCATCGAGGATACCGACCGCGAGCGCTCCACCGAGGAATCGGTCAACGCCATCCTCGAGGGCATGACCTGGCTGGGGCTGGAATACGACGAGGGCCCCTTCTACCAGACGCACCGTTTCGATCGCTATGACGAGGTGATCGAGCAGCTGCTGGAGCGCGGCCTGGCCTACCGCTGCAATTGCTCGAAGGAACGGCTGGACAAGCTGCGCGAACAGCAGCTGGCGGCGAAGCAGAAGCCGCGTTACGACGGCCACTGCCGTGACCACGCAGTGAGCGCCGACGAGCCGCACGTGATCCGCTTCCGTAACCCGGTCGATGGCGAGGTGGTATTCGACGATCTCATCCGCGGTCCCATCCGCGTGGCCAACACGGAGCTCGATGACCTGATCATCCGCCGTTCCGACGGCTCGCCCACCTACAACCTGACGGTGGTGGTGGACGATCACGACATGGGCATCAGCCACGTGATCCGCGGCGACGACCACATCAACAACACCCCGCGCCAGATCAACCTGTACCGCGCCCTGGGTTGGGACGTGCCGCGTTTTGCGCACGTACCCATGATCCTCGGCGAGGACGGCAGTCGCCTGTCCAAGCGCCACGGGGCGGTGAGCGTGATGCAATACAAGGAACAGGGCTACCTGCCCGAGGCGTTGCTCAACTACCTGGTGCGCCTGGGCTGGTCGCACGGTGACCAGGAGATCTTCTCGCTCGATGAGATGATCGAACTGTTCGACCTGGAAAACGCCAACCGCGCGCCGTCCACCTTCAACACCGCCAAGCTCGACTGGCTCAACCAGCAGTACCTCATGCACAGCGAGCCGGCACGGGTAGCTCACCTGCTCTCGCCGCACCTGGGCGACCTGGGCATCGACCCGGCCGAGGGACCGGACCTGGTCGAGGTGGTCAAGGCGCAGCGCGAGCGCGCCACTACCCTGGTCGAGCTGGCGCGCATCTCGGCCTTCTACTACCGCGATTTCGACAGCTACGACGAGAAGGCAGCAAAGAAGGCCTTCAAGGGCGAGGCCGACCAGGCGCTGGCCGCGGTGCGCGAGCGCCTGGCCGCGCTGGCCGACTGGGTGCGCGAGCCCATTCACCAGGCGGTGAGCGATACCGTGGAGGCGCTGGGCGTGGGGTTCGGCAAGGTGGCCATGCCGCTGCGCGTGGCGGTCACCGGGGGCTCGCCTTCGCCCGATCTCGACCTGACCCTCTGGCTGGTGGGGCGCGAGGCCACCCTGCGCCGCATCGACCGCGCCATAGAACACATCCGCTCCAACCGCTGAGACCTGCCCATGAGCGCCGAGAACACGCCGAAGAACTTCATCCGCCAGATCATCGACGCCGACCTGGCCGCGGGCAAGCACCAGCGGATCGTCACCCGCTTTCCGCCCGAGCCCAATGGTTACCTGCATATCGGGCACGCCAAGTCCATCGTGCTCAACTTCGGCATCGCCGAGGACTATGCCGGTCGCTGCAACCTGCGCTTCGACGATACCAACCCGGCAAAGGAAGAGGCGCACTTTGTCGAGGCCATTCAGGAAGACGTGCGCTGGCTGGGGTGCGAATGGTCCGAGCTGCACTTCGCCTCGGAATACTTCGAGCAGCTCTACGGCTTCGCGGTGGAACTCATCGAGAAGGGCCTGGCCTATGTCTGCGACCTCTCGCCCGAGGAAGTGCGCGCCTATCGCGGTACCCTGACCGAGCCGGGCCGCGAGAGCCCGTACCGCGACCGCAGCGTGGAGGAGAACCTCGACCTGTTCCGGCGCATGCGCGAAGGCGAGTTCCCGGACGGCAGCCGCACCCTGCGCGCCAGGATCGACATGGCCTCGCCCAACATGAATCTGCGCGATCCGGCCCTCTACCGCATCCGCCATGGCCTGATCCACCACCAGACGGGCGATGCCTGGTGCATCTACCCGATGTACGACTTCACCCATCCGATCTCCGATGCTATCGAGGGCGTGACCCACTCGCTGTGCACCCTGGAGTTCGAGGATCACCGCCCGCTCTACGACTGGGTGCTGGACAACATCAGCATCGGTTGCCATCCGCAGCAGATCGAGTTTGCGCGCCTCAATCTCGAATACACGGTGATGAGCAAGCGCAAGCTCACCCAGCTGGTGGACGAGGGCCACGTCTCGGGCTGGGACGACCCGCGCATGCCGACCATCGCCGGCCTGCGCCGGCGCGGCTACACCCCCGAGGCGATCCGCGACTTCTGCAACCGCATCGGCGTCACCCGTGCCGACAGCACGGTGGAGATGGGCATGCTGGAGTCGGCCATCCGCAGCGATCTGGATGCGCGCGCACCGCGCCGCATGGCGGTGCTGCAGCCGCTGAAGCTGGTGATCGTCAACTGGCCAGAGGATCACGAAGAGATCCTGCGCGGCCCGAATCACCCCAAGAACGAGGACATGGGCACGCGCGACCTGGTGATGACCCGCGAGGTGTGGATCGACCGCGACGACTTCCGCGAGGAGGCCAACAAGAAATACAAGCGCCTGGTGCTCGGCGGCGAGGTCAGGCTGCGCAACGGCTACGTGATCCGCGCCGACGAGGTGGTGCGCGACGCACAGGGCGAGATCGTCGAGGTGCGCTGCACCTACGACCCCGAGACCCTGGGGCGCAATCCCGAGGGCCGCAAGGTGCGCGGCGTCATCCACTGGGTGCCGGTAGCGTACGCAGTGCATGCCCAGGTGCGGCTGTACGACCGTCTGTTCCGGGTGCCGCAGCCGGGGCGCGACGGTGACTTCCTGGCCGACCTCAACCCCGATTCGCTGCGCGTGATCGACGAGGCCGTGCTCGAGCCGTCGCTGGGCGAAGCGGGGATCGGCGAGCGCTTCCAGTTCGAGCGTGAGGGTTATTTCTGCCGCGACCGTGAAGACACCACTGACGGCCGGCCGGTATTCAATCAGATTGTGTCGCTGCGCGACTCCTGGGGAGGTTGAGATGACAAAAATGACAGAAGACAAAGTGGCCGTTGTCGGCCTGGGTTATGTGGGCCTGCCACTGGCGGTGGCTTTCGGCAGACAGCGGCCGACCATCGGCTTCGACCTGGACGAGCGCAAGCTGGCGCACTACCGCC
>CAYMWJ010000067.1:0-9964 GCA_964394235.1 uncultured Sedimenticola sp. | reverse complement strand
CCGACCCCCGCATTATGAGTGCGGTGCTCTAACCAGCTGAGCTACCTTGCCGTAGGAAGCGCAAGATTCTCTACCAGGACCCGGCGATTGTCAATCCGGCCTCAGACGTTGAAGCGGAAGTGCATGACATCCCCGTCCTGCACGATGTAGTCCTTGCCCTCGAGCCGCAGCTTGCCGGCCTCCCGAGCGCCCTGCTCGCCACCGCAGGCGACGAAGTCTTCGTAGGAGACCACCTCGGCACGGATGAAGCCACGCTCGAAGTCGGTATGGATGACACCGGCGGCCTGCGACGCAGTGGCCCCGACGGGCACCGTCCAGGCGCGCACCTCCTTGACCCCGGCGGTGAAATAGGTCTGCAGTCCCAGCAGGCGGTAGCCGGCACGCACCACCCGGTCCAGTCCCGGCTCGTCCAGCCCCATCTCGGCCAGGAACTCCTGCTTCTCCTCGTCGTCCAGCTCGGCGAGTTCCGCCTCGATGGCAGCACACACCGGCACCACCTCGGCGCCCTCGGCCGCCGCCATCTCGCGCAACGCGTCCAGGTGCGGGTTGTTCTCGAAGCCGTCGTCGTTCACGTTGGCGATGTAGAGCGTGCGCTTGGCGGTGAGCAGGTGCAGCTCGCGCAACCCCGCCTGCTCCTCGTCGTTCAGCTCCAGGGTACGCACCGGCAGCCCCTGGTCGAGATGTGCATGGACGCGCTCGAGCAGCTCCTTCCAGGCGATGGCCTTCTTGTCGTTGGTCTTGGCCTGCTTGACCGCCTTCGTCAGCACCTTGTCCACCGTCTCCATGTCGGCCAGCGCCAGCTCGGTGTTGATGACCTCGACATCGGCCAGCGGATCGACCCGCCCGGCAACATGCACGATATCGTCGTTCTCGAAACAGCGCACCACCTGGGCGATGGCATCGGTCTCGCGGATGTTGGCCAGGAACTTGTTGCCCAGCCCCTCGCCCTTGGAGGCACCCGCCACCAGGCCGGCGATGTCCACGAACTGCATGGTGGTCGGCAGCACCTGCTGCGGCTGGACGATCTCGGCCAGGCGGTCGAGCCGCGGGTCGGGCAGGGGCACCACGCCGACATTGGGGTCGATGGTGCAGAAGGGGTAGTTCTCGGCCGCTATAGTGGCCTTGGTCAAGGCATTGAAGAGGGTGGACTTGCCGACGTTGGGCAGGCCCACGATACCGCATTTGAAACCCATGGGCGGACTCCGCTGACAGGACGATGCCGACCGGGCACTACCCGGCCGGCGGAAAGGTGCGAAGGATAGCGGAATCGCGCCGTGCCGTCAGGCAACCTTGAACAGCTTGTCGAGTTGGCGATGCACGGGATTGCGCGGACGCCGCTTCCACCCGGCATGCCGTGCGCGTAACCCACTGTTCGCACAGGCCATTGCGAGCAGGGTGGCACACTTGGGCTACGGTGCGGGGTATGTTTCGAAGCATGGGCACAGCCAGGACGAAGCCTATCCAGAGATGAGGACGCGCCCCCCTGGCTTCTTGGGCATTCATCCGCGCGCCAGCTCCCTGAGACGCGCCGCTATCCGCCCCAGCGGCAATACCTCGTCGGCATAACCGCGCTTGACCACTTCGCCCGGCATGCCCCAGACCACGCTGGTCTTCTCGTCCTGGGCGATGATGGGCGCACCCGCCGCCTTCAGCTCGCCCATGCCCTCGGCGCCATCGTCCCCCATGCCGGTGAGCATCACGCCGATGGTGTTGGGACCGGCGTTCTGCACCAGGGAACGCAACATCACGTCCACCGAAGGCTTGTGGCGGTTGACCGGGGGGCCGTCATCGAGCCGACAGACATAGCGCGCGCCGTACCGCTCGACGAGCAGGTGGCGGTCACCAGGGGCAATGTATACATGTCCAGGGCGGATCTGCTGGCCGTCCTCGGCCTGGCAGACCGACAAGGCCGTGAGGCCATCCACCCGCCGGGCAAAGGACGCGGAGAAGGGCGCTGGGATATGCTGGGTGATGACGATACCGGCCGGGATATCCGCCGGCAGCTGCATCAGCACTTCCTTGATCGCCTCGGTGCCACCGGTGGACGAACCGATACCGATGATGCGCTCGGCGGTGTGGGGCAGCCGCGCCGGAGGGCGCGCCTCGAGCACAGCGTCCACGGACTGACGCGACGTCACATCGCTACCCGAGGCCTTGTCCAGCATGGCACGTCGCTCCAGTGGGCGCACCTGTACCCTGGCGGCCATACGCACCTTCTCGACGATCTCTTCGGCGTAGGAGACCAGCCCTGCGGCCACATCCAGCTTCGGCTTGGCCACGAAGTCCACCGCCCCATATTCCAGGGCACGCAGGGTCACGTCCGCCCCCTGCTCGGTCAGACTGGAGACCATAACCACCGGCATGGGACGCAGGCGCATCAGGTTGCCGAGGAAGGTCACCCCGTCCATGCGTGGCATCTCGACGTCGAGCGTCAGCACGTCCGGGTTGAGCTTCTTGATCTTCTCGCGCGCGATATAGGGATCGGGCGCGGTGCCGATCACCTCGATATCCGCTGTCTCTGCGAAGATGCTGGTCAGCACCTGCCGCACCAACGCCGAATCATCCACGATCAGCAACTTGATCTTTTTCATGTCCCCTGCCCCATCGGCTCAGAAAAGTTCGATATCGCCCTGCACAGGTTGCCGCCTGATCTGTTCGTGATAGGCCGCCTCGCGCCTGATCACCGTGTCGTTGTGCAGATCGCGCAGGCGCTTGACCAGGGCCTTGCCGGTGCGGGGGAAGTAGATGACCTTGCGCGGGCATGTGGAGCCCACGTCTTCGGACAACAGGGCGATGCGCTCGGTCGCCAGGTAATCGCGCACAAAGGCGATATTGCGCTCTCCCACGTCGCTGAGATTCTGCATGACCTGGCCGCCGCCGAAGATCTTGGCCTCCAGGTTGCGACGCTGACCACCGTGCTTGAGGATCTCGTTGATCATGTGCTCCATCGCATGGTTGCCATAACGCGTGGCGTTACTGATCACCTCTTCACCACCCCAGCTGCCGTCTTCCGACAACGGCAGCATGAAGTGATTCATGCCCCCCACTCCCAGGCAGCGGTCGCGGATACAGGCCGACACGCACGATCCCAGCACCGTGGTGATGTACTCGTCGAGCACGGTGACGTAGTACTCGCCTGGGAGGATCTTGGCTGCGGGACACTGGCGCTGCCTGTCCCAGTAACGCTGGATATGGGAAAAGCCCGGCAAGGGGCTGCTCAGCTCCGGCCGAACCCTGGCCTGCATGTTCATTTCACCCTCCGGTAGATGGTCTTGCCGATCAGCTCGAAGCGATCGGTGGTCTTGAACAGCGACTCCGAGTGACCGATGAACAGGAAACCTCCTGGCTTGAGGACATCGGCGAAACGCTCCACCAGGCGGACCTTGGATTCCTTGTCGAAATAGATGATGACGTTGCGACAGAAGATGATGTCCATGGGCTCCTGACGCCAGGCTTGCATCAGGTTGAGCTGGTGGAAAGTGATGCGTTGCCGCAGCTCGGGTTTTACCCGCACCATGCCCTGGTGGCGGCCCGTTCCCTTGAGAAACCAGCGCCTGAGCCGCTCCTGCGGCAGCTCCTCGACCCGACCCATGTGATAGATGCCCCGCGAGGCCTTGGCCAGCACGTCGGAATCGATATCCGTCGCGGTGATATCCACCTGCCAGCCCTGCAGGGCGGCCATCTCACCGACCACCATGCCGATGGAATAGGGCTCCTCCCCGGTAGAACACCCGGCCGACCAGATGTGGATCCTCCGCTCACCATTGGCGCGCATGCGCTCCGGCAGGGCATGATCGCGCAGGTACACGAAATGGTGATTCTCGCGAAAGAAGGCCGTGAGGTTGGTGGTGATGGCATTGACCAGCTCGGTCAGTTCGGCCGCGTCGTCGCCACGCTCGAGGTAATTGCAATAGGCCGCGAAATCCGGCAGCCCCAGGGCGCGCACGCGTCGTGACAGACGCGAGTAGAACATGTCGAACTTGTCGTCGCTGACGACGATCCCGGTATGCCGGCTTGCCAGCCGACGCAGGAAATCAAAGTCCTGCCGGGTGAAACGAAACTCCCTTTGTGGAGCCAGTGCCGTCACCTCTCCCCCCACTCAGAACAGATCGATGTCGTCGTTTTCCCCTTCCTGGAGACATTCACTGACACGTGTCAGGGCCTCCTCGACACTGGCCCCCGCGACCAGGGCCTCGAACATCTCCCGTTCCGCGCGCATGGAGTAGCGGCCACGGATGTGCTCCTGCAGGGCGTACCACTCGGCCGGGTTGTAGAGACGTTGGGAATCGGCCACCAGGTTGCCCAGCTGCTCGAGCGTGTGTTTCACGTGATCCAGCCGCTGCGAGAGACGGTCGTAGAACTGAAAGGCGACGATGCTCTGCTGTATGCCCCCCTGTACATCGGCGCAGTCTGCCGCAATGGCCTCGGCCACTTCGCATTGCTCCGGAGGCAACGCCTTGACGTGCTCGCTGATCGCCTGGATGCGCTCCACCATGTGGGTAAAGGAACGGGTCAGGGCATCGACCGAATCCTCGCCCTCGTGCAGGGCCATGGCAATCTGCGCCACCGACAGATTGAGCATGCGCACCGTCTCGGCAATCTGGCTCCAGTCCAGGTCTGGCGCCATGGCGGTAGAGGGGCCTGCCTGTCGCATGGTCTGACGCATTCCCAGACTCCCCTTTCAGTGTCTGCCTTCCAGTTGATCGAGCTGCATGGCCTGGCTCAGCCCAAGCTGCCTGGCCGAGCCGAGCAAGCGAGGAGAAGCACCGATCCAGTTCACGACCATGGAACGGGCCAGCGCATCCTTGACGAAGGCCAGCAGCAACTGCATGCCCGCGCCATCGACGACCTGTAGCGCCTGGCCATCGATACATACCGCCGATTCGCGATCGAGATGACGGAGCAGCACCTCGTGGTAATCACCCACCTCACCTATGGTCAGACTCTCGGGCAGCACCAGCCGATCACTGGCATCATCGCCCGCCACATCCGCCGTTCCGAGGCCGGCCCCCTCCTCGGGTAGCGTGACGACATCCCCCATGGCCACGTCGGCGATATCGTCCTGGGGGGCATGCAACGTCGGGGGGCGCTTGCTGCTCATGGCAGTTCACCTCTCGCTCCAGGGGCTCTTCGGCCAGCGCGGCGAATCCCGCCGCCGAGCGACTGCGCGCCCGATCTTCGGAATGCGTCATGCCACGCCATCATCTCTGCCAGGGAATACATGCTGTCAGCCTCCCACCAGGCCGGTGACCGGCCTCCAGTCCTCGTCCGAGAAGATGTGATCGACATCCATCATGACGATCATGTGTTCGCCGTCACTGACCATGCCGGTGATATAAGGGGCCTGCACACCGGCCACGGTACGCGGCGGGGGTTTCACCGCGTGACAGGCCGTGTCGATGACATCCGAGACACCATCCACGACCATGCCGACCAGATGGCGCTCACCCTCGGCGGAAGACAGGGAGACGATGATGACCACCTGTGTGGGATCATAGGCCGGGTCGGGGATGCCGAAACGGATCCGCAGATCCATGACCGGCACAATGGTGCCGCGCAGGTCCAGCACACCCTTCACATACGCCGGCATGTCCGGCAAGGCCCGAACCGGCTCCCAGCCGCGGATCTCCTGCACCCGCAGGATGTCGATCGCGTAGAACTCGCCGCCGAGGCAGAAGCTCAGGTACTGTCCGCCGATGGCCTCTGTCACCACTTGTGGCATGCCGGCATCCTCTGCCGCACTCATTGGGTTACCCTGCCTTCGACCACCTGCAACAGGCCGACAATCTCACCGGAAAGCTGTTCGATCTCGCGGTAGCGCCGTTCGGCCTCCTCGTTGCGTCCCGCCTCCTTGAGATCGATGATCTCGCGGATCACCGCATGCAGGCGTTCGTGTCGTTTCTCCATGGTCCGCATGTCGTCGATGTGTCCGTACTGTGCCAGGCCCTGGCGGTACAGCCACTTGCCCAAGGCGCAATCGCGGTGTGACACGGCCTCGGCATGGGTCAACGCCTTGCGTCCGTCGAGAAAGTCCCGGATCTTCTGGCGCCAGGCCAGGTGGGCGGTGCGCGCGGCAAAGAAATCGAAGGAGGCATCGTGATCATGGGCATGGGCATGCGTATGCCCGTCTTCCCGCACCTGCAGCTTGTCACGAATCAAGGCTTCCGGGTCCTGCGCCACGTCGAAGAAGGAGATACCACGCTCCATCTCTTGCGCCTTTTCATACAACGAGGAGGAGGCAGCGGCGATCTGCTCGGCGAGCGCGGCATTCTGCTGTGTGACCCCGTCCATGGCGGTCACCGCGCGGTTCACCTGATCGATGCCGGCCGCCTGCTCGGCGCTGGCCGCGGCGATCTCGGCGACGATGTCACCCACCTGCTTCACCCCCTGCACGATCTCGGACAGGGTCTCACCCGACTCGCTCACCAGCTTGCTGCCCACCTCGACCTTGTCCACACTGTCCTGGATGAGGTCCTTGATCTCCTTGGCCGCCTCGGCGGAACGCGAGGCCAGATTGCGTACCTCGGTGGCCACCACGGCGAAACCACGCCCCTGTTCGCCGGCGCGTGCCGCCTCGACCGAGGCATTGAGCGCCAGCAGGTTGGTCTGGAAGGCGATCTCGTCGATCACGCCGATGATCTCGGCGATCTTGGCCGAGGCCTGGTTGATGTCCTCCATGGCCCTGACCGTCCGGCTCACGACCTCGCCCCCCTTCTCCGCGAGTTGACGCGCACTGCCCGCCACCTGGTTGGCCTGCTGCGCATTGTCGGCGTTGTTGCGTACCGTGGAGGTGAGTTCCTCCATGCTCGATGCGGTCTCCTCGAGACTGGCGGCCTGCTGCTCGGTGCGCGCCGAAAGGTTGGTATTGCCGGCGGTGATCTCGTTGGAGGCCACATTGATGGCATCGGCGATCTGGCGAAGTTGCAGCAAGGTGTTCGACACCTGGACCAGGGTCTTGTTGACCGCCTCCTGGATGCGCCCGAAGGCGCCCTGATAATTACCCGTCATGGGCTGCTTGAAGTCGCCCGCGGCCATGGCCTGCAAACTGCCCTCCACCGCGTCGATCACCTGCTTGAGATCGTCGAGCAGGGCATTGATGCCGATCGCCAGGTGCTTGAAGAAGCCTTCCTTGCCCTCGAGCACGACACGCTGATCGAGATTGCCGCTGCGCGCAGCCGCGACGATACCTTCCAGCTCCTGCTCGATCGCCACCTCGCGGGTCCGATCCAGCCATTCCACTGCGGTACCGATGCGCTCGCCATCGGCCGAAACCACCGGGTTGGCGGTGAAGCGGAACACCCGCCCGCCGATGCGAATCTCGGAATCGAAGCGCCGGTCCAGCGCCTCGAGCATGCGTTGCTGGTGCACAGGATTCTTGTGGAAATCGTCGATGCTGGCCCCCAGCAGGCGGTCGGCATCGAAGCCGGGCAGGTCCTTGCGGATATCTGCCTCCGCCTCCTTGAACATGGCACGCACGGTTTCGTTCATGTAGATGATGCGATTGTCGTTGTCCGCCATCATCACGCAGCTCGAGACATTGTCGAGCGCGGTGCGAATACGCAGATTCTCCATGGCCCGCTGCTCCTCCTCTTCCCGTGCACGGGCCTCGGCCTCCTCGGCGGCCCGAATCTCGGTGAGATCGCGCCATTCGATCACCGTGCCCAGGCGCTCGCCGGCCTCGTTGATGACCGGATTCGCAATAATCTCGAAGATTCGGGGGCCAACCTGGATCTCGGCGCGGTGGGGGCCCTCCAGGGACGCCAGCAACGCGCGCTGATGCGCTGGGTTACGGTGGAAGATATCGATACTCTTGCCGAGGATGTCGCTGGCATCGAAGTACGGCAACACCTCGCGCAGATCATCCTCGACCTCCTCGAACATCTTCCGCACCGAGCGATTCATGTAGATGATGTTGAATTCAGGGTCGGCCATCATCACGTTGGTGCTCACATTGTCCACCGCGGTGCGGGTGACCAGGCCGATGTCGGCCAGGCGGCGGTTGTCGAGCACCTCGAAGCCAATCTTGACCTGTGCCGAGCGGATCGCCTGCAGGATGCGACCAACCGCGCCCTTGTGGCGCACGCCCATCCAATCGAAATAATTGTCGTGCAGCAGTTCGTGCAGCTTGGCCCGGCCTGCCTCCAGCGGTTCGACCACATGACGCTTCAGCAACCAGGCCGTGGCCAGGCCAAATGCCACTACCGCCGACAACCCCGCGTACAGCCAGGCAGCGGGCATGCTGTAAGCCACCATGGCGAACAGGGCCAGCACCGAGACGAGCATACCGCCGCCCCCCAGCATGAGAATGTGCTCCAGGGTCCAGAAGCTCATCTGGCTCTCGGTGGTCGGCAGCTTGGCGCGCCCTTCACGCACGTCGGCATACAGGCGCTCGGCCATGCGCTTTTCTTCCTCGGTGGGCTTGGTGCGTACCGACATGTATTCCACACGGCCATCGGGCAGCTGAATGGGCGTGACGTTGGCCTTGACCCAGTAGTAATCGCCATTCTTCGCCCGGTTCTTCACCAGCCCGGTCCAGGTGTCCCCCCGGTGCACCGTGTCCCACAGATCACGAAAGGCCTCGCGCGGCATGTCCGGATGGCGCACGATGTTGTGGCTGCTGCCGATCAGTTCGGCCTCGGAGAAGCCACTGATCTTGATGAAGGCCGGGTTGGCATAGGTAATGATCCCCTTGGCATCCGTCTTGCTGACCAGGATATGGTCTTCCGGGAAGGGAATCTCCCGGTCGGTACAAGGCTCGTTGATTTTCATGCCCGCCTCTCGAAACTGTGCTGAAGAAAACCGTCATCCCATGCGGCATCTGTGCCTCTGCATCGGCATGGCCACATGAAACTTGAGGGAACCAATCCAGGAACAGACGGCCTCTGGCAGATGACACGCAAGAAAACCAATGGCCGCCGCCATCGGGACTCCAAGCCTTGATTCGGGAGAGCGCCGCATCCACTGCACAGCCAATTGCGACATCCGGCTTTCCAGCTATCGTCCCTGTGAGCGATGGATGGTTGTGCCCGCTCCAGGTCAGGCGGCGCTTTCCTCGCCATTCGCCGCCTCACCGGCCAGCGACTCCAGATCCAGCAGCATCACCATGTCGTCGCCGGCACTGGCCAGACCGCTGATATGCTCGGTAGGCACACCGGCGCCAAACTCGGGGGTCTGGCTGATCTGCTCGTCCTGTACCACCAGGACGTCGGACACGGCATCGACCACCAGGCCTATCGAACGCTGTTCCTCACCTTCACCGACGCGCACCACGATGACCACCGTCTCCTTGGTGTATTCACGCACCGGCAGGCCGAAACGCAGACGCAGGTCATAGACCGGGACGATGTTGCCACGCAGATTGATGACCCCCTTCAGGTACGCCGGGGTATTGGGCACCCGGGTGGCCGGCTCCCAGCCGCGGATCTCCTGCACCCGCAGGATGCTCACCGCGTATTGTTCGCCAGCCAGCATGAAGCTCAGGTACTGGCTGCCCTGAGCATCGTCTTCATGGTCCTGCCCCAGCAGGCTGAGATGGACATCGTCGCTCATGGGTTCTCCTATGCGGTCATGGCCACGCTTTCGGGCACGCCGGGCAATTCATTGGCAAGGCGCATCACGCCAGGGATGTCGAGGATCAGGGCCACCGAGCCGTCACCGAGGATGGTGGCACCGGACAGGCCTTCGACCCGGCCATAATTGGCCTCCAGCGACTTGATCACCACCTGTTGCTGGCCCAGCAGGTCATCGACGAACAGCCCGCACTTGCGCCCGCCGGCCTCGACCACCACCACGATACCGTCCTCGATGCGGCTCGCGCGTGCATCGGGGATGCCGAAGATCTCGTGCATACGCACGATGGGCAGGTATTCGTCGCGCAGACGGAAGGCCTCGCCCTTGCCCGCCACGTGCCGCACCATGTGCGGACGCACCTGGATGGATTCGATGATGGAGACCAGCGGCACGA
>CAYMWJ010000066.1:0-10706 GCA_964394235.1 uncultured Sedimenticola sp. | reverse complement strand
TGCGCAACATCCAGGACTGGTGCATCAGCCGCCAGATCTGGTGGGGCCACCGCATACCGGCCTGGTACGACACCGAGGGCAATGTCTATGTCGGCCGCTCCGAGGCCGAGGTGCGCGAGAAGCACGGGCTGACCCCTGACTACCCGCTGACCCAGGACGAGGACGTGCTCGACACCTGGTTCAGCTCGGCGCTGTGGCCCTTCTCCACCCTTGGCTGGCCCGCGGACACCGAGCGCCTGCGCACCTTCTACCCTACCAGTGTGCTGGTCACCGGCTTCGACATCATCTTCTTCTGGGTCGCGCGCATGATCATGATGGGGCTCAAGTTCATGGATGACGTGCCCTTCCGCGAGGTCTATGTGCACGGCCTGGTGCGCGACTCGCAGGGCCAGAAGATGTCCAAGTCCAAGGGCAATGTGCTCGACCCCATCGACCTGATCGACGGCATCTCGCTCGAGGACCTGATCGCCAAGCGCACCCGCGGCATGATGCAGCCGCAACTGGCGAAGAAGATCGAGCAGCAGACACGCAAGGAGTTTCCCGAGGGTATCCCCAGCTTCGGCACCGACGCCCTGCGCTTCACCTTCGCCGCGCTGGCCGCCACCGGGCGCGACATCAAGTTCGACCTGGGCCGCATCGAGGGTTACCGCAATTTCTGCAACAAGCTGTGGAACGCGGCGCGCTATGTGCTGATGAACACCGAGGGCAAGGATTGCGGGGTCGCCGCCCCCCCTCAGTCCCCCCCGCAGAGCGGAGGGGAAGCCATCGTCTCCCCCCTACCCCGTGGGGAGGACCAAGGGGGGGAAATCGAATATTCCGCCGCCGACCGCTGGATCCGCGCGCGCCTGCAGCAGGTCATCAGCGAAGTCACCACCGCCATCGAGGGCTACCGCTTCGACCAGATGGCCAACGCCCTGCACGACTTCATCTGGAACCAGTACTGCGACTGGTACCTGGAGCTGTCCAAGGCGGTGCTCAACGCCGCGGACAGTACCGAGGCACAACGCCGTGGCACCCGCCAGACCCTGGTGCAGGTACTCGAGACCCTGTTGCGCCTGGCTCACCCGGTGATGCCCTTCATCACTGAGGAGATCTGGCAGCGCGTGCGCTCTCTGGCCGGTGTCGAGGGTGAGACCATCATGCACCAGCCCTGGCCACAGGTGGATGCCGCCTGGCAGGACCGTGACGCCGAGGCCGAGATGGACTGGGTCATGCAGTTCGTCCTGGGCGTGCGCCGCATCAAGGGAGAGATGAACATCGCCCCAGGCAAACCGGTGCCCATCCTGCTGGCCAATGCCGGCGAGCAGGATCGTCAGCGCCTTGCCCGCCACCGCCTGTACCTCGATGCCCTGGCCCGCCCGGAGTCCATCGAGGTACTGGAGGCCGGCAGCGGAGAACCCGAGTCGGCCATCGCCCTGGTCGGCGAGATGAAGATCCTGATCCCGCTGGCCGGCCTGATCGACAAGGAGGCCGAGATCGCACGCCTCGAAAAGGAGATCGGCAAGCTCGAGGCCGACATCGCGCGGGTGCGCAAGAAGCTGGAAAACCCCAACTTCGTGGACAAGGCACCCGCCGCAGTGGTGCAGAAGGAACGTGACCGGCTTGACAAATCTCAAGGCGCGCTCGAGCAATTGACGACACAATTGCACAAGATCAGGAGCCTGTAGAATACCTGAACGATGTGCCTCTCCCTGCCCTGTAGCGGCAAGCGACAGCAAGGGGGGCTGCTGCGGCAGCTTCCCGGCTTTCTCTGGTTCTCCCTGAGACTGCTGGCACGCGGTCTCCGGGAGCGCCTGCGCAGAACTGTCTGAACGCCCTGGAGAACGCCCTGATGGCCTATGAATGGGATCCAAAGCTCGAGAAAGGCATCGCCACCATGGATGCAGTGCATCGTGAATTCGTCGCACGGGTGGACCGTGCGCTGCGCGCAGCCGATGAAGAACTGCCCAGTGCGCTGCAAGAGCTGGTTACCCATACCCACGAGCATTTCGCACGCGAGAACCGCTGGATGGAAGAATGTGACTTTCCGCCGATCATGATCCACCGCGGCGAGCACCAGCGGGTGCTGGATGCCATGGAAGAGACCTTGCGCCGCGCGCGTGACGGCGAATTGACGCCCGCCCGACAACTGCTCGAACAGCTGCCGGTCTGGTTCGAGCAGCACGCCGCCACCATGGACAATGCCCTGGCGATGCACATGCGGCGCACCGGCCATCCGGAGACGACCAAGGCATCGGAATAGGCTTTTCCGGTCACCTGGCCTTGCCTGACCCACCGACTATCGATGCGGGCACAGCCTCCTCTGCCCTCGACATCCCCTCGAACGACACCATATTGGGCTATAGTCGGTAACAAGCAAGGAGAATGCCATGACCTTTGTCGTCCTCGAAAACTGTATCAAATGCAAATACACCGACTGCGTCGAAGTCTGTCCGGTGGACTGCTTTCGCGAGGGGCCGAACTTCCTGGTGATCGACCCCGACGAGTGTATCGACTGCGCCCTGTGCGAACCCGAGTGCCCGGCCGAGGCCATCGTCTCCGACGATGATCTGCCACCAGACCAGGAGCACTTCCTGGCGCTGAACGCCGAGTTGGCCGCCGAGTGGCCGGTGATCAGCGAGAAGAAGGACCCGCCATCCGACGCCGATGAATGGAACGGCAGGCCGAACAAGCTGCCGTTGCTGGAACGCTGAAACCCCTCTGTGATTTCTGTGCCCTCTGTGATGGTCGACTTCCACATCAAAGTTGCGGCCGAGCCAGGATGAGGCTGATGTTGTCCCTGCCGCCGGCAGCCAGTGCCACCTCCATCAGCTCCCGCGCCATGGCCTCCAGGTCGGACTGCGACAGCATCACCTGGCGCAGGGTCTCGTCGCTGACCCGGCCACACAGCCCGTCGCTGCATGCCAGGTAGATATCGCCCTGTTGCAGTTCGACATCCCCCACGTCGACCTCCATGTCGGGGTCCAGTCCGATACAACGGGTCAGGATATTGTCGCGAATCCCTGCAGCATGGACCTCGGCACGGTTCGCGAACAGGCCGTTGTCCAGCACCTCCTGTACCAGGGAATGATCGCGGGTCAGGCAACGCAGGTAACCGTCACGCAGCCGGTACAAGCGTGAATCACCGACGTGCGAGAAATAGACGTGCCGCTCACGGAACATGGCCGCCACCAGGGTGGTACCCATGCCGCGCAGGTCCGGGTCGCGCTCCACCGCCGCGAACACCGCGCGATTGGCCACCTCGGCAGCGCGACCGATGCGCAGCAGGCTCTCGAGATCGTCGGCGACATCCTCCTCTTGCGCCGGCAACAGGGCCTCTGCCGCCGCCTCCACCGCAATGCGCGAGGCGATCTCGCCCGCCCGGTGCCCCCCCATGCCGTCACCCAGCACCAGGATGCCCTGCTCGGGAAAACAGACCAGGTAGTCCTCGTTGTGCTGCCGCACGAGCCCTACGTGCGTGAGGTGCTCGCATTCCAGGGGATGTACCGCCATCTCAAAACGTCAGTTCTTGCCTTCCCTTGCCGCCTTGCGCTTGTCCAGGGCCGCCCGCAACTGTTTCGGCGGCACATAACCCGGGATGATCTCACCATCGTCCAGGACCAGCGCCGGCGTGCCCGTGATGCCCAGGTCCTGGCCCAGACGATACTGTTCGCGTACCGGGTTGTCGCACTTGCGATACGGCACCTCGCCCCCCGACTTGGCCAGGGTCATCGCCTGTTTGCGGTCCTCCGCACACCACACGGCCTCGGCTTTCTTTTCGGACGGGCTGCCAGGGCCGGCACGCGGATAGGCCAGATAACGGATGCGAATCCCTTCCTGATTGTACTGATCCACCTGGCTGTGCAGTTTGCGGCAGTAGGGGCAGTCGATATCGGTGAAGACCGTGATCGTGTAAGGCAGATCCTCGCTACCATAGATGATCATGTCCTTCTCGTCGAGACGCTCGAGCAGGGCCTTCTTGAGCGCCTGCTCCCGCCGCTCGGTGATCGGTTCACGCGTCTCCAGATCAGTGATGCGCCCCTGCACCAGATACCTGCCGTCTTCGGTGACATAGACGATATGGTTGCCGAAGGTCACCTCGTACAGGCCGGGGATGGGGCTGGCGGTGACCGAGTCCACCTTCAGGTGCGGGATCAGCACCGCCAGTGAGGCGCGTACCTTGTCGGCCCCATCGGTCGCGGCCAGGGCAGGGCCGACCAAAAGGCTGGTGGTCAGCAAGGACCCTACCAGCATCGCAAACAATCTGTTCATGTGTTCGGATCTCTCGGGAAGAAATGGATGCGCCAAAACGAGCCAAGGCTACCAACAGATGCCGCCCCGGTCCATTCGCACGCCTGCCGGGGCCCTGTCGTCAGGCCCTGGGATGATGCTGTTCATACAGACGCTGCAGCCGCTCGCGCGCGACATGGGTGTAGATCTGGGTCGTCGAGAGCGAACTGTGTCCGAGCAGCAACTGTACGACACGCAGATCGGCCCCATGGTTCAGCAGGTGGGTAGCAAAGGCGTGACGCAGGGTATGGGGTGACAGGGGCGTGGTGATGCCGGCCTGCCGGGCATGCTGCTTGATGCGATACCAGAAGGCCTGACGCGTCATCCCCGCTCCCCTGCGGGTCGGGAAAAAGGCCTCGCAAACCCGCTCGCCCAGCAGTTCGCGGCGAGCACCAGCGGCGAAACGACGCACCCACTCCGCCGCCTCATCGCCCATGGGCACCAGCCGTTCCTTGTTGCCCTTGCCCACGACCCGCACCACGCCCTGCGCCAGACCGATCTGCTCGGTGCGCAGGCCGACCAGCTCACTCACCCGCAGGCCCGTGGCATACAGCAGCTCCAGCATGCAGCGGTCCCGCACGCCTTCGGGGCTACTCAGATCGGGGGCCTGGAGCAAGGCCTCGACCTGGGATTCCGTGAGCGAATGCGGGAGGGGGCGCCCCTGCCGCGGCATCTCGATCAGCGCCGTGGGGTCCTCGGCGATCAAGCCTTCGCGGGCGGCCCAGCGATAGAACTGACGCAGGCAGGACAGGCGCCGCGCGCTGGTCCTAACCTTCAGCCCCCGCTGCATCAGCGAGGCCAGATAGGCCTGCAGTTCCTCGCGCGACACGTGCAGCAGCGTACTCCCCTCCCCGGCCAGCCAGGCGGCCAGATCCTGCAGGTCTGCCCGATAGCCGCCAAGGGTGTTGTCCGCCAGGCCGCGCTCCATCCACAGGGCATCGGCAAAGCGCTCGATCAGGCATTGTTCCGCAGGGGGGACAGCAGCACGCATACGCGCATTGTGCCCGATCCAGCGCACTTGCACAGCCACCCCGGCCACCGCCCCTGATCGCCGTTCGGATACCACCTTTTCCACATTCACTGTGGATAACTCTGTGCAAAAGCTGCTGAAGTCGGGGCGCGAGCCGCATCCTTTCGTACCCCCTGTCAGATTGGCAACTTTTTGCACAATTACACCGTCGTGTTTTATTTCAATGATTTACCTTCACTTCATGAGAAAGCAGGTACAACAGGCCATGCAAATCACTCTTTGTTGGATCCCCGGTAGAGGGCTGTGCATAAACCCATGGCAAATACAGGCAGCGCACACCTTCCCGAGCGCGTACAATGCCCCGCCATGACGCTTCCCGACCCCCATTTCTGGCGCCACAAGACGCTGGCGGAGATGACCCGCGAGGAATGGGAGGCCCTGTGTGACGGCTGCGCCCGCTGCTGCCTCTACCGGCTGGAGGACGCAGACACCGGAGAGATCCATTTCACCAATGTCCACTGCCGCCTGCTGGACACCGCGAGCGGACGCTGCACCGACTATGCGAATCGCTCGGTCCGGGTCCCCGACTGCATCACCATCACGCTCGACACCCTGCGCTCCCCCGGCTGGCTGCCCCGCTCCTGCGCCTACCGGCTGCTGACCGAAGGCAAACCGCTAGCCGACTGGCACCCGCTGGTGAGCGGTGACCCCGACTCGGTAGTACGCGCCGGGCAGCGCGTATGCGACCGCACCGTCTGCGAAGACGAGGCCGACGCCCTGGAAAACCACCTGGTGGACTGGCTGGAATGACCCTCACGGAATTTCTCGAGAATAGCGGCGCTACCCTGCGCTTCTACGACCTGGGACGCCGGGTGACACCGGTTGCGCGCGAAGACTTCCTGGCCTTCGAGCGTGCGCAGCGCCCCTGGCCCACCCCCTTGCAGCAGAAGGCCTGGCTGGCCCTGGTGCTGACGCCTGGCGACGCTCGGGACCCCCTGATCTGGTTCCTGTCCTTCGAGCTCGACGAACAGGGCTTGCTGGTGCAGGCCACCCGTGACTACCTGCTGGGGCGTTTCACCGAGATCGCCAGCGAAGGTCCCGACCCGCAGACGCTGGGCGAGGCCCTGCGCGAGAACCCTCTGGCCTTCGCGCCGCGCGAGGACAAGATGGCCAACCTGCATGCCCAGGTACACCAGGCCCTGGGCCTTCCCCCCTCGCAATACCATGCCCATGCCCACGACTACCTGGCGGGACAACTGGGCTGGGATCAATGGAGCTTCGTCGGCTTTCAGGGACTGGCGGACATCGCGGCCCGTCAGCATCGAGACGACGAGGGACTGCTTGCCCGTGCCATTCCACACCTGCCGCCCGAGCCGCTGATCGCCCTCTGCCAGTGCCTGGAGCACCATGTACCCGGCCCCGGGCTCGACCAGGCCCTGCACGCGCGCCTGCGCCAGGCCCTGGACGATTCCTCCAGCTCGCCCGTCCTGTTCGCCGCCCTGCTGCGCGGCCTCTCGCGTGGCGCACGAGAACCGCTGCGCACGGCCATCCGCGAGGTACTGACCCGTCCGCAATCCTCCGATCCCGAGGTGCTGGCAACCATCGGCGGCCGTGCCTGGGAGGCCCTGGACGACCCGGACACTGCCCGGGCCTGGCTGGAGAGGCTGGCCGACGAGGCCGTGCCTACCGGCGTGTTCGAGCATTGTGTCGGCGACCTGCTGCGCCTGCCGGGCATGCGCACCCCCTTGCTCGGTGTGCTGCGCTCACCCGACGCCTCGGAGCGCCTGAAAAAGGCCTTCGACGCGCTGGGTTAGGGGAAAAACCACAAAGGGCACGAAGAACACGAAGGTTTTCAAGGGGGGCTGCAGGCAGGAACGGTGTCCTCGCCGCGCACGATCCGCACAGCCCGCAGGATGGGCAAAGGCGCATCGCGCCGTGCCCATCATTGGCTCTTCCACATCAACTTTGTGTCCTTTGTGGTCTTTGTGGTGAATTTCCGCGCACGGCCTGGAAACATCCGCGCCTCAATAACCTTCGCGCCCTTTGCGGTTCCCCAAAAAAATCTTTGTGCCCTTCATGGTCAACCCGCCCCTTCCGCCGGGAACAGGCGGGTGAGGAAGGCCATCTCGTCGGCCACGACCGGCAGGGAGGCGCGCACCGTCCAGCCGCCGCCGGGGGCCTCTTCGAGGCGATCGCCCCGCTGGTCGTAGAGGGCCTCCAGGCGGAAGCGGTGGTTGCCTGCGGGCGTGACCAGCTCCATCTCGTCGCCCACCCGGAACTTGTTCTTCACCGCCAGTTCGGTCAGCCCCGAGGCCTCGTCACGACCGGTGATCTCGGCGACGAACTGCGATTTGCGCGCGCGCGAGGCCCCCTCGCGGTATTCCTGAAGCTCGTGGGTCTCGTGACGCTGAAAGAAGCCGTCGGTGTAACCGCGGTTGGCCAGGTGTTCCAGCTCGGCGAGCAAGGCCGGATCGAAGGGCCGCCCGGCCAGGGCGTCATCAATGGCACGGCGATAGACCTGGGTGGTGCGCGCGGTGTAGTAGTGCGACTTGGTACGGCCCTCTATCTTCAGGCAGTCGATGCCGATCTCGACCAGGCGCTGCACGTGCTCGACGGCGCGCAGATCACGCGAATTCATGATGTAGGTGCCGTGCTCGTCCTCGAAGATGGGCATCAGCTCGCCGGGACGGCGGCTTTCTTCCAGGTAGTAGACCGCGTCCGCCGCGGGGTGGCGCCGCACCTCGGACAGGGGCACCGACGGTATCGCGGTATCCTGACTGGCCTCGAAGGCCTCGCGGCCGATGCGGTAGTCCCAGCGGCAGGCGTTGGTACAGGTGCCCTGGTTGGCGTCCCGATGGTTGAAATACCCCGAGAGCAGGCAGCGCCCCGAGTAGGCGATGCACAGGGCGCCGTGCACGAAGACTTCCAGCTCGATGTCGGGACAGGCATCGCGGATGGCGGCGATCTCGTCGAGCGACAGCTCGCGCGAGAGGATCACCCGGCTCACCCCGGCCTGCTGCCAGAAGCGCACCCCGGCGGCATTGACGGTATTGGCCTGTACCGACAGATGGATGGGCATCTCCGGCCAGCGCTCGCGCACCAGCAGGATCAGCCCCGGGTCGGCCATGATCAGGGCATCCGGCCCCATCGCGACCACCGGCGCCATGTCATCGACAAAGGTCTGCAACTTGGCCCCGTGCGGCATCGCGTTGGCGGCAACGAAGAACTGCCGGCCCAGCCGGTGCGCCTCCTCGATGCCGATCCGCAAGTTGGCCTCGTCGAAATCGTTGTTGCGCACCCGCAGGCTGTAGCGCGGCATGCCGGCATAGACGGCGTCCGCCCCGTAAGCGAAGGCATAGCGCAGATTGCGCAGGGTGCCGGCGGGTGAGAGCAGTTCCGGTCTGGGCATGGACAGGCCTCGAATCCGTGGTACGTGCGGGACCCTACCGGAAGGCATCGAGGTGCGCCAGCACATCATGACCGCCGCGGGCCGCAGCAACCATCCCGTTCAGCCGACCGTCTGGTAGTAGAGGTTCTGCGGGTGCCTGGCCTCGGCGAAGAAATACCAGCGCTCGGCCAGCAGACCGATGTACTGGGCGAGGAAGGCCAGTGCCGGCAGATACCTGGACTCGAGCGCATTGCCGGCCGCGAGCAGCGCCACCGGCACCGCGAACACCATCACCAGGAAGAACAGGCGCACCGCCTCGACGAAGGCATCACTCTTGCCATGGAAGTATTCCTTGGTGTTGAAGGAACCGCCCATGAAGCCCATCGAGCGCTGGGTGATCTTGGTGTGGCGGATGCCCAATGCCGAACGCATGTCGCTCTTGTGCTTGATGCGCTGGTTGCGCAGCATCGACCAGAAGCGGATGACAAAGGCCATGATGGTGAACACCACCGCCCAGGTGCCGTAGAAGCCCACCAGGTCCACCCCGGTCCAGGCCGAGAACGCGGCGGTGAGGGTGAAGCCCGAGGCCAGGCCGAAGAGGATGAAGTTCATCACCGTCAGCGGCGAGTGCCATTCCTGCAGGAAGCGCAGGCTGGCATAGATCATGGCGGTGGAGATGAACAGCGTGATCGCCATCAGCACGCCCAGGGTGCCGATGATGAGGCTGAGATCGACCGGGATCACCCCCTTGATGGTGAACAGGGCATCGGTCCAGCCCATGTAGTGCACTACCCCGTAGAGGAACACCAGGAACATGAAGGCCGGCAGCGCAATCAGCTCGCGCGACAGCCAGGAGGTGCGCCACTGGGTGACACCACGCCAGGCGCGGGTGATGAAATAGCTCGGCTTGCCCAGATGGAACACCGCGGCCACCAGGCCGCCACCGAGCAACAGCAGGGCGATCAGGCTGCCGGCGGCATAGAAGCTCACCGAATCCTGCGGCTCGAGCAGGTTGGCTATGGAATACACCTGGCCGGTCACCAGGGCCATGAACATGCCCTGGGCCGCACCGATCAGGGTGGTCAGAAAGATCACGGAAAACGCGGGATGCATTGTCTTTCCTCGGAATTTTCTGTTTGAACCACGAAGGAGAAGATTTCTGTTTCAGGTCCCTTACGGACTCATCGAATGGCCCGGACCACCAACGACCGCAACATGCGGTGAAATCATTTCCTTTGTGACCTTCGTGCTCTTCGTGGTGAATAAAGGAATCAGAATGTCACGTCGTCGAGCGTCTCGCCCGATGCCGCCGGCAGCGGGTGCTCCTTGTCGAGCGGGTTGTCGACGCGCTCCAGTTCGTCCTCGAAGATCTGGATGCGGGTCTTGCGCCGCGGCAGGTAGTGGTTGGCCGGCTGGGTGCCCCACTCGGGCATCAGCTGGTAGCCGCCACGCTCGCGGATCGCCACCGAGACCTCGGAGTCGGGATCGTGTACGTCGCCGAACAGGCGTGCGCTGGTCGGACAGGCGAGCACACAGGCCGGCTTGCGCTCGGACTCGGGCTTGCTCTCGTCGGTGATGCGGTCGATGCACAGGGTGCATTTCTTCATCACCTTCTGCATCTCGTCGAGCTCGCGTACGCCATAGGGGCAGGCCCAGGAGCAGTACTTGCAGCCGATGCACTTGTCGTAGTCGACCAGCACCACGCCGTTGTCCTTGCGCTTGTACGAGGCGCCGGTGGGGCACACCGGTACGCAGGGCGGCTCTTCGCAGTGCAGGCAGCTCTTGGGGAAGTGCACCGTTTCGGTGTTGGGATACTCGCCCACCTCGAAGGTCTGTACCCGGTTGAAGAAGGTACCGGTGGGATCGGCGTCGTAGGGACGCTGGTCCACCATCGGCCCCGCCCATCCGGAGGTGTTCCACTCCTTGCACGAGGTCACGCAGGCATGGCAGCCCACGCAAACGTTCAGGTCGATGACCAAAGCCAGTTGTGTCATGTTCTTGATCTCACTCTGTATTTCCCGTTTCGGGAAAGCTAATTGTTATCCCCGCGCGCCCCTCCCCAGCCCTCCCCGCAAGCGG
>CAYMWJ010000065.1:0-10864 GCA_964394235.1 uncultured Sedimenticola sp. | reverse complement strand
CTTAATAAGAAGCCAACGGGCTATATTTCTGAAATCCATAATTTGGTACCGTCGTGTGGAAAGTGTAATCAATCAAAAGGTAATAAGCCTTGGCGTCAATGGATGTTGAGTGACGCTAAGCTATCGCCAAAGACAAAGGGTGTTCCCGATCTTGAGGAACGAGCACAGCGTCTAGAGGCGTATGAAAACTGGTGCCCACCGACCAAGCTCGATTTGGTATTAATTGTTGGTAAGGAAGTTTGGGGTAAGCATCAGCAGAATTTAGAGCGAATTCAGGAGCTTTAAGCGGTTCTAGATCGATGGCAAGAAAGTCATTGGCACCTTCATCAATTGGAGGCGCAACGATAATGATCCCGAATACAAAAATATCAGCAACAATACTAGAGTTTGGAAGGCCTTTAATATCTGAACTGCCCCCAGACCACTCAAAAGAAGAATTCGAACATGTAATAACCATTATTATAACAATTTGGAATGCTGTCGTAATGGACGTATGGGAAAATACAGATAAATATGAATCTGAGATTTTATCCGCTGTGCAGACAGCACCAGAAGAAGTGCAAATAGAAATTAAACAACTTATTAAAAGAAAAAAGACTAAATTTGGTGCTGATCCAAGGGCAGTAGGAAACTACTGGATTCGCGAGCAAGATGGGGAGTTGGTTTTTGGTTGCGAAGCAAGGCTCAATGTAAAAAATGCTACAGCATCAGATACAAAACATTAATGCTGACCCGGAATTCAGGGCTAGAAAATGGGAATTTGATCGTATTTTCGGTCTAATTTCACTCTAGCATATAGCGTCTAACGTCCTTCGAGCGCACTGTTACCAGCCATGTTCCATGCCGAGTCCTTCGATGTGATCGTCATCGGTGGCGGCCACGCCGGTACCGAGGCCGCGCTGGCGTCCGCGCGCATGGGCGCCCGCACCCTGCTGCTCACCCACAACATCGACACCCTGGGGACGATGAGCTGCAATCCGGCGATCGGCGGCATCGGCAAGGGACACCTGGTACGCGAGATCGACGCCCTGGGCGGGCTGATGGCGCAGGCGGCGGATCGCGCGGGCATCCAGTTCCGCACGCTCAACGCGCGCAAGGGTCCGGCGGTGCGCGCCACCCGCGCCCAGGCCGACCGCGCCTTGTACCGTGCGGCGGTGCACCGGGCGCTGGAGAATCAGCCGAACCTCGTGCTGTTTCAGCAGGCGGTCGACGACCTGATCGTCGAGAACGAGCGGGTGGTCGGCGTGCTCACCGCCATGGGATTGAAATTTCGCGCCCGCGCGGTGGTGCTCACCGTGGGCACCTTTCTCGGCGGGCGCATCCATATCGGGCTGGAGAACTATCCGGGTGGACGCGCCGGCGATCCGCCGGCCAATGCGCTGGCGGCACGCCTGCGTGAGCTGCCCTTCCGCGTGGAGCGCCTGAAGACCGGCACCCCGCCGCGCATCGACAAGCGTTCGGTGGACTTCAGCGTACTCGAGGTCCAGCCCGGGGACGACCCGGCACCGGTGTTCTCCTTCCTCGGCCGGCGCGAGGACCATCCGCCGCAGGTCCCCTGCCACATCGCGCGCACCACTGCGCGCACTCACGAGATCATCCGCGGCGCACTGGACCGCTCGCCCATGTACGCGGGGGTGATCGAGGGTGTGGGCCCGCGCTACTGCCCTTCCATCGAGGACAAGGTGGTGCGCTTCGCTGACCGCGATTCGCACCAGGTCTTCATCGAGCCCGAAGGTCTGGAGAGCAACGAACTGTATCCCAACGGCATCTCCACCTCGCTGCCCTTCGACGTGCAGTGGCAGCTGGTGCGTTCGATGAAGGGCTTCGAGAACGCCCGCATCACCCGCCCGGGCTATGCCATCGAGTACGACTTCTTCGACCCGCGCGACCTGAAGGCCTCGCTGGAGACGAAGTTCATCGAAGGCCTGTTCTTCGCCGGACAGATCAACGGCACCACCGGCTACGAGGAGGCCGCGGCGCAGGGCCTGCTGGCCGGGGCCAACGCCGCCTTGCGGGTGAGCGAACGCGAGCCCTGGTGTCCGCGCCGCGACCAGGCCTATCTCGGCGTGCTGGTCGACGATCTCATCACCCGCGGTACCCAGGAGCCCTACCGCATGTTCACCTCGCGTGCCGAGTATCGCCTGATGTTGCGCGAGGACAACGCCGACCTGCGGCTCACCGAGATCGGCCGCGAGCTGGGGCTGGTGGACGATGTTCGCTGGGCCTTCTTCGAGCGCAAGCGCGAGGCCATCGAGCGCGAGCAACAGCGCTTGCGCGATACCTGGGTGCGCCCCGGTGAGGTCTCCCCGGAACGTGCGCGCGAGCTGCTGGGTGATGAACTGCGCCGCGAGACCCGCGCCCTGGAGCTGATTGCCCGGCCGCAGAGCGGCTACGCGGCGGTGTGCCAGCTGGTCGGTGAAGGCGACATCGACCCGGACCTGCGCGAGCAGGTCACCGAGCAGGTGGAGATCCAGGCCAAGTACGCCGGCTACATCGATCGCCAGCGCGACGAGGTGGAGCGTGCGCGCCAGGCCGAGGCGGTACGCCTGCCGCCCGACCTCGATTACCGCCAGGTCAAGGGCCTGTCCGCCGAGATCACCGAGAAGCTGGCACGCCACCGTCCGGAGACACTCGGTCAGGCCGGGCGCATCCCCGGCGTCACCCCGGCGGCGCTGTCGCTGCTGCTGGTCCACCTGAAGAAACGATCCGCCTGAAGGAGAACCTCGTGCTCATCGTCCTATCGCCCGCCAAGAAGCTCGATTACGACACCCCGGCGCCGACCGCGGACCACACCCTGCCCGAGCTGCTCGAGCACAGCCAGCCGCTGATCGACATCCTGCGCGGGTTCTCGGTCGAGGAGATCGCCGGGCTGATGAAGCTCAGTGACAAGCTCGCCCGCCTCAATCACGAGCGCTACCAGGCCTGGACCACGGACATCACCCCCGAGAACGCCAAGCAGGCGCTGTTCGCCTTCAAGGGCGATGTCTATACCGGGCTCAATGCCGACCAGTTCGAGCACGACGACATCGCCTTCGCCCAGGACCACCTGCGTATCCTCTCCGGGCTGTACGGGGTGCTGCGCCCACTGGACCTGATGCTGCCCTACCGGCTGGAGATGGGCACGGCACTGGCCAATCCGCGCGGGCGCAATCTCTACGACTACTGGGGTGAGATCATCACCGACAGACTCAACGCGGCGCTGGCGGTACAGGGTGACGACGTGCTGGTGAACCTCGCCTCCAACGAATACTTCAAGGCCGTGCGCCCGAAAAAACTGGCCGGGCGCATCATCACCCCCCAGTTCAAGGAACGCCGCGACGACGGCAGCTACAGGATGATCGGCATCTACGCCAAGAAGGCGCGCGGCCTGATGAGTCGCTATGCCATCGTCAACCGCCTGCAGGACGTCGAGGCGCTGAAGGACTTCGACTATGCGGGCTATGCCTTCGACCCGGCGCTCTCGAAGGGCGATACCTGGGTGTTCACCCGCGGCTGAGGCCAGCTCCTGGCGCAATGATGGGTCCGGCCTTCGGGCAAAAGCCTGCCGCAAAGCATGATGGCCGGGTCATTTACGCTGCGCCCGCCTGCGTGCCGGCCGCTCCAGGCAACGATCGAGCCAATCGTCGAGCACGGGCCATTCGCGCAACGACAGGCGAGCCGGTCGCGCCCAGCTCAATACGGCGGCGACGTTCAGATCGGCCACGGTGAAACGCGTGCCGGCCAGCCAGTCGCGTGCGCCCAGTGCTCGCTCGAGCACTGCGAAGGGCTGGCGCAGGATGCCGCGATGGCGCGTGGCGCGTTCGGGGTCGCGTCGTTCCTCTGGCAGCAGGCGCTGGTGCATCAGTACCGTGAGCAGGGAATGTTCGATCTCGCTCATCACCCAGAAGGACCATTGTCCGGCACGTCCCTCGTCTTCGACCGTGTCGGGCCACAGCCCGGTATCGGCTCCGTAGCGACGGGCCAGGTAGAGATTGATCGCCATCGACTCCCACAGCACCAGCTCGCCGTCGATCAGGGTGGGGATGCGACCGTTGGGGTTGAGTTGCCGGTAGGCCGGCGCATCCAGCGCTGCGCGGTCGCGGTAGTCGATCGGCTCGTGACGGTATTCGAGGCCCAGTTCCTCGAGCATCCACAGGCAACGGAAGGCGCGGGAGGCGGCAATACCGTAGAGGGTGATCATGAGACTGGTCCGGCGGCGGGGGATTGCCCGATAATACCAGCATGAAACCGCTTCCCGACGCCGATCCCGCGCGCTGGGGCCGGCAGCTCGACCAGGGGCTGCAGGCACTGGAGCTGGATCTCGACACCTCCTCGCGCCAACGGCTGCTCGCCTATCTCGCCCTGTTGCACAAGTGGAACCGCGCCTACAACCTGACTGCGGTGCGCGACCCGGACGAGATGGTCTCCCGTCACCTTCTCGACAGCCTGTCCATCCTGCCCTGGGTGCGCGGGCCACGGGTGCTCGATGTGGGTACCGGTGCCGGACTGCCCGGCATTCCGCTGGCGATCGCGTGTCCGGACAGCGACTTCGTACTGCTCGACTCCAACGGCAAGAAGACGCGCTTCGTGCAGCATGCGGTGATCGACCTGGGCCTGGACAATGTCGCGGTGGTTCAGGAGCGGGTCGAGCGCCTGGTTGACCCGGACGGCTTTCACACCATTACTTCGCGCGCCTTTGCCGACCTGCACCAGATGCTGCGTCTGACCCAACATCTGCATGCCCCCGGCGGCTGCTGGGCGGCCATGAAGGCCGGGCTGGAAGAACTGCAACGTGAACCCCTGCCTCCCGGGCTGGCCGCCGAGGTGATCCCGCTGCGCGTGCCGGGCATCGCCGGTCAACGGCATCTGGTGCGGGTGTGCGAGGCATCCTGAGGTTCGGGTTGTCGTCGATGGTCAAGCCCATGTGCTCTGGTCTATGATGGCCGGCCCGGCCAGGACAATCACAACCGGTACACCGCCATGGGACGAATCATCTGTGTCGCCAACCAGAAGGGGGGCGTGGGCAAGACCACCACCGCCGTCAACCTGGCCGCTTCGCTGGCGGACATGCGGCAGCGGGTGTTGCTCATCGACCTCGATCCCCAGGGCAATGCCACCATGGGTTGCGGGGTGGACAAGCACGCGCTGGAAGTCTCGGCACTGGAGGTGTTGCTGGGCGAGGTACCGGCGCGCCAGGCCATCGTGCGTGGCGCCGAGGGGTTGTTCGCGGTGCTGCCCTCGAACAGTGACCTGACCGCCGCCGAGGTGCGCCTGCTGGATGCGCCGATGCGCGACAAGCGTCTGCAGCTGGCGCTGGAGCCGGTGCGTCGGGAGTACGATTACATCCTGATCGACTGCCCGCCTTCGTTGAACATGCTCACGGTCAACGCACTGGTGGCCTCCGACGGCGTACTGGTGCCGATCCAGACCGAGTACTACGCGCTCGAAGGCTTGTCCGCGCTGCTCGACACCATCGAGCAGATCCGGGCGCATCGCAATCCCCGTCTCGAGCTGGAGGGGATCGTGCGCACCATGCACGATCCACGCAACAATCTGGCCAACGAGGTCTCCTACCAGCTCATCGGGCATTTTCGCGACAAGGTGTTTCGCACCATCATTCCGCGCAACGTACGCGTGGCCGAGGCGCCCAGTCATGGCCTGCCGGTGATGCTGTATGATAAGCAGTCGCGCGGTGCGGTCAGCTACATGGCGCTGGCCTCCGAGCTGACCCGCCGGCATCGAACCCAACCCGTTTCGGCACAGACCTGATTATGGCAAAGAAGAGAGGCCTCGGACGCGGACTGGATGCGCTGCTGGGCGCGACCCGCGAAGTGGCATCCGACACCCCGCCAGCGCCCGAGCGCGATGCGGCGACCCCGACCCAGCGGCTGCCGGTAGAGCAGATTCAGCGAGGCCGTTACCAGCCGCGCCGGCATTTCGACGAGGACAAGCTGCGCGAGCTGGCCGATTCCATCACAGCCCAGGGCATGGTGCAGCCGATCGTGGTGCGTCCGGTGGATGGCGGCCGTTACGAGATCATTGCCGGCGAGCGCCGCTGGCGCGCCGCCCAGCTCGCGGGTCTGGCCGAGGTGCCGGTCGTGGTGCATGAAGTGGACGACCAGACCGCCATGGCCATGGCGTTGATCGAAAACATCCAGCGCGACGATCTCAACCCGCTGGAAGAGGCATCTGCCCTGCACCGGTTGCTCGACGAGTTCGGTCTGACCCATCAGCTGGTGGCGCAGGCGGTCGGCAAGTCGCGCACCACCGTGACCAACCTGATTCGTCTGCTGGAGCTGGCGCCCGGCGTCAAGGAGCTGGTCGAACAGGGCGAGCTCGAGATGGGTCATGCCCGCGCCCTGCTGGCGCTCAAGGACGAGGCAGTGCAACTGCAGGCGGCGCGTGAGGTGGCGCGCAAGGGCCTGTCGGTGCGCGAGACCGAAGCCCTGGTGCGGCGCTTGAACGACCCGCCGAAAAAAACCACGGCCGCGCCGGCCAAGGAAGATCCCGACATCCGCCGCCTGCTCGACGACCTCACCGAACGCCTGGGCGCGCGGGTCACCCTCAAGCAAGGCAAGGGCGGCAAGGGCCGTCTCGAGATCGCCTACAACAGCCTCGACGAGCTCGAGGGCATCCTCGCTCACATCAAGTAGGAGACCCCTCCCCGGGTCGAACCCCTCGCGGCGATGACGCCGTGCCTCGGAGTGCTTCTTGCTGCACCCTGACAGGGTCGCCAACCCTCTCAGGGCGGGAATGCGGGCGACCGCAACATCTCATCCTGTTCTCCGGCGTCGGGTTGTCCCTGCCCCATGACCGTGCAACCCATGTGATTTTTTATCAAACTATCGTTTGACCTTATTACATCATCTGCTTATACTGCGCCCCGCTTTGACGTGCCGGAACGGGTACCTGGCGGACCACAGCATGCACAACACGGACGCCCGACGCGCCAGCCGCCTGGTGGTGGCCCAGGCGATCGCCGTGGTGGCCATCGCGGGGCCTGCCGCCCTGCTGGGGTGGCGGATTGCGCGGGACGTGCTGGTCGGCGGCAGTGCCGCCACGCTGGGTAGCGCGGTGTTCGCTCTCTGGGTGTTTGGTGCCTACCGGGCGCAGGAGCCTGGCCGGCTGGTGGCGCGTTTCTATGGTGGCGAGCTGGCCAAGATTCTGACTGTCGCCACGGTATTCGGCCTGGCGGTGGCCTGGCTGGAAGACATCAACCCGGTGGCCGTGTTCGGCGCGTTTTTGATCGTACAGGTTTTACCCCCGCTGCTGGCGAATCGTATCGCCCGCTGAGAGACAGAAGATGGCTGGTAACGAAATCACCTCTGCGGAATACATCAAGCACCACCTGACCAACCTCACCTTCGGCAACCACCCGGATCACGGCTGGATGCTGGCGCACACCGCCGAGGAAGCGAAGGAGATGGGTTTCTGGGCCATCCATGTCGACACCCTCTTCTGGTCCATCGGCCTGGCGTCGCTGTTCGCCTTCTATTTCTACAAGGCCGCAAAGAAGGCCAGTGCCGGTGTACCCAGTGGCCTGCAGAACTTCGTCGAGATGATCGTCGAGTTCGTCGACGAGAGCGTGCGTGGCTCCTTCAGTGCCAAGAACGACCTGGTGGCCCCGCTGGCGCTGACCATCTTCGCCTGGGTGTTCCTGATGAATCTCATGGACCTGGTGCCTGTGGATCTGATCCCCTGGATCAGCAGCGCGCTCGGTATCCATTATATGAAGGTGGTGCCCAGCACCGATCCCAACGTCACCTTTGCCATGGCCTTCGGTGTGTTCTTCCTGATCATCTTCTACAGTATCAAGATGAAGGGCGTAGGCGGCTTCGTGGGCGAGCTGACCGGCATGCCGTTCCAGACCAACAATCTCCTGCTCAAACCCTTCACCACGGTCATCAACCTGATCCTGGAGGGCGTAAACCTGATCGCCAAGCCCATCTCGCTGTCGCTGCGTCTGTTCGGCAACATGTATGCCGGCGAGATGATCTTCATCCTGATCTCGCTGATGTACAGCGCCGGCTGGGTGATGGGCATTTTCGGCGGGACCCTGCAACTGGTGTGGGCCATCTTCCACATCCTGGTCATCACGCTGCAGGCGTTCATCTTCATGACGCTGACCATCGTGTACCTCGACATGGCGCACGCCGAACACCACTGATTTCGAACCGATCTTCAACTACTCACCTGATTGATACTTACAGGAGACAATCATGGAAATGGCACAAGCCCTGCTCATCATCGCAGCTGCAATCATGCTCGGCCTCGGCGCTGTCGGCGCTGCCATCGGCATCGGCGTGCTCGGCGGTCGCTTCCTGGAAGGCGCCGCGCGTCAGCCGGAACTCATCCCGATGCTGCGTACCCAGTTCTTCATCGTCATGGGTCTGACCGACGCCGTTCCCATGATCGCGGTCGGCCTGGGCATGTACGTGATGTTCGCGCTGTAAGGACGACCCTCGCAGTACATGTAATCCACTCTCGTCTGAACGAGGTTTCGGGATGAATATCAACCTGACACTGATTGCCCAGCTGGTGTCCTTCGCGGTGTTCGTATGGTTCACCATGAAGTTCGTATGGCCCCCGCTGGTCAAGGCGATGGACGAGCGCAAGGCAAAGATCGCCGACGGTCTGGCAGCAGCCGAGCGCGGCCAGCACGAGCAGGAACTGGCGCGCGAGCGCGCCCGGGAATACCTGCACGAGGCCAAGCAGCAGGCGGCCGAGATCACCGCCAAGGCCGAGAAGCAGGCTGCCCTGATCGTCGAAGAGGCAAAGACCAAGGCCCAGGAAGAGGGCGCGCGCCAGCTGGCCGCGGCCCAGGCCGAGATCGAGCAGGAAGTGAACCGGGCGCGCGAGGAATTGCGTAGCCGGGTGGCGGAGCTGGCAGTGGCCGGCGCCGAGAAGATCCTGCGCCGCGAGATCGACGCCGACGCGCACAAGGACATCGTCGAAGCGGTCGCCAAGCAGATTTAAGGCAGAGCCATGGCTGGAGACGCAACAACTATCGCCCGCCCCTACGCCGAAGCGGTGTTCCAGCGCGCGGTCGAGACCGACAAGCTCGACCTGTGGTCGGAAATGCTGGAACTGCTGAGCACCGCCGCAGCCGATCCCACGCTGGCCGGCGTGCTTGCCGGTCCCGGCCTGAGCCGCGAGCAGAAGGCCGAGCTGGTACTGGAGATCGGTGGCGGCCGGCTCAGCGAGGAGGGCCAGAATCTGGTCCGCCTGCTCGCCGAGAACAACCGCCTGGGCGTGCTCCCCGAGATCGCCGCGCTGTTCGCACAGCGCAAGGCCGAGCACGAGGGCACCGTCGAGGTCGAGCTGACCACCGCCTACCCGCTCAAGCCGGCGCAGGAGAAACTGCTGGCCGAAGCGCTGAAGGCGAAGCTGGGGCGCGAGGTGCGCATCGCCAGCCACGAAGACCCCGAACTGATCGGTGGCTTCCGCCTGCGCGCCGGTGACATGGTCATCGACAGCTCCGTGGCCGGGCAGCTCAACCAGTTGGCGCACGAATTAGGACTTTAACAGGGTACGCAACCATGCAACTGAACCCCTCTGAAATCAGCGAGCTGATCAAGAAGAAGATCGAGAAATTCGATGTTTCTGCCGAGGCTCACAACGAAGGTACCGTGGTCAGCGTGACCGACGGTATCGTCCGTATCCACGGGCTGGCCGACGCCATGTCCTACGAGATGCTGGAGTTTCCCGGTGGCGTGTACGGCCTGGCGCTGAACCTCGAGCGCGACTCGGTCGGTGCCGTGGTGCTGGGCGACTACAAGGGCATCTCCGAAGGCGACCCGGTCAAGTGCACCGGCAAGATCCTCGAAGTGCCCACCGGCCCCGAGCTGCTGGGTCGTGTGGTCGATGCCCTGGGCAACCCCATCGACGGCAAGGGTCCGATCGAGGCCAAGTGCTCCGCACCCATCGAGCAGATCGCGCCCGGCGTCATCGCTCGCCAGTCGGTGGACCAGCCGGTGCAGACCGGCATCAAGGCCATCGACGCCATGGTCCCGGTCGGTCGCGGTCAGCGCGAGCTGATCATCGGTGACCGCCAGACCGGCAAGTCCGCCATTGCCATCGATACCATCATCAACCAGAAGGGCACCGGCGTTAAGTGCATCTACGTGGCGGTGGGCCAGAAGAACTCCACCATCGCCGCGCTGGTGCGCAAGCTCGAAGAGCATGGCGCCATGGAGCACACCATCATCGTGGCCGCTCCCGCTGCCGAGTCGGCCGCACTGCAGTTCATTGCACCGTATGCTGGTTGCACCATGGGCGAATACTTCCGCGACCGCGGTGAAGATGCGCTGATCGTCTACGACGACCTGACCAAGCAGGCCTGGGCCTATCGCCAGGTTTCGCTGCTGCTGCGCCGTCCGCCGGGCCGCGAGGCCTATCCCGGTGACGTCTTCTACCTGCACTCGCGCCTGCTCGAGCGTGCCGCCCGGGTCAATGCAGAGTACGTGGAGAAGTTCACCAACGGCGAAGTCAAGGGCAAGACCGGCTCGCTCACCGCGTTGCCGATCATCGAGACGCAGGCCGGCGACGTGTCCGCCTTCGTGCCCACCAACGTGATCTCGATCACCGACGGCCAGATCTTCCTCGAGTCGGACCTGTTCAACGCCAACATCCGCCCGGCCATCAACGCCGGTCTGTCGGTGTCGCGTGTGGGTGGTGCGGCGCAGACCAAGATCATCAAGAAGCTCGGCGGCGGTGTGCGTCTGGCCCTGGCCCAGTACCGTGAACTGGCGGCGTTCTCGCAGTTCGCCTCCGACCTGGACGAGGCCACCCGCAAGCAGCTCGAGCGTGGCCAGCGCGTGACCGAACTGATGAAACAGCCCCAGTACAGCCCGCTGTCGGTGGCGGAGATGGCGATCTCGCTGTT
>CAYMWJ010000064.1:0-11027 GCA_964394235.1 uncultured Sedimenticola sp. | reverse complement strand
GCTCCTCGATGATGAACTGGGTAATGGTGGTGCCGTTGTGCATGGCGCGCTCCTGAGTTCCGGTTGCAGACTGACAGGCTCCGGCCTGCCGCGACAAAAATGGGTTGGGCAGTATATTAGGACTGGGGGGTATATCAAGATTTTATGGTGGATTGTAGGGATTTTATGCTGCGCATCCTCCTTCGCGGCAGGGATGCCGCTCCCACAGGTAGGAGGTCCGTCCCCGAGCCGAACCATTCGCGACGGGGACGTCGCTCCTACGGGCAGGAGGCCCGCCCCCCGAGCCGAACCCCTACCCGGCCCAGGCCCGCAACCCCGGAATCACCTCGTCGAAATCGACCACCGCGGGAAACTCGTCGATCTCTCGTACCGGCTGGCTGCGGTCAGGGTGACGGATCGCCAGCAACTGGCCGATGCCAGCCTCGCGCGCGGCGCGCAGCACCGGCAGGCTGTCGTCCACGAACAGGGTACGTGCGGGATCGAAAGGCTCGCGCTCGCGCAGGCGCGGCCAGAACCCCGGGTCCTCCTTGGCCAGGCCGATCTCGTGCGAACTGATCAGGGCATCGAGCCGCTGGTGCAGGGCGGTGCGATCCATCTTCAGCGCCAGGGACTTGTGGTGCGCATTGGTCACCAGCACCCGGCGCTTGCCGGCATGGCCCAGCAGGTCGAGAAACTCGGGCACGTGCGGCAACACCGCGATCAGGTGATCCACCTCCTGCTTGAGCTGCACGATGTCCAGCCCGAGCTGTTCGGTCCAGTGGTCGATGCAATACCAGTCGAGAGTGCCGGCCACCTGCTCGTAGCGTTGCAGACATTCGGCCTTCGCCTGCTCGAGGCGCATGCCATGGCGCGCGGCATAACGCGCCGGCACGTGCTCCAGCCAGAAGTGGTTGTCGAAATGCAGATCCAGCAGGGTGCCGTCCATGTCCAACAGGACGGTATCGATGCGCTCCCAGTCGAGCATGGCGTGTCTCCGGTTGCAGTCGCGGCTACTCTATCTCACACTCCCGGATCATACGAACCCCGCAAGAAGCAGGAACGCATGAACATCGATCTGCAACGTATCGTCGATATTGCCAGCCAGGCCGGCGAGGCCATCATGGAGATCTACACGCGCGAGTTCGCGGTGGAGGAGAAGGCCGACAGCTCGCCGCTGACCGAGGCCGACCTGGCGGCCCACCGCCTGATCGTGCAGGAATTATCGCAACTCGAGCCCCGTCTGCCGGTGCTGTCCGAGGAGTCCGCCAGCATCCCCTGGGAAGAACGCTCGCGCTGGCTGCGCTACTGGCTGGTCGATCCGCTCGACGGCACCCGCGAGTTCGTCAAGCGCAACGGCGAGTTCACGGTCAATATCGCGCTGGTGGAATCGGGACGTGCCACCTGCGGGGTGGTACACGTCCCGGTCACCCGCACCAGCTATTACGGCTGCCTGGAACGGGGCGCCTGGAAGAAGGAAGGCGATGAGCCGGCGCGCCCCATCCGCGCCGCCACGCAACGCCGCTACCCGCTGCGCGTGGCCGGCAGCCGCTCGCACGCGGGTGACAGCCTCAAACGTTTTCTCGACCGGGTCGGCCCGCACGAGATCATGAGCATGGGCAGCTCGCTCAAGCTCTGTCTGGTAGCCGAGGGTGAGGCCGACATCTATCCCCGGCTCGGCCCCACCTCGGAATGGGACACCGCCGCGGCACAGGCCGTGGTCGAGGCTGCCGGCGGCTTTGTCACCGATCTCGAGGGCCACCCCCTGCGCTACAACCGCAAGGACTCGCTGCTCAATCCTCATTTCCTGGTGTTCGGCGACGACAACGAGGACTGGGATCGTTACCTGTAGTGCATGATGCCAGCCCGCCTCCTCATCCTGCTCCTGCTCCTGCCCGCGCTGGTGCTCGGCGACAGCGGGGATGACTTCAGCTTCGACGACGCCCCGCTCGAAGAGGTCATCGTTCATCCCGACTGGTTCAAGGAGAGCTTTCTCGATCTGCAGGACGACCTGCGCGAGGCCGTGGACGCCGGCAAGGCCGGCATCATCGTGTATTTCGGCCAGCAACGCTGCGCCTACTGCAAGAAGCTGATGGACACCGGCTTCAGCGAGCCCGACATCGTCGAGTACATCCGGCGCCACTTCGAGGTGATCGCCATCGACATCTGGAGCCCCGAAGAGGTCACCCTGCCCGACGGGCGCAGCATGAGCCAGCGCGACTACGCCATCGCCCTGGATACCAATTTCACACCCTCGCTGGTGTTCTACGACGAGCACGGTCGCATCGCCCTGCGCCTGCGTGGCTATTATCCGCCCTACCAGCTGCGCGCCGCGCTGGAATACGTGGCCGACGATCACTACCTGAAAGAGCGTTTCCCCGACTACTTGGCGCGTGGCGATTCCACCCTGCGCTTCGAGGGCGAACCCCTGATCGAAGAGCCCTTCTTCGACCCACCGCCCTACAATCTGGACCGCCGCCGGTTTGCCGCGGCGATGCCGCTGGTGGTGTTCTTCGAGCAGGGCGATTGCCACGCCTGCGACGTACTGCATACCGAGCCACTGAAGCGTCAGGTGGTGCTCGATGCCCTCACCCCCTTCCAGGCCGTCCAGCTCGACATGCGCGCCGACACGGCGGTGGTGACCCCTCAGGGAAAGGCCACCACCGCGCGCGAGTGGGCACATGAACTCGGGCTGTTCTACGCCCCGACCCTGATCTTCTTCGACGAACAGGGCCACGAGATCATCCGCATCGACTCGGTGGTGCAGTTCGTGCGCCTGCGCAATGTGCTCGACTACGTGGCCAGCAAGGGCTATCTCGAAGAACCCAATTTCCTGCAATGGGTCGCGCGCACCCGTCAGCAGGCCCTGGTGGAACCGGATCAGTCGCAGAAGCGGAACAGGTAATCCTCCAGTCGCTGCGCCTCGTGGCGCAGACGATCGCCCTCCAGCGGCCGGTAGCCCCAGCGCAGGTGCCGACGCACCGCCTCCAGGCGCTGGCGCCGCTGCCAGCAGCGGCGTGCAGCCGCGTCCGCCCGCCGACCCGCAGGCACAGCACGTCGCGACTTCTCGCCGCTCGACCGTTTGCGGCGCGCCCGTTCACGCTCGGCCAGCCAGCGCCGCTCGCTCTCGCGGATTCCAGGCCTGGCCACCGCTTGCAAGGAGCTGTGCTCGACCCGCACCCGCTCGCCCTCTCCCGAACAAGGATGATCCTGGTACACCGGCCCCGGACAACGATAGATGTCGGCCGAGACCGGCGACAGCGCAGCACACAAGACCAACCACAGGCTTCGTTTCATGATGCCTCCCTCCCTGGAGTACACACTTGCGAATTCAGCCTCCTGAAGCCCTGCGGGCCACTGCCGACCGCAGGGCCATGGCCCCATGGACCGTACCGAAGGAACGCGAGGCCGAAAACCCGGACCTGCGCCCGTTGTGCCACCTGCAACGCGGGGGCATACGGTGCTTCCAGGCGTGCGCACGGGCACTGCTCGGCCTGATCGAGCGCCTCACCACCGGCCTGCGCAGTTCGTCACCATTGCAAAGCGCCGAACCGGCACCATATCTGATACAGGCCCCAAAGAAACGCGGAGGCGCATCATGTTTCTCAAGGAGAAAGATTCCAGCGAGCTGGTCGAGGTACTCTCGCTGCGCGATCTGTTCGATCCCTTCCACAAGACCCTGGTCGGGCGCTACAACGCCGGCGAGGAACTACCCGACCCGAAGCATTTCTCCAAGGAGAATCTGCTGTTCCCCTCGGGCGAACCCCTGCCCCGCTGCTGGAACGACCCGCACTACCGCGCTGCGGAACTGCTGCGCTGAAGGTGTCAGATGACACCCCATGATGCCCCCCGTCACAGTAGGGACACCTGTCAGATTCGGAGCTCAAGGCCAGGCTGAACAGCACTTGATCTGCCGCCCAGCCGCCGCACCGGGTTTCTCATGCCTGATGCCCAGCCGCTAGGATTCTTCGTTTGCTGGCTGTTGCTGCTGCCTGTGGCTAAAGAGGAAGGCGGCAACCAACCCGATCACGCCCCCAGTTCCGATAAAGCCGCCAGGCCATGGGTTTCCCGAGATGAAGACTCTGGTATTCCGTTTCTGACGGCTTCCGCCACTGGCGTTGACGCAGGGTTTGGCGGATGGGGTGTTCCGGGCCGTTGTTTGCGACTACCTTGCTTGCGTTTTCTGGACACGACTCGTCATGGTGGAAAAAGCTTTCCGGAAGTCCGTTGCCAAGGAAGCAGTATCGCGCAAAAAGGCGGCCTCATGCGTGGTGGGGGCCGGATTGCGTACCGTCAGACGGCGCGACGCAGCGAAAACCGCCAGTACTGAACCGATTCCTTCCAGATAATGCTTCATCTTGTCTGCCATGGCATTGGCCTTTGGTTTGTTGGACCCGCGTCCCTCCCGATCATAGTACACGCATCAGCGATTGAAATAGACCGCTGGCGCTTCCTGAACGTATCCCAGACACGAAAACGCCCCGAACTGGCCGGGGCGCTGAATTTCGCAAGCCATTGATTTTGAATGGTGCCCAGGGACAGAATCGAACTGCCGACACGGGGATTTTCAATCCCCTGCTCTACCAACTGAGCTACCTGGGCGTAGCAGCGGCCTCTGCGCTTGCAAGGCGGCGTATTTAACCGGCTCTGGCCGGTCGAGTCAAGCCAGCCCTAATTCCTGTTAGCCCAAAGCCCTAAAGTTCCCCCGCCAACTGCCGTTAATTCCTACGCCAACCGGCACCAAGCCGGTGCAACATGGAGGGTCTCACCTTGTTCAAGCGGTTGCGACTGGGGCGGCAAGAGGCGTCCTGTTACGCGGGCATCAGCCTGCACCACGACGGTGTACGTGGGGCGCTGTTGCGCATGCTGCCTGATAACAAGGTGCGCATCGAGGCACTGGCCGAGGCCAGGGGAGGTGATACGCGTGGCGAACAGATCGCGACGGTACTGCGTGAACTGGGCGCCGGGCGACACACGCCACTGACCGTGGTACTGGATCGGAACGACTATGCCCTGTTGCAGGTCGAGCCACCCGAGCTGCCGCCCGAGGAGCTGACCGAGGCCCTGCGCTGGCGCATTCGCGACATGGTGGATTTTCCGGTGGACGAGGCGGTGATCGACCAGTTCCCACTGCCCCCCAGCCAGCGCGCCGGCGCCCCCCGCCTGAACGGCGTGGTGTGCGCCCCTCCCCAGCTTCTCGACGAGATCGCCGTGGCCGCCAACGGCGTCGAGCTGCGCGCCATCGACATTCCCGAGATGGCGCTGCGCGACCTGGTGATGCACGCCCTGGACGACCGCCCCCACGCCTGGCTGTACCTGTCACCGCGCATGGCCCTGATCGAGATCCTGAAGGGCGACCGCATCTGGCTGAGCCGTCAGCTCGAACTCACAGCCGGCCTGTTCCAGGGCGGGGAGCCCGCCGCACAGGACATGGACGACCTGTTGCTCGAGGTGCAACGTTCCCTCGACTACTACCAGAGCCTCTATGCCACCACCCCGGTGGACAGCCTACAGGTACTCGGCACCTCGCCTGCCGTGGAAGCCGCCTTCGTGCTTTCCGCCGCAGTCTATCTGTCGGTACCGCTGGGGCGCTTCGAACTCGACGGGATCGAAGGCCTGGAGGACCATGACGAACCGCAACAACGCCAGTCGCTGCTCGCCATCGGCGCCGCATTCAGGGAGATGCCATGCGTTGCCTGAACCCACCCGAACAGCGCATCAATCTGTACCGCCCGACGATGGCGGTACGCCCCCCCCTGAACGCCAGGGTGCTGGCTACGACTACTGTGCTGGGCATGCTGGCGATCCTCGGCGCCTGGGGCTGGCTCAGCTGGCAGACCCACTCCCTGCAACAACAGCTCCGCCCATTGCAGGCACAGGTGCAGGCGCGTCGGCAACAGCTGGCCGAATTACAGGCCCGGCTGCCTGCCAACCGCCCCGACCCCGCTCTGCAGGCCAGGGTGCGGCAGCTGGAGAAGCGCTGGGCTACCCTGCAACAGACCATCGCTCTGCTCGATGCCCGCCAGCGCGCGGCCGCCCCCGGCTATTCGCCACTGCTGCGCGGGCTGGCGAGCAAACCGCTGCAGGGTTTGTGGCTGAGCGAGATCCGTATCGGCGCACCGCAAGGCCGTATCGACCTCAAGGGGCAGGCACTGGAGCCGGCCGCGGTCCCGCGCATGCTGCACACCCTGGGAAAACAACCAGCCTTTGGCGATTTGCGTTTCGGCCAGGCACGCATCACGCGCGACACTGGAGACAACCAGGGACCGATCACCTTCGAACTGCGCGGCCTGCCCCGGGAGGACAAACAGCATGCCGGCTGATCCACACCAACTGTTCGCCCGCTTCGACCGCCTCAGCCTGCGCGAACGCGGCTTGATCGCGCTGGCCCTGGTGGTGCTGCTGTTCCAGGGTGGCAGCCTGTTGTTGGAAAGTGCCCAACGCGATCTGCAACAGGCCCGGCAGGCACTGCTCACCCAGCAACAGGCCCTGGACGACATCGGCAAGCGCCAGCAGGCACTCGTCCGCCAGGCCGACAACGTCCCCGACAGACGCCAGCGTCAACGCCTGGCGCAGCTACGCCGTGACCTGGCCGCCTCGCAGGCTCGGCTCGACCAACTGTCACAGCGGTTGATCGCCCCCGAGGAGATGGCCGCACTGCTGCAACAGATGCTGGCACACCAACCCGGGCTCGAGCTGATCCGCCTCGAGACACTGCGCACACACCCGCTGGGCGATGACCAGCAGAAACTCGAGATCCCGCTGTTCGCGCACGACCTGGTGCTGGAATTCCGTGGTGGTTATCTGGACATCCTGCGCTACCTGGAACGACTGGAGTCGCTTTCGGCCGGCATCCACTGGGACGGCTTCCACCTGAAGACCGAGGACTGGCCCAGCAACCGGGTGCGCCTGAAGCTGCATACCCTGAGCCTCTCGGAGGACTGGATCGGTGTCTAGCCCGCATATTTCAGCGACCGCACAACGCTGGTCCCGATACCGGCGCTTGCTCGCCCACTGCGGCCTGGCGTGCACACTCGCTGCCCCGGCCCTGGCTGGCACCCAGGTACTGTTCGACCCGACCCGACCGCCCCGGTCGGTGAGCACAACACCCACCGCAACGGCAGCACAGCCCCTGCCCCGGCTGCAGGCACTGATCGCTCGCGGCGCACGCTACAGCGCCCTGATCGACGGTCGCCATCTCGGCGTCGGCGATCGCATCGGCAGTTGGCGCATTACTGCCATCGACCACAGCGGGGTCGTACTCGAAGGTCCGCAGGGACCGCAACGCCTGCAGCTGCGCCAGGCCGTCTTCAAGCGCGCGGCAGAGGAGAACACCCAATGAGACGCCTGTCGATCCCCCTGATCCCCCTGATCAGCCTGCTGCTGGCAGCCTGCCAGACCTCGCCTCCGCGCCAGCAGGCCACCACCCTGCCCGACATCCATCAGGCCCTGAAGGAAGGTGCCCACGCCAGACCTCCGGCACCGCCCCCGGAGGTCACCGCCGCCCTGATGCCCCCCCTGAAGATCGAGCTGGGCCAGCCAGAGGAGCAGGAAAAGCGCTTCGACATCCAGGTCGTCGATGCCCCGGCGCGTGAGTTCTTCATGGGTCTGGTGGCCGGCACCCCGTGGAACATGGTGGTGCACCCCGATGTCGGCGGCCAGATCTCGCTCGATCTCAAGAACGTGACCATCCACGAAGTGATGGAAACCCTGCGCACTGTCTATGGCTACGAATACGAGCAGACCGCCTCGGGCTTCCACGTACTGCCGATACGCCTGCAATCACGCATCTACCAGATCAACTACCTGAACGTGAAGCGCAACGGCAATTCCGAGATGCGTGTCAGCTCAGGGCAGATGTCCCAGAACGGCGGGGGCGGCGATGCCGGCAACAGCGGTGGCAGCAGCAATGCCCGGCCCTCGTCCAAGGTGGTCACCGAGAGCAGCAGCGACTTCTGGAACGAACTGCGCAGCGGGCTGCGCACCCTGATCGGCGACGGCAAGGGCCGCTCGGTCGTGGTCTCGCCGCAGTCCGGCATCGTGGTGGTACGCGCCATGCCCGCCGAGCAACGTGAGGTCGCCACCTACCTGCGCTCGCTGCAATCGACCTTGCAACGCCAGGTGATCATCGAGGCCAAGATCATCGAGGTACAGCTCGACGACGGTTACCGCTCGGGGATCGATTGGGGCAAGCTGGTCGGCCTGCCCAACAAGGGCCTGCTGACCATCGGCCAGACCGGGGGAGGCAGCGCACTCGATACCGGTGTCAGCGCCACCAACGGCAATATCGGCAATCTCAACCCCGCGACCTATGGCGCCATCAGCAGCCTGGCGGCACAGGCCTTCGGCGGGGTGTTCAGCGCGGCCATCAAGACCGGCAGTTTCGCAGCCTTCATCGAACTGCTGAAATCGCAAGGGCATGTGCAGGTGCTGTCCAGCCCGCGCGTGGCCACGCTGAACAACCAAAAAGCGGTCATCAAGGTGGGACAGGACGAGTTCTTCGTCACCGATGTATCCACCACTACGGTCACCGGGGCCACCACCACCTCGACGCCCAACGTGACGCTCACGCCTTTCTTTTCGGGCATCGCCCTGGACGTGACCCCACAGATCGATACCCGCGGCGGCGTCACCCTGCACATCCACCCCTCGGTGAGCGAAGTCACCGACCAGCCCAAGACCTTCACCATCGACAACAAGACCCAGACCCTGCCCCTGGCACAATCGCGGGTACGCGAATCCGACAGCATCGTGTATGCACACAGCGGCGAGATCGTGGTGATCGGCGGCCTGATGCAGGAAAGCCGCCGTGACCAGCGCGCCTCGGTGCCCGGCGCCGGCGATCTGCCACTGCTCGGCCCGCTGTTCGGCCACCGCCGCGAACAGGCCCGTAAGAGCGAGCTGGTGATCCTGCTGCGCCCGCTGGTGATCGACGGCTCGGCAACCTGGCGACAGGAGATCTCGGCCACAGCGCGGCGCATCGACAGGCTGGGTCGCACATCCGACGGCAAGGAGGTGTTCTGATGTACGAAGCCTTCTTCGGCCTGCGCGAACCGCCCTTCTCGCTGACCCCGGACACCAGCTACTTCTATGCCGACAGCGGTCACCTCGAGGCCCTGGAGACCCTGCTCACCGCCCTGCAACTGGGCGAGGGCTTCATCAAGCTCAGCGGCGAGGTGGGCACCGGCAAGACCCTGCTCTGCCGCATGCTGCTCGATGCCCTGGAGACCGACGCGCGCTTCGTCACGGCCTACATCCCCAACCCGGCGATCACCCCGATCTCGCTGCGACGGGCCCTGGCTGCCGAGCTGGGCCTGAGCTTGCCGCGCTACACCGACCAGCATCACCTGATCGAGGCGATCAACCGCCACCTGCTGGATCAACACCGGGCCGGCCGCCAGGTGGTACTCATCATCGACGAGGCTCAGGCCCTGCCGCACAGCTGTCTCGAGGCACTGCGCCTGTTCGGCAACCTGGAGACCGGCAAGCACAAGCTGCTGCAGGTGGTATTGCTGGGCCAACCGGAACTCGATACCCGCCTGGCCCGCCCCGAGCTGCGGCAACTGGCACAACGCATCGCCTTCCACTACCGTCTCGAAGCGCTGGACGCGGACGCGGTGGCCGGCTATC
Source organism: uncultured Sedimenticola sp. (assembly GCA_964394235.1). Lineage (GTDB taxonomy): Bacteria > Pseudomonadota > Gammaproteobacteria > Chromatiales > Chromatiaceae > MONJU. The sequence continues at coordinate 1,421 of CAYMWJ010000064.1, read as the reverse complement.
TGGCACACCGCCTCGCGGTCTCGGGCCACGCGGGTCCCACCCTGTTCCGCCCGGGCCTGGCGCGCCGCCTGCACCGGGCCAGCGGCGGTATCCCCCGGCTGGTCAACATCCTGGCGCACAAGACCCTGCTCGCCGCCTATGGCGAAGGCTGCCGGCGACCACGCAACCGGCACCTGCGACGCGCCATCGCCGACACCGAGTGTCTGGCACCGCGCAGGCCCTGGGCACGGGCACGCGGCTGGGTCGCGGCACTCGGCGCCTCGCTGACCATGGCCGGCCTACTCTGGACCATGGGGATTGGATGATGAGTCTACTCAATCAGGTACTGCGCGACTTGGAGCACCGCCCCCTGCCCGATGCGGCCCGACCGACCCTGCGCCTGGCGATCACCCCTCCGGCGTCCCGCCCCGGCACCAACCGACGCCAGCGGCTCGTCTGGCTCGTCGTCGGTGGGCTGATACTCGCCGGCGGGCTGGTGCTCTGGTGGTGGTCCCAGGCCCGCCAGGCCCCCGCCCCGGTACAGCAGCTGCACCCGGCCGAGCCCCGGGCACAGGTACAGGCAGCACCACAGGAACCCGCTCAGCCCCTGGAACCCGCACCGCCACCGCCCCCCCCGGTCACCACCCCCCACGCAACGCCACCAGCAGAGCACTCGTCGAGCACACCGCAGATGGCAAAGTCCAAGGCCCCCGAAAAGCCGCCGGTGGCAGCGGAAACGTCTTCGGAGGAATACCTGCCGTTACGCCTCGGCACGGCAGAGACACCCCCTCCAGCCCCAGCACCCCAGCACCCCGCGCACCAGCGGGCCAAGGCCACCGCCCACCCGCCGGCACGGCTGCACAAGACCCCGGCGGTCACCCCCCTGGCGCCGATCCGCCGGCTGATCGCACAGGGCGAACTCAGCCTCGCCGAGGAGCGCCTGCGCCAGCGGCTGCGCACCGCCCCCTCCGACCACGCAGCCCATCAGTTGCTGGTGGGGCTGCTGCTGCGCGGCCAGCGCCACGACGAGGCGCTGGCGCAGATCGAACACAGCCTCGCCCGCCTCGGGTACGATGACAAACTGGTCTTGCTGCATGCCCGCCTGCTGGCCGAGCAGGGCCGGGCAGACGCCGCCTTGCGCGATCTCGAGACCTTGCTGACACGCCGGCCGCATGACCGTGCGGCGATGCGTCTGGCCGCCGCCCTGTACCGGCAACAGGGAGACAGCCGTCGCGCTGGCCGCCTGTATCAGCGCCTCACGGCACTGCCCGGCGCCGAGGCCCGCGACTGGCTGGGCCTGGCGCTGAGCCTGGATGAACTCGATCCCACACTGGCACGTGCTGCCTGGCAGCGTGTGCTGACCGCCCCCGAACTGAGCGCTGCGGTACGCGACTATGCGCGCCAACGCCTGGAGGACCGCCCATGACCATGCAGGCACCGAT
>CAYMWJ010000063.1:0-11056 GCA_964394235.1 uncultured Sedimenticola sp. | reverse complement strand
CCGATAGAAGGGGAAGACTGGGAAGCTGCATTGGGTGAGGAGGCCCATCTTTACGAAGGGCTGGGGATGGCGGAACCGGCGCCGGACGAGAAAAAGAAGTGAACACTCGCCTGCTGCTCGACACGCATATCTGGTTGTGGTTTGCCGAATCGAGCCTTCGGCTGAAGTCACCCGCCCGCAAGGCCATCGAGTCTGCAATACAAACAGGAGAAGGGCTTCATGTATCCATTATGTCGATCTGGGAGATCAGTCTGCTGACCGCCAAGGAGCGTTTGCACCTCGGCAAGGCAGTGGATCTCTGGATCGAACAGGCATTGTCCTTGCCGGGACTGTCGGTGCTGCCACTGGAACCCAAGCTCATCTTCGACGCCCACCGCTTGCCCGGTGATTTCCACCCCGATCCCGCCGACCGCCTGATCGTCGCCACCGCGCGCCATCACGACCTCACACTGATCACCGACGACTGCAAGATTCTGGACTACGGCACCCGGGGCTATGTCCGCGCCCGGGCGTCGAGCGACAAGGAGCTGATCCCATGAAGACCGCTCTCTCAAACTTACTCAGAGCAGGGCGGCTTCGTTCGGCTTCTCGCCCGCCTCGTACTGGCGCTTCCACTCGTCCAGCGCCCAGTTCCAGGCGAAGCGCGCCATGCCGCAGGCGCGGGCGAAGAAGGTGCGCTGCTTATTTGTAGGCGCCAGCTCGATCTTATGCACCAGCAGCATCGACCGCCTCCACCGCCTCCTTCATACCCTCGATGAGCTTGCGGTTCTTGTGCGACCGTGAGCCGTAGAGCCCGGTGATGATCTCCAGCATCTGCTTCTGGCGCTCCAGGTCGTCCTTCTGGTCGTGGCTGGAGACGCGGGCAATCGACGTGCTCGACAACAGCTTCGTGGTCATCGACAAGAATGGCGTGCGCACCCATATCCCCGTGGGCAGTATCGCCTGCATCATGCTCGAGCCGGGCACCCGGGTCTCACACCGCGCCGCGGCCCTGGTCAGGGGCATCCCGCCATCGACGCCCCCGCCCAAGGCTGGGTGGAGCGCCTGGAGTGGGACGGCGAGTACCTGTGCCGAGGCTGGGCGCATCGACCCGACCTTTGCCGAGGAGGCGCCCCAACAGGTTGACCACGATCGCCCACACCACCATCAGCAGGGCAATGGCGGCACCCAAGGCGAACGGAATCAGTAGCAGATTACGCAGCAGGCGACCCGGATCGACGCCGGCGACTGCGGCCCACACAAAGAAGACCACCGCCAGGCCGAGGATGGCAAAACCGATGGCGGTGCCTTGGTTTTGACGCGGTTTTGGGGTGTTCATGGCATCTTCTCGTGATATTTCGATCAAGATCGATTATAGATCGCAAGCCCCACACCCCAGGCGCGGTCAGGCTGAGCTGGGAAGCCCTTTCCCCTGAGCTCCTCCTGCTCCAGCAGCACCAGCTTGGCCACGGATTTGCCGCGCTTGGGGATGACGATCGCCGAGGAACTCCCGTCACTTCATCCAGAACGGGCCTGACGAATGATGCGCATCAGGCATTCCGCCGGCGAGAAGCCGATGATCGCGGCGATGACCATCACCATGAACAACGCACAGCCGGCAAGACCGAGAAATACCCACCAAGGACTCGGCCAAATGAATACACCAGACACACCCACAATCATCATCCACAGAGCAAGGCGCCAGAGTGACTTGTTGAGTGCATCCATGACAGATTCTCTCGAGTACTCCCAAGGCCAGAAAGCCGTAACCCGCCTCGCCGTGTAGTGTAGCCCGCCACTTTCGGATTGGGAGCTTGTGCCTCCCAGCTGCTAGAATCCCCGGCCGTCTATCCGGGACAGGATTCATGGCAGGCTCCAGCACCAAGGTCATCCTCGCCGCGCTGGCGGGCAATACCGCCATCGCCATTACCAAGTTCGCCGCCGCGGCCTTCACCGGCAGCTCGGCCATGCTCTCCGAGGGCATCCACTCGCTGGTGGATACCGGCAACCAGGGGCTGCTGCTCTACGGCATGCACCGCGCCAAGCGCCCGCCGGACGCACGCTTTCCCTTCGGGCACGGCAAGGAGATCTACTTCTGGAGCTTCGTGGTGGCCATCCTCATCTTTGCGGTCGGCGCCGGGGTGTCCATCTACGAAGGCATCCACAACATGCTCGACCCCCGGCCGGTCACCACCCCCTTGGTCAACTACATCGTGCTCGGGCTGTCCATCGTCTTCGAGGGCGGGGCCTGGTGGTTCGCGCTGCGCGAGTTCGGCAAGACCAAGGGCAAGATGGGCTATATCGAGGCAGTGCAACGCGGCAAGGACCCGTCGATGTTCGTGGTGCTGTTCGAGGACTCGGCCGCCCTGCTGGGCCTGCTGGTGGCGATGGCCGGCATCGCCACCGCACAGCTCACGGGCATCCTCTGGTTCGACGGCCTGGCCTCGGTGGTCATCGGCCTGATCCTGGGGGCCACCGCCACCTGGCTGGCGATCGAGACCAAGGGCCTGCTGATCGGCGAGAGCGCCAACCGCGAGGTGGTCGCCGGCATCCGCGAACTGGTCTCGGCCGAGCCGGCGATCGAAGCCATCAAGGAACTGCTGACCATGCACATGGGACCGGACTTCGTGCTGGTGACCATGGCAGCCGACTTCCGCGACGACCTGGACGCCGGCACCATCGAGCACACCATCGCGCGCCTCGACCGCGCCATCAAGGCACGCTGGCCCGAGGTGAAGAAGGTGTTCATCGAGGCCGAGTCCCTTTGCCCGCGCGCCGAGCGCCCCGCCCCCGCATGAAGATCCACCTGATCGCGGTCGGCGAGCGCATGCCCCGCTGGGTGCAGGAGGGCTATGCCGAGTACGCCCGTCGCCTGCCACGCGAGTGCGCCCTGCAGCTGGTCGAGATCGCCCCGGGCCGGCGCGGCAAAGGCGCCGATACCGCACGCGCGGTGCGCGAGGAGGGTGAACGCCTGCTGGCGGCCATCCCCAGGGGCGCGCGGGTGATCGCCCTGGAGGTGAACGGCCGGCCCTGGTCCACCGAGCAGCTGGCCGGGCAGCTCGAGAAATGGCTGGCCGGGGGCAGCGACGTGGCCCTGCTGGTCGGCGGTCCGGAAGGGCTGTCGGAAGACGCGCGCCAGGCGGCGGCACAGCAATGGTCGCTGTCGCCGCTGACCCTGCCGCACCCCCTGGTGCGGGTGATCGTCGCCGAGCAGCTCTACCGCGCCTGGAGCATTCTCGCCAACCATCCCTATCATCGCGCCTGATGTTGATCCTGGCCTCGCAATCACCCCGCCGCGCCGAGCTGCTGCGCCAGATCGGCGTGGATTTCCGTGTCGCGCCCGCACACATCGACGAGACACCACGCCCGGGCGAGTCCCCCGCCGACTATGTGGTCCGCATGGCGCGGGAGAAGGCCCGGGCAACGGCGGCCCAACACCCAAGCACCCTGGTGCTGGGCGCGGACACCTCGGTGATCCTCGACGGCCGCATCCTCGGCAAGCCCACCGACCGCGAGGCGGGCATCGCCATGCTGCTGGCGCTGGGCGGACGGGAACACCAGGTGCTGACCGCCGTGGCCCTGGCCGGAACACACCCGGGCCAGGCCCTGTCGGTGAGCCGCGTGCGCTTCCGCCGCATCGGACACGCGGAGGCGGCACGCTACTGGGCCACGGGCGAACCGGTGGACAAGGCCGGGGGCTACGCTATCCAGGGGCTGGGCGCGGTGTTCGTCGAACACATCGAGGGCAGCTACTCGGGCATCATGGGCCTGCCCCTGTTCGAGACCGCGCAACTGTTGGCCGACGCCGGCCTGCCCCGTCCCTGAATCGCGGGCACTCCCGGCCTGCCCACCGGTCACAGGGGGGGGTGAACCCCGGTTTCGCTACACCCCGCGCGCAGGAACGGGAGCATCCGAGATTTCCCGGGATGGGGTGTGTTCCCGGTGTCCCGTGCCCGCTTGGCGTTAAACTGAATCCATGAGCGAAGAAATCCTTATCAACGTCACTCCCCCCGAGACCCGTGTCGCCGTGATCGAAAACGGCGTGGTGCAGGAGATCATCATCGAACGCACCGCGCGGCGCGGCCTGGTGGGCAACATCTACAAGGGCAAGGTCTGCCGGGTGCTGCCGGGCATGCAGGCGGCCTTCGTCGATGTCGGTCTGGAGCGCGCCGCCTTCCTGCACGCCTCCGACATCCATAACCCTTCAGGGCGCGAGCAGCCGATCACCGAGCTGGTGCGCGAAGGCGGCGAGATCGTGGTGCAGGTGGTCAAGGATCCGCTGGGCAGCAAGGGGGCGCGCCTGACCACCAATATTTCCATCCCCTCGCGCTACATGGTGTTCATGCCCAACATGCGCAGCGTGGGCATCTCGCAAAAGATCGAAGACGAGGACGAGCGCGTGCGCCTGCGCGAAATCCTGGCCCGCTTCGCCGCCGAGTCTGAGCTGCCGGCCGGCTTCATCGCACGCACCGCCGCCGAGGGCATCGGCGAGGAGGCCCTGCGCCAGGACATGCTCTACCTGCAACGCCTGTGGCAGTCCGTCCAGGAGAAGGCACGCAACGTCAAGGCGGTCGAGGTGCTGCACGAAGACCTGCCGCTGAGTCTGCGCGCGTTGCGTGACTTGGTCGGTCCCGAGGTCGAGCGGGTGCGCATCGACTCGCGTTCCACCTTCGAGCGGGCGCGCCAGTTCGCCCACAAGTTCCTGCCCGACGCCGACACCCAGATCGAGTACTACCCCGGCGAACGCCCCATCTTCGACCTCTACGGCGTGGAGGACGAGATCCAGAAGGCCCTGCGCCGCACCGTCGAACTCAAGTCCGGCGGCCACCTGGTGATCGACCAGACCGAGGCGATGACCACCATCGACGTCAACACCGGCGCCTTCGTCGGCCATCGGAACCTCGAGGAGACCATCTTCAAGACCAACCTCGAGGCCGCGCAGGCCATCTGCCGCCAGCTGCGGCTGCGCAACCTGGGGGGAATCATCATCATCGATTTCATCGACATGACCGATCCCGATCACAGGCGTCAGGTGATCCGTGCGCTCGAACGCTGCCTGGCGCGCGATCACGCCAAGACCCACATCTCCGAGGTGTCTTCGCTGGGCCTGGTGGAGATGACCCGCAAGCGCACCCGTGAATCGCTCGAACACGTGCTGTGCGAAACCTGCCCCACCTGCCGTGGCCGCGGCTCGATCAAGACCGCCGAGACCACCTGCTACGAGATCTTCCGCGAGATCCTGCGCGAGGCGCGTCAGTTCGATGTCGAACAGCTGCTGGTGCTCGCCGCGCCCGACGTGATCGACCGCCTGCTCGACGAGGAATCGCAGCACCTCGCCGAGCTGGAGCAGTTCATCGGCAAGCCCATCAAACTGCAGGCCGAGGCCCTCTACACTCAGGAGCAGTACGACGTCGTGCTGGTCTGACACACACGAGCGGCAATGAAAGGGCACCTCCAATCGATCCGCAACTTCCTGATCGTTCTGATCCTGACCTGGGGCCTGCTGGCCTTGCTGGTACGCCTGTCCACCCCCTTCCTGGAACACGCTCGCGAGCCTCTGGCCCGCTGGCTGAGCGAACAGGCCGACATGCCGGTACAGATCGGGCGCCTGGAAGCGAGCTGGTGGGGACTCGGTCCCCGACTCGACCTGTACGGGGTACGCCTGGGCGAGGGCGACTCCGGTATTCGCCTCGACGAGGTGGAACTCGACCTCAACCACACCAGCCTGCTGCGCGGCCAGCTTTTCGACGCCCTGCGGCTGACCATCAAAGGCCTGCAACTCAAGCTGGTCCTCGAGGCCAACGGCCAGCTGCACATCGAGGGCTTCCCGGTACGCGAAGGCGGGCAACCGGCGATGGCCCTGCCGCGCTATCTGCGCCTGCGCAATGCCCACCTGACCTGGGAAGACCGCCGGCACGGCGCGCCGCCGATCACCATCGATCCCGTGTCCCTGGACGTGGCGCGAAATGGCCAGCGCCTGCATCTCAACGGCAGATTGGAGAGTCCCTTCGGCCAGCTGTACTTCGCTGCCGATCTCCATGGTTACCCGGTCGGGCGCCACTGGCGCGGCACCAGCTACCTGAAGGGTGAGGCACTGGCGCTGCCGCCCCTGCTCGGTCCTTACCTGCCCGCCCCCTACCACTTGCTGGGCGGCGAACTCGACCTCGAACTCTGGCAGGTCTGGGAAAACGCGCACGAAGTCGCCGCCAGGGGGCATGTCGAGGCGCACCGCCTGCGCCTGGGTAACCGCGAGCAGCCGGACCGGACCTTCGCCTTGCACCACCTGGCGGGGGACATCGATTTCGCGGAGGCCGCCGATGGCGAATGGCGCATCCTCACCGATGCCCTCGCGCTGCAAACCACCCCGGACGAACCCGTACACACCACGGCGCTGGCCATCCGCCATCGACCCGGCCCGCAGGCCACCCTCGACATCGCCGCCACCCGTCTGCCGGTCGCCCTGCTCGCTCAGGCACTGCAGCTGCGCCCGACCGAGCCGGCGCTGGACGAGGCCCTGACGGCGCTGGCCCCACGCGGCGAGCTGCACGGGCTGCGGCTGCGGATCGCCCCGGGCCAGACCGACAGCTGGGTGCTGGACACCCGCCTGCGCGGCATCGCTGCAAACGCCTGGCGCGGCTTCCCCGGCTTCCAGGGACTCGACGGCCACCTCACCGCTGCCCCCGACCGGGCACGGCTGGCACTGGACTCGAAGGCCCTGCAAGTGGATTACCGACAGCTGTTCCGCGCCCCGCACCGGCTGCAGCAACTGAGCGGCGTGCTGCACTGGCAACGCGAGACCACCGGCTGGCGCCTGTTCACCGACGAGCTGCGCCTGGCCACGCCCGAGCTGCGCAGCGTCCTCTGGCTCGATCTGCTGCAACGCCCGGAACAACCGCCCTGGCTGGCGCTGCGCGCACGGTTCGAAGACGGCCCGCTCGAGGCCGCCGGCCGCTACCTGCCCACGGCCATCATGGGCGACACGCTGGTGGACTGGCTGGAGCACGCCTTGCAAGGCGGTCGAATGGAGCGCGCCGACCTGCTGCTGGTCGGTCCCCTGGCCGACTTCCCGTTCGCCAAGCACGCCAACGGCGTCTTCGAGGTCGATACCCGGCTCACCGGGGTGACGCTGGACTACCGCGGCGGCTGGCCGGCCCTGCACCAGGTCGCTGCGCGCCTGTTCTTTCAGCAGAACAGCCTGGACATCACGCTGTCGGAAGGCCAGGTCTATGACAGCCGCCTGCTCGACACCCACGTCCGTCTGACCAGCCTGTATCCGCTCAGCCCCCTCGAGGTGCAAGGGCGCATCGAAGGGCCACTGGCCGACGAGCTGCGCCTGTTGCGCGAACCCGCCCTGCGCAAGCAATTCGGTGAGGTCGCGAAACAGATACACGCCACGGGTCCGGCCAGTCTCGACCTGAACTTGCGCCTGCCGCTGGGAGCAAAGAAGGCAGCGCTGAAAATGGACGGTCGCCTGCACCTGTACGGCAACCGCCTGCACCTGCCCCAATGGCAGGTCACGCTCGAACGCCTCGAGGGCGAGATCGCGTTCGACCTGCACGGCCTGCGCGCACGCAAGCTGCGCGGGCGGATCTTCGGGGCACCATTGCGTCTGGACATCCAGCCGGTGGCCAAGGGCACCCGCATCCGCGCCCGCGCGCACTGGGATGCGGCCCTGTTACAACGCCGCTTCCCCTCGCTGCCCCTGGACCCGGTCTCGGGCGCCAGCGACTTCACCCTCGAACTCCAGCTCCCCGCGCAGCGACAGGGCAAACACCCGGTACTGCTCAGCCTGCGCAGCAACCTCGAGGGCATGCGCCTGGACTTGCCGGCCCCGCTGGGCAAGCAGGCCGCGCAGGCGCGTCCCCTGTCCATCACCCTGGCGCTGGGCCAGCCTCCCGGCCCGCTGCACCTGCGCTACGGCAAAGCCCTCGATGCCCGCTTCAGCCTGGACGGACGCCGCGGTGAGCTGCGTTACGCCCGCGGTCAGGCACGACTGCCGCGCAAGAATGGGTTCCGCGTACTGGCCCGGGTGGAGACGCTGGATATTGGCGCCTGGCGCGATCTGCTCGCCCGCCTCGCCCGGGGCGGTCAGCAGCCACCCCCCTGGTCGATCGAACTCGAGGCCGGACGCCTGCTTCTCGGCGAACTGGTGATCGACAAGGCCCGCCTGCACGCATTGCACGAGGGCGGGGGCGTCATCGATGGCCGCCTGGCGGCATCGCAGATCACGGGTGATCTGCACTATGCGCCGGGCGCCCCTGGCCTCCTGCAGCTCGACCTCGAACAGCTGCACCTCCGTTTCGATCCGGAGACCGCTTCGGCGCCGCCTACCGACCCGGCAAGCGGCCCCGATCCGCGCACCTTGCCCCGGATCGTCTTCAACTGTGCCGACCTGCGCATCAACCAGGCCGACCTCGGCGTCGCCCACCTGACACTGCAACCGGCAACAGACGGCACCGACATCAGCACACTCGACTTCAAGGGAGCGGCCGGCACCCTGAATGCACAGGGACACTGGGTCTGGCGGCAGGGCCGCGCCCACACCTATCTGGGCGGGCGCTTCCAGAGCCAGGACCTGGGGGCCTTTCTCGCCGGGTTGGGCTATCCCCGGCAGATGCTCGATGCGCGGGCCGACATCCGCTTCGATCTCGACTGGCCGGGCCACCCGGCGCAGATCCACCGCGCCACCCTGCACGGCCAAGGCAAGATCGATATCCGCGACGGTCGTCTGGCCGATGTCGATCCCGGTATCGCACGTGTGCTCGGCCTGCTCAGCCTGGACGCCCTGGGCCGCCGCCTGCGCCTCGACTTCGGTGATGTGCTCAAGAAGGGATACACCTTCGACAGCATCGTCGGCAGTTTTGAACTCGGCGACGGCCAGGCGATCACCCGCGACCTGGTGGTGGACGGCCCCTCCGGGCACATCGAGATCGGCGGACGCATCGGCCTGGTGGCACGCGATTTCGACCAGGTGGTGCAAGTCACCCCCAAACTGGACACCACCCTGGCCATCGCCGGGAGCCTCGCTGGCGGGCCGGTGGCCGGACTGGCCGCCCTGATCGCCCAACGCCTGCTGTCCGACGAGATCGACCAGATCAACCGTTTCGAATACAGTGTCACCGGCTGCTGGGACGAGCCCAAGCTCACCCCGCTGGAGTCCGGCGGCCCCATCTCGCGCCTCATCAACAGCCTGGGTGGCAAGGACACACAGCGCAAGACCGAGGCCCAGGAAAAGGCCATCGACGAGGAGAAGACACGTCCCCAGCGCAACATCCTGCAAAAGCTGCTGGGCACCGGAAAGACCCCGTCCGCGAAACAAGCCCCCCCCAAGGAGGCCCCACCCATGGACGAAGGCACCTTTCCCCAATGAAGCAATGTTCGCAGCGGGGCCCCCGATCCCACCTGTAGGAGGCCCGTCCCCGGGCCGAATCGTTCGCGGCGGGGACGCCGCTCCTACCGTAGGAGGTCCGTCCCCGGGCCGAAGGGTTCGCGGCGGGGACGCCGCTCCTACGGGTAGGAGGCCCGTCCCCGGGCCGAATGTTCGCGGCGGGGACGCCGCTCCTACCGTAGGAGGTCCGTCCCCGGGCCGAAGGGTTCGCGGCGGGGACGCCGCTCCTACCGTAGGAGGTCCGTCCCCGGGCCGAATCGTTCGCGGCGGGGACGCCGCTCCTACCGTAGGAGGTCCGTCCCCGGGCCGAAGGGTTCGCGGCGGGGACGCCGCTCCTACGGGTAGGAGGTCCGTCCCCGGGCCGAATCTTCACAAGCCACGCCCCTTGCCAAGCCTGATAAACTGGGCACCCGTCCGGCGACCCACTGCCGACACAGCGACAAGACAGAACAAAGCCATAATTCCCCGACATGAGCGCAACCCCCTCTCCCCTCAAGGCCGCCGCCATCCAGATGGCCTCCGGCACCAACGTCAACGCCAATCTGTTGACCATCGAGAAACTGCTGGAAGAGGCTGCCCGCCAGGGCGCAACACTGGCCGTGCTGCCTGAGAACTTCGCCTACCTGGGCACCTCGGGACACGACGTGCTGCCCTACCGCGAGGCACAGGGCGACGGCCCCCTGCAACACTTTCTGTCGCAGATCGCGGCCCGCCTGGGGATCTGGATCGTCGGCGGCACCATCCCGCTGGAGGGTGAGGATGCCGGACGCTGGCGTGCCGCCTCGCTGGTATTCGATGCCGAGGGGCGCGAGGTGGCGCGCTACGACAAGCAGCACCTGTTCGACGTGACCCTGCCCGATTCCGAGGAGCACTACAGCGAGTCGGACGCCATCGAGGCGGGCGACGAGATAGTGGTCATCGACAGCCCCATCGGCCGGCTCGGCCTGGCGGTGTGCTACGACCTGCGCTTCCCCGAGCTGTTTCGCGCCATGGTCGATCGCGGCGCCGAGGTGTTCGCCCTGCCGGCCGCCTTCACTGCGGTGACCGGTCGCGCGCACTGGGAGGTACTGGTACGCGCCCGCGCCATCGAGAACCTGGCCTGGGTGATCGCCGGCGCCCAGGGCGGCTTCCACGTCGACGGCCGCGAGACCTGGGGCCACAGCATGGTGGTCGACCCCTGGGGCAGCGTGCTGGCCCGCCGGGAGCGCGGCAACGGCGTCGCCATTGCCACCATCGATCCCGAGTTCCAGCGTGCCACCCGGCGCAGCTTCCCCTGCCTGGACCACCGGCGCCTGCGCTGTGCCGCCGGCAAGAGCGACTGATCGCAGGCAACACGCCCGGTCGAAACACCACGGGCCCATCGATCACCCCTTCCCCAGTTGCGACACCTTCGGCTCGAAGATAAGCCCACCCGTGGGAGCGGCGTCCTCGCCGCGAACGGTTCGGCCCGGGGACGGGCCTCCTACAGGCGGGATCGGGGTCCTCGACGCGAAGGTTCGGCCTAAGGACGAGGCTCCCGCAGGTAGGAGCGGCGTCCTCGCCGCGAACGGTTCGGCCCGGGGACGGGCCTCCTACAGGCGGGATCGGGGTCCTCGACGCGAAGGTTCGGCCTAAGGACGAGGCTCCCGCAGGTAGGAGCGGCGTCCTCGCCGCGAACGGTTCGGCCCGGGGACGGGCCTCCTACAGGCG
>CAYMWJ010000062.1:0-11207 GCA_964394235.1 uncultured Sedimenticola sp. | reverse complement strand
ACCTGCAACTCGTTGCCTTCGGCCAGCACCTCGTAGAGCAGGCTGCGGGCCTCGGCGTAGCGCTCCTCCTCGCGCAGTTGCATCACCCGTTCGAGCTTTTCGTCCACCGCATCGGGCACGAACGCCTCGGGTTCGGAGGAGTCGGCCGACGGCGCGGCATCCTCCTGTGGCTCCTTGCCATCGCCCTCATCGTCGTCATCCTCGTCTTCCATGGCATCCAGCTCGGCCTCCATCTCCTCGTCGGTGAGCGGACGATAGCTGTCCTCCTCGTCCGCCGTATCCGCGACGGGAGCGACCATCCCGCCCCCCGCAGCCGCTGCAGCCGCCATGGCCGGCTCGGCCTCTGCATTGTCTTCCTTCTCCTCCTCACGCCCGCGCACCACCAGGCGCGAGAGGAACACGCCCAACTCGAACAGCAGCCACATGGGCACCGCCAGCAGGGTCTGGGAGATGACATCGGGCGGGGTGAGCAGCATGCCGATGACAAAGGCACCGACCACCACGTAGGGGCGCTTGCCCGCCAGCCGGTCGGGGGTGGTCATGCCGGCGAGTACCAGCAGGATGGTGGCCACCGGCACCTGGAAGGCCAGGCCGAAAGCAAAGAACAGGGTGAGTACGAAATCGAGATATTCGCTGATGTCGGTCATCACCAGCACGCCCTCGGGCGCGGTGCTGGTGAGAAAGGCGAATATCAGCGGAAACACCACCACATAGGCAAACACAGCGCCCAGATAGAACAGCGCAATGCTCGAGGCCAGCAGCGGCAGGGCGAGGCGCTTCTCGTGCTGATAGAGACCCGGCGCAATGAAGGACCAGAGCTGGTAGAGCAGGTAAGGCATGCCCAGGAACACCGCCGCCACCAGCGACAGCTTGAACGGCGTGAGGAAGGGCGAGGCCACCTTGGTGGCGATCATGGAAGTACCTTCGGGCAACACGCGCATCAGCGGGTCGGCGATGAAGGTGTAGATATCGTTGCCGAAGGGGAACAGCGCCAGCAACAGGATCAGCACCGCCAGCAGCGAGCGCATCAGGCGGTCACGCAACTCCAGCAGGTGCGCCATGAAGGGCTGTTCGGGGAGGGTATCGCTCATCCCTTGGCCTTGTCCTTCTGCGCTACACCGGCATCAGCTGCGACGTCGGCTTCCTTGCCGATCCCGTCGAGTTCCTTGCGGGTGTCCTCGATGATCTCGTGCACCGAACCGGCCAGGTTCTGTTCCTCGAGCAGGCGCTTGTATTCCTCGGCCTGGATCTCGCGGTCGATGTCGTCCTTGACGCTGCGCACCAGGCGGCGCGCACGCCCCACCCACATGCCGGCGGTGCGCGCCACTTTCGGCAGGCGCTCGGGACCGACCACCAGCAGCGCCACCACGCCGATCAGCACCAGCTCGAAGAATCCAACATCCTGGAACATGGTCGGGATCGCTTACGGCTTGTTCCTGCCTTCTTCCTTGACCGCTTCGCCTTCGATCACCTTTTTCTCGGCTTCCAGCTTCTGCGGTTCCTCCGGCTTGCTCTCGCCGTCACTCACCGCCTTCTTGAAGCCCTTGACCGCGCTCCCCAGGTCGCTGCCCAGATTACGCAGCCGCTTGGTGCCGAACAGCAGCAACACGATCACCAGGATGATCAACAACTGCCAGATACTGATTCCACTAAAGCCCATTTGCCTTCTCCTCGTGAACGGGTACCTGAACCCTCAGACGCCCCGATTGCCCAGAAATTTCATTGCTCGTCGCGCGCGGCCTTCTCTTCGAGCCCCGACAGCCCGAAACGACGCTGCAGCTCCTCCAGCACAGCGTCCGGCCCCAGCCCCTGCTGCGCCAGCAGTACCAGGGTATGGAACCACAAGTCAGCCACTTCGTAGACGAGTTTCTCCGGCACCCCGTCCTTGGCCGCCATCACCGTCTCGGTGGCCTCTTCGCCGATCTTCTTGAGAATGGCATCCAGCCCCTTGTGGTACAGCCGCGCCACATAGGAGCTGTCGGGATCGGCCTGCTTGCGTGCCTCGAGCACCGCGGCCAGTTCGTAGAGAATATCGCTCACAAACGCACCTCCACACCGTGCTCGGCCATGTAGCGTTTGGCCTCGCCGATGCTGAATTCGCCGAAATGGAAGATCGAGGCGGCCAGCACCGCATCCGCGCCCCCCTCCTTGACACCATCGACCAGGTGCTGCAATTCGCCCACCCCGCCGGAGGCGATCACCGGGATGGGCACCGCCTCGGCCACCGCACGGGTCAGTTCGTTGTCGAAACCGATCCGGGTGCCGTCACGATCCATGCTGGTGAGCAGGATCTCGCCGGCGCCATAGTCGGCCATGCGGCGCGCCCATTCCACCGCGTCGATCCCCGTGGGCTTGCGCCCGCCGTGCGTGTAGATCTCCCAGTGATCGCCCACCCGCTTGGCATCGATGGCCACCACGATACACTGCGAACCGAAGCGTTCGGTGACCTCACGCACGAACTCGGGATGCTTCACCGCCGCGGAGTTGATCGCCACCTTGTCGGCACCGGCATGCAGCATGGTGAGCACGTCCTCGGGCTTGCGAATGCCACCGCCCACGGTGAGCGGGATGAACACCTCCGAGGCCACCTGCTCGACCACGTGCACCAGGGTCTCCCGGTCGTCCGAGGTGGCGGTGATGTCGAGGAAGGTGATCTCGTCGGCGCCCTCCTCATTGTAGCGACGGGCGACTTCCACCGGATCACCGGCGTCGCGGATGTCCACGAACTGCACACCCTTGACCACGCGACCGGCGTCCACGTCCAGGCAGGGGATGATGCGCTTGGCCAGTCCCATCTCAGACCCCGCTCAGCTCGTCGGCCAGACGCTGACCCTCGGCGAGGTCCAGCGTCCCCTCGTAGATGGCTCGCCCGGTGATGGCCCCCAGGATGTTGTCGGTGGGCGCCGCGCACAGGGCGCGTATGTCGTTCAGATCGGTGATGCCGCCGGAGGCGATCACTGGAATGCCGATGGCCTCGGCCAGGTCCATGGTGGCCTCGACGTTGACCCCCTGCATCATGCCGTCGCGACCGATATCGGTATAGACGATGGCCGAGACGCCGGCATCCTCGAAACGCCGCGCCAGGTCGATCACCCGGTATTCGGTCAGCTCGGCCCAGCCGTTGATCGCCACCTGGCCGTCCTTTGCATCCAGCCCGACGATGACATGCCCTGGAAAGGCCCGGCAGGCGCGGCCCACGAAATCGGGGTCCTTCACCGCCTGGGTGCCGATGATGCAGAAATCCACACCGATCTCCAGGTAGGCCTCGATAGTGGCCTCGTCGCGGATGCCGCCGCCGACCTGGATGGGGGTGTCGGGATGGGCGCGACAGATCGCAGCGATGGCCTCACCGTTGACCGGCTCGCCGGCGAAGGCGCCGTTGAGATCGACCAGATGCAGGCGGCGCCCGCCGGCAGCGACCCAGCGGTCGGCCATGGCTACCGGGTTGTCGGAGAACACGGTGTCGTCGTCCATGCGCCCCTGGCGCAGGCGCACGCACTTTCCGTCCTTCAGGTCGATGGCGGGGATCAGCAGCATCAGGGCCTCCACTCGACGAAATTCTTGAGCAGGCGCAGCCCCATCTCCGCACTCTTCTCGGGATGGAACTGACAGGCGAACAGGTTGTCGCGCGCAATCGCCGAGGTGAAGCGCACCCCGTAGTCGGTGGTCGCCACCACCAGGCTCGGATCCTCGGGCACCACCCGGTAACTGTGCACGAAATAGAAGCGGGCGTGATCGGGAATGCCCGCCCACAAGGGGTGCTCACGGCGCTGCTCCACCGGGCTCCAACCCATGTGCGGGATCTTCAGCGGCAGACCACGATCGTCGCGTACCAGGCCGTCGAAACGCTTCACCCGCCCCATGAACAGGCCCAGCAAGTCGGTCCCGCCATTCTCTTCGGACCACTCCATCAACACCTGCAGGCCCATGCAGATACCGAGAAAGGGCTTGCGGCGCGCGGCATCCAATACCGCCTGGTTGAGGTGGTGCCCACCGATGGCGGCCATGCAGTCACGCGCCGCGCCCTGCCCCGGAAAGACCACCCGGTCGGCATGCGCGATCCACTCCGCGTCGCCGGTGACCCGCACCTCGGCATCATCGGCGACGTGCTCGATGGCCTTGGACACCGAGCGCAGATTGCCCATGCCATAGTCGATGACCGCGATCTTCTGGCTCATGCGGGCCTCCGGGACTACAGGCTACCCTTGGTGGACGGCACCACATCCCCCATGCGCGGGTCGGCCTCCAGGGCCATGCGCAGCGCGCGTCCGAAGGCCTTGAACACCGTCTCGGCCTGATGGTGCGCATTCACCCCGCGCAGGTTATCGATGTGCAGGGTCACCAGGGCATGGTTGACGAAGCCCTGGAAGAACTCGCGGAACAGATCGACATCGAAACTGCCGATCATCGCGCGGGTGAAATCGACGTGGAACGCCAGCCCCGGGCGACCGGACAGGTCGAGCACCACGCGCGAGAGCGCCTCGTCCAGCGGCACGTAGGCGTGTCCGTAGCGGCGAATACCCTTCTTGTCGCCGAGCGCCTGCGCGAAGGCCTGGCCCAGGGTGATGCCAATGTCCTCGACGGTGTGATGGGCGTCGATGTGCAGGTCGCCATCGGCAACGATCTCCAGGTCGATCAGCCCATGACGGGCGATCTGCTCGAGCATGTGCTCGAGAAAAGGCACGCCGGTCTCCAGGCGCGCCTGCCCGGTGCCGTCGAGGTTCAGCTCGACGGTGATGCGGGTCTCGAGGGTGTTGCGCTCTACGCGGGCAGTGCGTGCCATCCGGCGAGTTCTCCGGGCTGTGTGAATGAAAAGGCCATTCTAACAGAAACCGTCAAGTCTCCAGCCAGAAGGTCACCGGCCCTTCATTGACCAGCGCGACCTGCATGTCCGCACCGAACACACCGGTAGCGACCTGCGGGTGGGCAGCTTGCGCACACGCCACTAGGTAGTCGAACAGTCGCCGTCCCAAATCCGGTGGCGCGGCGCTGGAGAAGCTGGGACGCGCGCCCTTGCGGGTATCGGCAGCGAGGGTGAATTGCGGCACCAGCAAGAGACCACCGCCGACCTCACGCAGGGAGCGGTTCATGCGCCCGCTCTCATCGGCGAACACCCGGTAACCAAGCAAGCGCTCGAGCAGGCGTTCGGTACGCGCCTCGGTATCGTCACGCTGCACACCGACCAGCACCAGCAAACCCGGGCCAATCCCGCCGACCACCTCGCCGGCGACCTGCACCCGGGCCTCGGAAACGCGCTGCAACAAACCGATCATCTACCACCATCCCACTTGCTCGGAACAAGCACGGAGCATCCGGTCAATGCCATCCCCCGCGCTTGCGGAAAAACTTTGGGGCAATCCTCCTACCCGGTCACCCCGTGCGTGGGACAGGGGAATACGCCTCTTGTCCCCGACTTCCGGCCCCATCCAGCCACGCAACCACAAGGGGATTTGCCATGCCAGCTCCCGGCATCTGCTGTCACCCATGCAGGAGGCCAGTACCGCCAGGTTCCAACAGCCCGCCGGCATGAAGAAACACCCAGGATAGCGGACAGGAACGATGGGATCAGCAATGGACGGTCACAGACATGCCGCCTGTCGACAACCCAATCGTATTAGCTTCGGGGGGGCGGTTGGGCGCCCCCCAGGATCTGGAGGCCGCTCAAGGCAAGCCCGGCCACTCAGAAATCCTCTGGTTCCTCGGGCGGCGGATTGCCGTCATAGACCATGCTGCGCCGCCGCTGCAGATAGGCATCACGCACGAAGGAATAGGGATCGAGCGCCGCCTGGTCGAGCACCCGACTGGCATTCAGCAGGTCGGCCCGGGTATCGACCAGGTCCAGCCCGCGCAGACTCCAACGCACGGTGTCGTCCTTCAGGTAAGGGAGCGGATCGGCAAACCAGTCCACCACTACACCGACGGCATCCCGCCCGCTGCTCGGTCCGAGGACCGGCAACACCAGATAGGGGCCAGACGCCACCCCCCAGACGCCCAGAGTCTGCCCGAAATCTTCCTTGTAACGCTGCAGGTCGAGACGGGTAGCAACATCGAACAGGCCGCCAATACCCACCGTGGAATTGACCACCACACGGGCGAGATCCGTGGCAGCATGGCCTACCTTGAACTGCAACAGGCTGTTGATCGCCGAAGTGACGTCTTCCAGGTTGTTGAAGAAATTGGTCACCCCTTTGTCCACCGGCGAGGGCACGATCAACTTGTATCCCTGCGCCAGCGGTTTGAAGATCGCCCGGTCGAGAAAATCATTGAAACTGAACATCGCCCGATTGAATCCCTCCAGGGGATCGCGCGGGTCGGCGAAATCCGGGTCGGTAGTGGCACAACCACCCAGGAAAAGAAAACCGATCAGAAAAAAGGTACACAGCTTGCGGCTGGTGCAAACGGGACTGCTCATGTTTCCGTATTCATCCCTCTGCCGAGTCGTCATGCCGGGGATACCCGACGCCGTCTGCGCATTATAGGCAGTGGCCAGCGGCAAAGTCAGTCGGTTTTTTCGAAACCCGTCACACCCTGACCCGCCTCCCCGGTCGGCCGATATCGAGTCAACTTAGATAAGGAATTACCCCTCGCCAGCCGACGCGCCATTCATTATCCTGCTCCCCCGTGAGCGAGACACCCTACACCCCCTTGATGAGCCGCCGCTTTCGCGGTTACCTGCCCGTGGTGGTGGATGTCGAGACCGGCGGCTTCGACCCGGCCGGCGACGCCCTGCTGGAGGTCGCCGCAGTGACCCTGCGCATGGACGATGAAGGCCGGCTACACCCCGCTGAATCCTTCATCGAGCATGTCATCCCCTTCGAGGGCGCCAACCTGGACCCCAAGGCACTGGAGTTCACCGGCATCGACCCCTGGAACCCGCTACGCGGCGCCAAACCCGAGAAACAGGCGCTCAGCGACCTGTTCGCACCCATCCGTGCGGCGGTCAAGGCCAGCGGCTGCAAGCGCGCCATCCTGGTGGGACACAACGCCTTCTTCGACCTGGGTTTCGTCAACGCCGCGGTGGCACGCTGCAACTACAAGCGCAACCCGTTCCACCCCTTCAGCACCTTCGATACCGTGACCCTGGCCGGGTTGGCTTTCGGCCAGACCGTGCTCGCACGCGCGGTGATGGCCGCCGGCATCGAATGGGATGCCGCTCAGGCACACGGTGCGCTCTACGACGCCAGGAAGACGGCAGAGCTGTTCTGCCACATCGTCAACCAGTGGCACGCCCTGGACACCCCGCGCCCCTGGCTGGGGGCAGGCGAATCGCCTGGCTGACGATGCGCGAAAGGCGGATGATCAGCCGGCGTCCCCTTCCTCGGCCTTGGGCCACTTCTGTGCCGCTTCCTTGACCATCTTCTGCAACTCACCGCTGGCATGCAGTTCCAGGGTGATGTCGCAACCACCGACCAGCTCGCCGTTGATATACACCTGCGGAAAGGTCGGCCAGTCGGCAAAGCGCGGCAGGTTCTCGAAGATCTCGGGATCAGCCAACACGTTCACGTAAGCGAACTTCTCACCACAGTCTTGCAGGGCCGCTGCCGCCCGCGACGAAAAACCACACTGCGGGAACTGCGGCGTGCCCTTCATGTAGATGATGATCGGGTTGGACTCGACTTGCTGCTTGATCCTCTCCAGAACGTCCATAATGCGGCACCTCTCGCCTGTTGCGGACCGCCGGCGCGGCCCTGGATGATTGACCGGCACATTCTAGGGGCCGGCGGACCCGGGATAAACCACGAACTGGCCATGCGATTGGCACCCCGGCGCGGCGAGCGGCCGTCAGATCCCGTGCCGCTGCAACCAGAACTCGAGCAGGGCCAGGTGCCACAGCTTGCTGCCCATGATGCGGGTGTGGTGCATCTCGGGCGCATCCAGCAGACGGTCGACATAGTCGCGCCGGAACAGGCCGCGCTGGCGACAGGCCTGCGAATCGAGGATATCGCGCATGAACTCCAGGAACTCGCCGCGCACGTACTTGAGCGCCGGCATGGGGAAGTACCCCTTGGGCCGATCGATCACCGCATCGGGTACGCGCCCGCGCGCGATACGCTTGAGCAGGTACTTGCCACCGTCGCGCAACTTGAGTTCGGTGGGCGCACGCACAGCGACCTCGACCAGCTCATGATCGAGGAAGGGTACCCGCGCCTCCAGCCCCCAGGCCATGGTCATGTTGTCCACGCGCTTGACCGGATCGTCCACGATCAGGGTGGTCACGTCCAGCTTGAACACCGCATCCATGAAGTCATCGGTGAACGGATCGTCGAGGCGGCGTGTGATGTACTCGCCGGTGACATCGTGGGTGTGCCAGCGCGCCTCGAGCATGCGCAGCATCTCGTCGTGGTCGCGGTCGAAATAGTGCTTGCGGAAGCGCTCCAGGCGCGAGCCCGTACGCTCGGCAGCCATGCGCGGATACCAGAAATAGCCGCCGAAGACCTCGTCCGCCCCCTGCCCCGACTGCACCACCTTGATGTGTTGCGAGACCTGTTCGGAGAGCAGATAGAAGGCCACCGCATCCTGCCCGAACATGGGCTCGGCCATGGCGTCCACCGCCTCGGGCAGGCGCTTCAGGACCTCGTCGTTGGGTACCAGAAACTTGTGGTGGATGGGCCGAAAACGCTCGACCACCTGGTCGGAATACTCGAATTCACTGCCCTTCTCTTCTGGCTGGTCCTCGAAACCGACCGAAAAGGTGTGGAAGCCCTCGACACCGATCTCATCGAGCAGCGCCACCAGCAGGCTGGAGTCCAGCCCCCCGGAGAGCAGCACACCCACCGGCACATCGGCCACCTCGTTGCGCCGACGCACCGCGGCAAACAGACGGTCGTGGATCAGTTCGACCCACTCGTCTTCCGAGCGCACGCGATCCGTGTCGCTGCGCCGCACCTCCAGATCCCAGTAACGCCGCACGCGGCTCGAGCCATCGGCCTCGATGATCAGCACATGCGCAGGTTCCAGCTTGCGAACGCCGCGCAGCAGGGTATACGGCGCCGGCACCACGCCGTGCAGACTGTACTGGAAGTGCAGGGCCGCCGGGTCGAGCGCAGTATCAACCTCACCCGCGGCGAGCAGTGCCCGGGTATTCGAGGCGAAGCGCCACCAGCCGTCGCCTTGCGCATAGTAGAACGGCTTGATGCCGAAACGGTCGCGCGCGCAGAACAGACGGTTGCGCGCGCCATCGTAAAGCGCAAAGGCGAACATGCCGTGCAGATGCCGCGGACAGTCCTCGCCCCATTCGCGGTAGGCCTTGAGAATGACCTCGGTATCGCCCTCGGAGACAAAGCGATGGCCGCGCCCCTGCAGCTCGCGGCGCAGCTCGCGATAGTTGTAGATGGCACCATTGAACACCAGCGTCAGTTCGCCATCGACCATCGGCTGGTGCGAACGCTCGGACAGATCGATGATCGACAGGCGACGGTGCCCCAGCGCCACCCCCTCGTGCAACCAGCGCCCCTCGTCATCGGGGCCACGCTGCGCCAGCGTCGGCAACATCGCCTCCAGCGCCGCATCGCGTGCCGGACCGTCGAACCGCCATTCACCACAGATACCGCACATTCAGTCGTCCTCCCCAGCCATACCCCAGCCGCCACCGCCCGGGGTCTCGATGACCAGTACGTCACCCGCGCTCACCGCGCGCTCGCACTTGCCCGGCAACACCTCGTCGTTCAGGCGATTGACCCCCACCCGCGCCGACGCGCCCCCGGCCAGCCCCCAGGGCGCATGCCGCCGCCGCTCGGTGAGCAGGGTCAGGTGCGCTGGCGCCAGGAATTCGAAGGCGCGAACCAGACCGTCACCCCCACGATGCCGCCCGGCACCGCCGCTACCGCGACGGATCGCATAGCGCTGCACTCGCAGCGGGTAATGACTCTCGAGGATCTCCACCGGAGTGTTCAGGGTGTTGGTCATGTGCGTCTGCACCGCGTCCAGACCGTCGCCGACAGCATGCGCCCCCATACCGCCACCGACCGTCTCGTAATAGCTCCAGGCACACTCGCCAGCCGCACCCATGGCGATGTTGTTCATGCTGCCGTGGCTGGCGGCGGGAATGGCCTCGGGCAGAGCGTGGGCCAGCGCGCCGAGCACCACATCCACCACACGGGTGCTGGTCTCGACATTGCCCGCGGCCACCGCAGCAGGACGCCGGGCGTTGAGCAGGCAGCCTTCGGGGACTGCGAGCGCAATCGGCCGAAAGGCACCGGCACAGGCCGGAGTCTGCGGCGGCATCAGGCAACGGAACACGTAGAGCACGGCGGCCGCGGTGACCGCCAGCGGGCAGTTGACATTGCCCTCCACCTGCGCGGCGGTGCCGGCAAAGTCCAGCTCGGCCCGCTCGCCCTCGATGCGCAACCGCAGCCGAATGGGGATCTCGTACTGCCCCTGACCATCGTCGTCGAGCAGGTCTTCAAAGCGGTACTCACCATCGGGGATAGCGCCGATGGCATGCCGCGCCAGGCGCTCGGCATAGGCATCGAGGGCGGCCAGTCCTTCGCGAAAACGCCCCAGCCCCTCGCGCGCGATCAGCGCCGACAAGGCCCGACAACCGGCGCGATTCGCCGCGAGTTGCGCCGAGAAATCGCCCGTCGATTCGCGCGCATTGCCCGTGCTCGCGGTAATACGCTCGAACAGGGATTGCTCCAGACGCTCCTCGCGAACCAGGTGGGTCGGCGGAATCACCACCCCCTCCTCATCAAGCGAACGCGACACCGGCATGCTGCCGGGACGCGCGGCGCCGATATCGGCATGATGCGCTCGATTGACCACGAAGGCGGCCAACTCGCCGTCGGCAAATACCGGCGCCACCAGGGTCACATCCGGCAGGTGAGTGCCTCCCAGGTAGGGGTCATTGAACACCACCTGGTCGCCCGGCCGCCAGTCGATGCCCGCCACCACGTCACGCATGGCAAACGCCATGCTCCCCAGGTGTACCGGGATGTGCGCCGCCTGCGCACACAGCGCGCCCCCGGCGTCGAAGATGGCGCAGGAAAAATCGAGCCGGTCACGGATATTGGGCGAGAAGGCCGCGTTGCGCAGCACCAGGCCCATCTCCTCGCAGATGGCGTCCAGACGATTGGCAAAGATATTGAGCTCGGCCGGGTTCATCGGCGCATTGTCGCGCAAGCACCCACCGGCTGTCATGAGCGGTAATTGATACCCCTTGATTCCCGGATAAGGCAGAAGCGGGGAAAGAGAAAAGGCGCACACTGCGG
>CAYMWJ010000061.1:0-12050 GCA_964394235.1 uncultured Sedimenticola sp. | reverse complement strand
CAGTGGCAGGACACCAAACCAGGTGGTGTTGCACTTATTGGTTGAATTCGGGCCCGGTATGGTCAGGGTGAAGAAACGGTCGATGCTGACGTTGGACAGGCGCAGCAACAGCTTGTGTCCTGCGTTCACCGAAATGTGTGAACCGATGTTCTGCGATATCTCGCCGTTGTTCAGGGGCGTGGTATCGCCGGGCACGCCATTCAGGAATCCGTCGCTATCGCGTGGCGGGTGCATGGTCCCACCCGTTGCCTCGATCACGGTATCGGGATACCCCCTGCCGTTGATCTGCGGGTAGTCCGTCTCCAGCGTGGAGAACGGCAAGGGCTGGACCTGAATGTGGGCGTCGTGAAACTTCGAGTCGAACCCGGAGACCTGGATCGGCATCTCGGCGTCATAGGCCGTCGTGCCATCGCCATCGTTATACGCATACCCCAGCGGTCCCTGTCCACCAAATCGCGGTGCCTGGGTCGCCTTGTCGGGATTGGCCATACTCCCGCCGATGCCGGTGCGATCCTGTTGGGCATGAACATACAGAATGGCCAGCATGCCCATCTCCATGTGCTCGGTCGCCTCCACATGGCAGTGATAGAAATAGGTGCCAGGCTCCGCTACGTTGTAGTAATAGGTCAGGGTCGATCCGCCATTGACGGCAAACGACACCTCGGGCACCCCATCGAACACCGCCGCGGCATTGGGGAATCCGTGATAGTGCACCGTGTGCGGGTCGAACAGGTCCGGGCGCATCACTGTTCCCACGTTGGTCAGGGACAGGTACAGCTCGTCACCCTGGTCCAGCACGATTGTCGAACCAGGCCAGCGTGCTCCCAGGATCCCTTCGGCAATCACATCCTGGGGAGGCACACCTGTGCGATCGGAAAAGCCGAAGGTGTACATGGGGTGGCCGTCCGACATCTCCGCGAACCCGTCACCTGCCACCAGATGCATGCATCGGGTGGCAGGTGACGGCCGTGTCTCGCCCGGGGTGTTCCAGGTGGCGTCGCCATCGGCATCACCCGGACACTGCACATTGACCGCGGCCATCGTCATACCCGACGCACCCAACAGTGCCAGCGAGACCGCCGAAGCCAGAAGGCGTTTTCTCAATTCGTATTTCATAGGGTTATCTCCTTGTCAAACCACTACGAGAACCGGTTGGCCGACCGACTCCTGTCGAGCCGGCCAACGTCGTCTCAGTCTCGCTCAGGGCAGTTCGTCGGCCCCGATCTCATTGCTGTTGTTGATACGCGGATCACCATCGAAGTCCTTGGCCGGGTACCAGTTGGTGCCCACGTTCCGCCCTGCCCCGACCGCCGGAGAGACGGCCTGCAGGTGATAGTCGTAGAGCACGCGGTCAGTCGGCAGACTGGCGAACTGCACGATGGACAGCGCGCCAAATGCCACCTGGATGAAGTTGCCTCCCTCATCGAAGGCACCTGCGGTCTGCAACACCGTAAACTCGGTGATGTTCACGCCATCCCTGCCTTCGTTGAACACCGGGTTCACGAACTGTGGATCGACCGAGAACACCTGCACACCACTGACGTATTCCGCCCGATTGTCGGCGTTGTCGGTCAGCAGGTTGTAGCGCAGGAACAGGGTGTCGCCACTGTCGACATTGCCATCCAGCACCGCAACATCGTTGCTGGCAGCCATGTTGTCGATGGTGCAGGCAGGCGGCGTCGTACAATCCGCCGGGAACAGACCGGTTTCGATGGTCACGGTATTCGGATCATCGTAGTTGAGCCAGAAGAACGAGCGGTTTCCGAACACGATGTTGTTGACCACATCAGAGTCCGAGAAGGTCTTGTACTCGGTTTCGCGCCCGATGCCGTTGACCGGCACATTGGTGATCGAGTCGAGCAGACCGAGCATGTCGGGCGTATGGATGCGCGACACGATGCCGGACGGCAACGCATTCGACTGGTTCGGGAAGCCTGGCGTGAACGCCTGGGATGCCGTCGCCGTGGAGTCGTTGTGCGCGATGGTGTTGTTGCGGATATGCACCTCCAGCGAATCCTGAACGGTGATGACACCGGCCACACCCGCCACATTGTTGGTGATGATGTTGTTGTAGATACCCACATCCCACCACTTGTTATGACGATAATGGGTGCTGTTGAGGATCTGGCTGTTCACCACGTCCATGCCGTTGGCGCGCAGTACGGCGATACCTCCCCCATCACCGGCACCCGCCATGTTGCCGTGGATCCAGTTGGCGTTGACCACCAGGTTGCCCGTGCCCGCGGACAGCAGCAGCCCGTTGCCCGCGGGCTGTAGCGGAATCTTCCCGGCAATGTAGATGCCACCGCCACTGGCCGTTCTGGACTGGCTGAAGGACTCGTTGAACAGCACCTTGTTGTGCTGGATGAGGCTTTCCCTGGACAGGCCGATGTGGGCGATACCACCACCATTGCTGGCGGAGTAGTTGCCACACACCCAGTTGTCCTCGACACGGTACCGATCCGCCCCGGTATAGAGCGCAATACCCGCACCACCGGCACTGGCCGATGAACCGAGCAGTCCGTTCTTGTACACCATGTTGTGATGGATACGGATACGGTCGTTCACCGCATCGGTATGGACCGTGGCACCACCATTCCTGTGGGTCAGCGCCGGATGGCCGATACGAATGCCACCACTGTAGAAGCCGGCGTTGGCCGTCAGTACGTTGTTACCGATATTGAGGAAGCGGGCGTAGCCGTTGACCACGATACCACCACCCTGGCTGGCACCGACGATGGTGAAGCCATCGATCCGCGCACCGCGGTTGGCGGGCAGGTTGAAGCGATTGGCTCCGCTGGCAGAGCCCGCCACGAAGATACCGGCACCCTCCTCGGTCGGGAACCTGGGAGCCCCCAGCGCCTGGAACAATCCACCCGCTCCGGCCTGCTGGCCAGGCAGCAGATCGATCTCGCCATTGGTGGGATCGCCATCGGTCAACAGATCGATCTTGGCACGCCAGATTTCGACCTTGTTGGTCGGGATCTGGCGGGCGTTGAGTGTCACCACTCCCGCGCCAAAGCCTTGCAGCTTGACCGGCTTGTGCATGATGACCAGTTCATCGTATTCACCCGCTGCCACCAGGATCAGCGCACCCGGATCGGCGGTATCGATCGCCATCTGGATCGGGCCTTCGCCATTGGGGCCACCGGGGTCGTTCGGATGAACCACGGTCGGCAGCGGGGTACCGGCAGCCGCCACGGTCACGGTGATACCGAATTCCGATGCCACCGGTTGCGGCACACCATCGGTGCGGGTGACCACCAGCTGGTACTCGCCCACCGCCAGGGTGGCCGGCACTGTCGCGGTCAGAGTGGACGGATCCCAGGAAGTCACGGTCAGCGGCGTGGGCACGCCGTTGTTGTCTTCCAGCGCCACGGTACCGGCAACGGCACCAAAATCACGATGACGCGTGATCAAACGTGGCGTGGACATGCTGCCATCCCACTCGGGGTCCGGCACCTGTTCCTGTCCCAGGGAATGGATCACCAGCTGATCGCCAGGATAGGCGAAGGGACCGGTGCCCAGCGTAGCATTCTCGACACTCTTCACCATCGGGGTGCTCTCCGGCAGCGCACAGTCGACCGGATAGGTGACCGGGTTGGTGAAGGCCGCGACCGGCACCACCGGGGTATCGAGATAGGTCGTCGATCCCGGCATGTACTGGAAGGTGTAGCAGAACTGGCTGAATGCCGGATTGAAGTACGGATCCACCACCAGCGCCGACACGTCAGCTGCCTGGATGACATTGCCAGTCAATGGATCGGTGGTACCGATCAGCGGATTGGGAACCGGACCCGCATCGTTCATGCAGACCTGCAGCATGTTGGGTGACATGCCCGAGGGATTCGGCAGGTTGACACTCCAGGTCGAGGGCACCATGGCGTTGTAGGCGCCGAACTCGTCACTGTACACCCGGTTGACCTGCTTGCCGTTCCAGTCATAGAAGGCGACTGGCACGATGGGCGGGGCATATTTCTCGCCGAAGTTCGGGCTGTTCGGATTGAACTCGTTGGCCAGGTCATTGAGGATGACCCCCGTGACGTTGGCGGCCACCGGCACGTCCGAGACCATGAAGAAGTCTGCCGCCGCGTTCTGGGCCGAGGAAAGTGGTACCCGCTTCTGGTGACACGAGGGACGGATATCGCCAGCGAAGGGCGGAGCCGCTGCCGGGTCGTTCAGCAAGGCCGAATCGACCAGGTTGCTGCCATCGCCCGGATCGATACCACTGCCGTCCTTGGTAAGCAGTGCGAAGTACGCTGGAACCGGTTCGGCAGGCCCCACACAGGTGGGCGGCAGGGCCGCAAGTGCCGGCAGGAAGGTTTCGCCGAAGTCCACGTTCTTGTGATGCTCCCGCATGGTCTTGTAGCCGGAAGGCGGAGAGGCATCGACAATGTAGTCCGCGGGCAGCAGCCCCAGTTGCAGGGTTGCCGCAATCTCGGGAGACACTGGCGGATTGCTGGCACCCCCCACGATCACGTAGTCGTAGAATTCACGGATCTTGGCGGCGGCTGCGGGATTGACGGCATCCAGGTGTGCCAGATCGTATGCGTTGAAGGCATAGCCGCCATCGAACACACCAGGACGTACCTGGTTCCAGTTGCGCATGCCGTCGAAGCAACGGCTATCCGCGATACCCGGCATGCCGTTCTGGCCCTGACAGCTTGTGGGCCGGTTGTCGTCCCAGCTGTCGGTCCAGGTGACCGCAAGGGCATCGCCAAGATCGAAGACGCCATCGTTGTTGCGGTCCAGATCCTCGCGCCCCTTCAGGCATTCGTTACCGAAAATCCTGGGGTCGTTGGTACAGTTCGGATCTCCCCAGCCCAGCGGATAGTTGTCCACGTCCGCCAGGGTCACGACACCGTCGCCATCGACATCGTCGATCAAGCCATCATCGACGTCATAGACACCATTGCGATTCCAGTCGATATCGCCGATACCGTTGGGGAAGGGACGCGCGGGGAACAGCACGGGAGAATCGATGTCACCGTCGGTATAGAGGGTGACCTGAACCCGGGGAATACCCGGCTCCCACCCTTCGCCAGCCGCGAACTGCGGATCGTTCTCCGCACGGGTGACCGTGTTGAAGACCATGCCACTGACGCCACCGTTCTCGCCGACGTACTTGGGCGGCAGACCCTGTGTCACCGGGGTGAAGTCGAGGTTGAGGTATTCGGTCTTGCCGAACTGAATCACATTGGTCTGCCCCAGGAAGCCCTGGAAGGCCTGGGTCAGTACCGGGCCCGTCTCGGTACGCGACAGCTTGTCTCCGGTATTCGGGTTGATCCGCGCCTGCGGCTGCGGGGTGAGCGCGCCATAACCGGGAAAGACCTCGCCGGCAGCGGTGTCTACCGCTCCCCCGCCATCGACGACGACGGTGACGCCCGTGGCCTTCTTGCTGGTGAAGCCGACCTCGGCGACCATCCAGTTGAACCAGGGGAAAACTTCATCGAAAGGGGCGGCCCCTTCGAAGTCCGTCGGGAAGCTCTGGTAAACGGTGCCATCACGCCAGCGGATGTTCACCGGGCCGCTCTCTGCACCCAACGGCGATTCGCCGCTATCCCAGAAACCGTTCTGATTGGTATCCGAGAAGACCCAGGTCAGTAGACGGTTGAACCAGGTGAACACCGGCACATCGTTGAAAGCACAGGACTGTCCGCCATTGCAGGTACCCGCGGGATCGACCGTGAAGTTCATGCTCGCGATCACCGCATCCAGCGGCTTGTCGAACACCTTCAACTGGTAGTTGCCTGGCGGTATGTTGGGAATGGAGAAGGTGCTGTCGGCATTGCAAGGCGCCGCATAGCGATTGGCCCCGGGCTTGAGACCACCATCATTGATGGCGATCCAGCACTGCGGGAAGGGACGACCACTGTACAGCCGCGTGTCGGTCGGGCGCGACATGTGCATGTCGGTAATGCGACCGCTCACCGTGGCTGCCGAGACGCCATCCGACAAGGTATTGCGTTCCTGGGTAAAACCGACGAACACATGCGGTCCGGGCAGACCGAACTCCACCATGACGACCGGCTCCCCGGCCTTGACCCAGGCATCGATGACAGGCGAGCCCTCGAGGGTCGAGGTCTGCACCCAGCCCGGCGCCGCCGTCACGATGACGCCATACTTGCCAGGCGCCACGTTGTTGAGGACGAGCGTGCCATCCGGGTTCGGGATCAAGGTGCCATCGGCACAGCTACCGTCGGCGCGTGCCGGGCAGCCTCCAGGACCTGTCAGCGGTGTGTTCGTGTCCTGATTCACGTAGGCCGTACCCAGCGGGTTGCCAAAGGCATCCAGCAACATGGGACCGCCGTTGGCCCCATACTTGCCGGCAGGCTCCTCGAGTACCACGCGGAACCGACTGAAGTCCACGTTCGCCGGTGCACAGGCACCGGAACCCGGCTCTTCCTCGGGCAGGTCGGGCGCGCCGTTCAGCGGATAGCAATCATGGAACAGGAAGACCGAGATCTGCGCGGCCGGTATGGGATGCTTCTCGACCACCACGGTGACATCGTCGAGGCTGTCAGTGGGGTCCCTGGTATTGGGCAGGACGGTAACCGGTGCCCCCCCCAGGGCATGGCCGTTGTAAGGCAACACCGAAACGAAATAACGTCCGGGACGAACCTGCGTCACCGAGGTGCTGCTGGTCTCTTCGTTCCCGCTGAGCGCCGATCCGGCCTTTGGCCCCCACTGGACCCTCGCCGGAGGGTGATAACTCTTGTGGAAGTTCACCGCCAGCTGTTGGTCGATTGGCGGAGGATTGTTCGGGTCCACCGTGTAGGTGGAGTCCTCCTGCACGAGGTAACGGAAACCGCTGACCGGATTTCCGTCGCCATCCACCACATTGATGTGGAAGCGGGCAGCCGGGGACACACCGGCCGACACGATCAGTGTCGTTGCCAGCATCCAGCGCATTCCCGTACTCATTCGTTTTAGATCCATGATGTTGCACCCATAAGTTCGATCGCTTGCGCGATACTCAACTGTTCCATTTCACCGCCAGGCTTCCAGGGCGGTCTCGATAGGCATTGCGGAAAACAGCGTTCACAGTGCCAACGCAAAATGCGCAGGGATCCGCCCATTTCGCTGACAACCAGTATTTGTGAACGGGGGCATGAACACAGGTAGTGCGAGACCCCATTTCACAGGTAGGGTGTGCACCGAAAGGTAGGGTTGTGCTGGTGGGAACGGCAGGATGGCCTGACGCCGGGAGGCGCCGGCCATGGCCGCCGGTGTCTGGGATCAGAGCGTGCGCGGATCAGCCATCCAGGCCATCGACATAGGCATCGCGGGCACGCTTGGCGCGCTCGAAGATCTCGAGCAGGCGGTCACCGTCGCCCGCCTCGATCGAGGCGGCGAGTGCCTCCATCTCGCGCACGAAATTCCCCATCACACGAGACAAGGCCTCGCGGTTGGCGATACAGATGTCGCGCCACATCACCGGGTTGCTGGAGGCGATGCGGGTGAAGTCACGGAAACCACCGGCGGCAAAACGGAATATGTCGTTGTGCTCATCCATGCGCGCCAGGGCATCGACCAGCCCGAAGGCCAGCATGTGCGGCAGATGGGAGGTGGCCGCCAGCACCTCGTCGTGCCGCGCGACGCCCATCTCGACCACCTCGGCACCGCAGGCGCTCCACATGGCGCGCACCCGTGTCAGTGCCTGGGCATCGGTGTCGGCCGTCGGGGTGAGGATGACCCGGCGACCACGATAGAGTTCGGCGAAAGAGGCCTCGACGCCGGCCTGCTCGGTGCCGGCGATGGGATGTCCCGGCACGAACTGCGCCAGGTGCGCGGGACAGGCGGCGGCGAAGTCGGCCACCACGCTGGCCTTGGCACTGCCGCCGTCGGTGACCACCGCCCCCGGCCTCAGGTGCCCGCGGATCGCCTCGAACACCGGGCGCATGGCCCCCAGCGGCACCGCCACGAACACCATGTCGGCCTCGCGCACCGCTGCGGCCGGATCGTGGGTCCAGCCATCGATTACGCCCAGCTCGACCGCGCGTTCCAGATTGGCCTTGCCACGCCCGCAGCCGATGATGCGCCCGACCTGCCCGGCCGCGCGCAGGGCGCGTGCCAGGGAACCGCCGATCAGGCCGACCCCGATCACCGCCAGTGTGTCGATGGGTGCCTCGCTCACAGCACCTGCTCCAGCGCCTCGAGGCAACGCGCGTTCTCTTCGGGCAGGCCGACGCTGATGCGCAGCCCGCCCTGCAGCCCGTAGTTCTCCACCGGCCGGGTGATCACACCGAGTTTCAGCAGCGCCAGGTCCACCTCGCTGGCCGGCCGGTCGAGCAGCACAGTGACGAAGTTGCCCACCGAGGGGATCCAGCGCAGGCCCAGCGTGCGAAAGCCTGCTTCGAGCTGCGCCATGCCCGCATGATTGAGGTCCACGCCGCGCTGCACATGGCCCGGGTCGTCCAGCGCCGCGAGCGCCGCGACCTGTGCCAGGCTGTTGGCATTGAAGGGCTGACGTACCCGGTTGAGCAGATCGGCCACGTCAGGATGCGACAGGCCATAGCCGATGCGCAGTGCCGCCAGCCCGTAGGCCTTGGAGAAGGTACGGGTGACCACCAGGTTGGGGAAGGCCTCCAGCCACTGGCTGGCATCCGGATAGTCGGGCTCGAGCGGTGCAACGTACTCGAAGTAGGCCTCGTCCACCACCACGATCACCTCAGCGGGCACCTGCTCCAGGAAGGCGCGCAAGGTGTCGCGATCCAGCCAGGTGCCGGTCGGGTTGTTGGGATTGGCGATCCACACCACGCCGGTCGCCGGGGTGATGCGCTCGGCCATCGCCGCGAGGTCGTGCCCGTAATCGCGTGCCGGCACCACCCGCAACTCCGCACCCACCGCCATGCTCGACAGCGGATAGACCGCAAAGGCATGCTCGGAGAACAGGCTCTCGCGCCCTGGCCACAGGAATACCCGGGCGATCATGTCCAGCACATCATTGGAGCCGTTGCCGATGGTGATGCAATCGGGTGCGATGCCATGCCGCTTCGCCAGGGTCGCGCGCAAGGCCCAGGCACCGCCATCGGGATAGCGTGCCAGCTCGTCGAATTCGCCGGCCAGCACCTCACGCACCCGCGGACTGGGGCCCAGCGGGTTCTCGTTGGAGGCCAGCTTGATCGAATCGGTGATACCCAGCTCGCGCTCCAGCTCGGAGACCGGCTTGCCCGGCACATAGGGTTGCAGGTGGGCGATACCGGGTGCGGCGCTCGATACGAAACGGTTGTCGTTCATGAAGCCCTCCGGCAGATCACAGCACGGCGCGAGGATAGGAACCCAGCTCCTTGTACAGGGCCGCCAGGGAGCGCAATTCGGCCAGTGCCTTGCCGACCCCGGGATCCTCGCGATGCCCCAGCAGGTCGATGAAGAATACATAGTCCCAATTGCCGCGCCGGGAAGGCCGCGACTCGATGCGAGTCATGCTGATGCCGTTCTCGGCCAGCGGTCGCAACAGGTGATAGAGGGCACCCGACTCGTTGCGCGTGCTGACCATGATGCTGGTCTTGTCGTCACCCGAGGGGCTGGTGCCATGCCGGCCGATCACCAGGAAGCGCGTGGTGTTGTCCGGCTCGTCCTCGATATTGGCCGCCAGCACGTCCAGGTCGTACAGCTCGGCCGCGGCCCGACCGGCGATCGCAGCCGCCCCCTCGGTCTCGGCCGCCAGCCGTGCGGCCTCGGCATTGCTGCCGACCGCCACCCGCTCGACGAAGGGCAGGTGGCGGTCCAGCCAGTTGCGGCACTGCGCCAGCGACTGCTGGTGCGAGAATACCGTACGAATGGACTCCAGTGGCTGTGCCTTGCCCAGCAGGTTGTGATGGATGCGCAGCGACACCTCGCCGCAGATCTGCAAGGCCGAGGACAGGAACATGTCGAGCGTGTGATTGATGACCCCTTCGCTGGAGTTCTCCACCGGTACCACGCCATAGTCGGCCTTCTCGCTCTCGACCTCCTGGAACACGTCGGGGATGCTGCCCAACGGCAGGGTACGCACCGAGTGCCCGAAGTGCTTCTGCGCGGCCGCCTGGGTGAAGGTGCCTTCCGGCCCGAGGTAGGCGACCTCGAGCGGGCGCTCCAGGGCCAGACAGACGGACATGATCTCGCGGAACAGGCGCGCGATCTCCTCGTCGGGCATCGGCCCCTGGTTGCGCGCCTTGACCTTGCGCAGCACCTCGGCCTCGCGCTCCGGGCGATAGAACACGGCATTGGGATCGGCTGCCAGCTTGATCCGCGCGACCTCCATCGCCGCCTCGGCACGCTGGTTGAGCAGGGCCTGGATCTTCTCGTCGAGCGCGTCGATACGCTCGCGGATGCGGGCAAGTTGTTGGGCTTCGCTTTCGCTCATTGCTTGGTTCCGTGACCTGTCCGGGACAGTCTGGCGGTCCTCAGCAGCCCAGGCAACGTACCGAGAGTACCCCCTCGATGCTGGCAATGGCCTCGGCGGTATCGGCCGCTGGCGGCTGATCCACGTCGATCAAGGTCACCGCGATATCGCCGCGCGACTTGTTGAGCATGTCCAGGATGTTCAGCCCGGCATCGGCCAGCAGGGTCGAGACCTGACCCAGCATGTTGGGCACATTGCTGTTGACCACCGCGATGCGGTAGCCCTCGCCGCGCGGCAGCTCGATCTCGGGGAAGTTCACCGAGTTGCGCACATTGCCGTTCTCCAGCCAGTCGCGCACCTCGTCAACCACCATGACCGCACAGTTCTCCTCGGCCTCGCGGGTCGAGGCCCCGAGGTGCGGCAGGGTGATCACCCGCGGGTGGTCCTTGAGCAGGTTGCTGGGGAAGTCGCAGACATAGGCATACAGCCGCCCTTCATCGAGTGCGCGGACCGCCGCCTCGTCGTCGATGATGCCGTTGCGTGCAAAGTTGAGCAGCACCGCGCCGGGCTTCATCAGCCGCAGGCGCTCGGCATTGATCATGTTGGCCGTGGCGTCATTGAGCGGCACATGGAAGGTGATGAAATCGGAACGCGCCACCAGGTCGTCCACCGACAGCGCCTGCTCCACCCCGGCATCCAGCTGCCAGGCGGCCTTCACGGTGATGGTCGGGTCATAGCCGACCACCTTCATGCCCAGGGCACGTGCGGCATTGGCCACCCTGACCCCGATCGCGCCCAGGCCGACCACGCCCAGGGTACGCCCCGGCAGTTCGAAACCGACGAACTGCTTCTTGCCGGCCTCCACCGCCTTGCTGATCTCGGCGTCCGAACCTTCCAGGTCCACCGCGAAGCGCCAGGCCGGACCAATGTTGCGCGCGGCCATCAGCATGCCCGCGATCACCAATTCCTTCACTGCGTTGGCATTCGCCCCCGGGGCGTTGAACACCGGCACGCCCGCCTCGGTCATGCGCTCGACCGGGATATTGTTCACCCCCGCCCCGGCACGGCCGATGGCCTTCACCGTGTCGGGGATCTCCATGTCGTGCATCTTCGCCGAACGCACCAGGATAGCGTCGGGGTGCGTGATCTCCGAGGCGACCTCGTATTGATCGCGCGGCAGGCGCTCCAGCCCCTTCACCGAGATATTGTTGAGCGTGAGAATCTTGAACATTATTAAATTCCTGAGTTTTCAACCACAAAGCTCACAAAGAACACAAAGTTTTTCCTGTATGACTGTCAAGGTCGCTGAGGTTTTGTTCCAAAAAACCTTTGCACGCTTTTGGGAACCCTGATCAGCGCCTCACGCCGTCAACCCGGCCAGACACGCGTAGCGTGCGTGAGCCGGGATCCATTTTCAGCACAGGCAAATCCGCCCCCTGGATCCCGGATAAATGCCACGCATTTTCCGGGAAACGAATCGACCCGAGATTCCTTTGTGCTCTTTGCGTCCTTTGTGGTCAACCTCGTCAACCTTCGCGTCCTTGGCGCCCTTCGCGGTTCATTCAGCCGTGGCGGCGTTCGAACTCGGTCATGAAGTCCACCAGCGCGCGCACCCCCTCTTCCGGCATGGCGTTGTAGATGCTGGCACGCATGCCACCGATGGAACGATGCCCCTTGAGGGTCTTGAGCCCGGCCGCGGCGGCCTCTTCGAGGAAGGTGGCAT
>CAYMWJ010000060.1:0-12168 GCA_964394235.1 uncultured Sedimenticola sp. | reverse complement strand
CGCAAGCGGGGGAGGCACGGGATCAGAGGTTACTCGAGGGAAAAGGCCGGAAGAGCCGTCGGCTCAACCCTCGTTGGCCTTCTGTGCCGCGGCGATCACGTCGGCGCCGACATCACCCTCGAACTGTTTCCACACCGGCTTGAGAGCGTTGACCCATTCCTGCCGCTGTTCGGGCGTGAGGGTGCGCACCGGGCTGCCGGCAGCGATGATCTTCTGCTTGTTCTGCTCGTTGATCGCAGTCGAGACCTTGTTGCGCTCCGCGGTCACCTCGGCAATGATGCGCTCGAGCTGGTTGCGCACATCCGAGGGCAACCCATCCCAGAATTCGGTCGAGGTCACCACCAGGTAGTCGAGCACGCCGTGGTTGGTCTCGGTCACCCCGTCCTGCACCTCGAAGAACTTCTTGGTGTAGATATTCGACCAGGTGTTCTCCTGACCGTCCACCACCCCGCTCTGCAGGGCGCCATAGACTTCAGAGAAGGCCATCTTCTGCGGAATCGCGCCCAGCGCCTCGAACTGGGCCTTTAGCACATCGGAACTCATGATGCGGAACTTCAGCCCCTTGGCATCCGAGGGGTGGATCAGCGGCCGGTTGGCCGACATCTGCTTCATGCCGTTGTGCCAGAAGGCCAGCCCCTGCAGACCCTTCTTGCGCATGGCGTCCTTCAGCTTCTGCCCGGTCGCCGAGTTCTGGAAGCGGTCCACCGCGTCGATATCCTTGAACATGAACGGCAGGTCGAAGATGCGGTACTTCTTGGTGTACTTCTCGAACTTCGACAACGAGGGGGCCGCCATCTGTACATCGCCGAGCAGCAGCGCCTCCAGCACCTTCTTGTCGTTGTAGAGCTGCTTGTTGGGGTAGACCTTCATGCAGACCTTGCCATCCATCTCGCGGTTCACCCGCTCGGCCAGCAGTGCGGCGGCCTCGCCCTTGGGGTGCCCCTTGGCGGCGGTCACGTGGCTGAACTTGATGACGATCTCGCCCTTGTCGCAGCCCTCCGAGGCGAGCGCGGAAGCACTGCCCAGAGCCAGCGCCACAGCGGCGGTCAGACAGACGAACGATTTTTTCATGAGATTCCTCCTGGTTTGTTCTCGTGCGGACGCCAGACGACGACCTGCCCCAACTATAGGCAAGGAGCGGGCCAACTGCTCGATTGCCCGGCAGAAACGACCAGAGCCAGGGCCCGCCCGACCGCACCGTCCAAAAACCGGCGAGATTCCGCCTGTCTCGCCCTCCCGAATCGGCGGAATCTCAGCCCTGCGTCTTGTACTGGCTCTTGTCCAGTCCGTACTTGCGCATCTTGTCGTAGAGCGTCTTGCGCGGAATGCCGAGCGCGGCCATCACGTCCTTGAGGCGGCCCTTGTGCATGGCGAGCTGCTGGGCGATCAGACACTTCTCGAAGGATTCCACTTGCTGCGGCAGGGTCAGCGCCGGTTCCTGGCTGCCCCCGTGCAACAGGCGCTCGAGATCGTGCTCCACCTGGTCGCCGAGCAACACGTAGCGCTCGGCCAGGTTGCGCAACTCGCGCACATTGCCCGGCCAGGAATGGCTGAGCAGGGCGCGCATCTGCCCGGGGTCCGGCGAAGGCGACTCGGCCCCGTAGCGCGCCGAGGCCACCAGCAGAAAATGCTGGAACAGCAGGGGGATGTCCTCGAGGCGTTCGCGCAGGGGCGGGATCTCCAGGGTGACCACGTTCAGGCGGTAGTACAGATCCTCGCGGAACTCGCCACGCCCTGCCGCCTCGCGCAGATCCACCTTGGTCGCGGCGACCACCCGCAGGTCCAGCGACACCGGCGTGTTCGAGCCCAGACGCTCGACACTGCGCTCCTGCAGCACCCGTAGCAGGTGCACCTGCACCGCCATCGGCATACTCTCGATCTCGTCGAGAAAGAGCGTGCCCTGGTTGGCGTGCTCGAAGCGGCCGATGCGCCGCGAGCGTGCCCCGGTGAAGGCGCCCGCCTCGTGGCCGAACAGTTCGCTCTCGATCAGGCTCTCGGGGATGGCCCCGCAGTTGACCGGCACGAAGTGATGCGCCCGCCGGCGCGAATGCTCGTGCAGGGCGCGCGCCACCAACTCCTTGCCGGTGCCGGTCTCGCCCAGGATCAGCACATCGGCATCGGTATCGGCCAGGCGCGCGATGGTCTGGCGCAGGCGCTGCATGGCCGGGCTGTTGCCGACGATGCGCGGACCCGGCGCACTGTGCATCTCCAGTTCACGGCGCAGGTGGCGGTTCTCCAGCGCCAGCGCACGTCGGCTGGCGGCTCGCCGCACGGTATCCACGAGCCGCTCGGCCGGGAACGGCTTTTCGATGAAATCGTAGGCCCCGGCGCGCATGGCCTCGACCGCCAGCGCCACATCACCGTGCCCGGTGATCAGGATCACCGGCAGGTCCGGGTCGCGTGAGCGCAACGCCGAGAGCAGGCCCATGCCGTCCATGCCCGGCATGCGGATGTCGCTGACCACTACGCCGGGCCAGTCGTCGCGGATGGCAGCCAGCGCGGCCTCGGCGCTCTCCAGCCCCTGCACCTCGAAGCCGGCCAGCTCCAGGGTCTGTACATTGGCCGCACGCACCGCAGGCTCGTCGTCGATGAATAGAACCGGTATCCGCTCGTCGCTCATTGCGCTGTCGCCCGCTCCAGGGTGAGTATGAATTCGGCGCCGCCATCCGGCACGTTACGCGCCTCCAGCCGGCCACCCATGTTATCCGCGATCTGCTGCGAGATCGCCAGCCCCAGTCCGAGGCCGGACTTGCGGGTGGTGAAGAAGGGATCGAAGATCTGCGCCAGGTGCTCCTGCGCAATACCCGGCCCGTTGTCGCATACCCGGATCTGCACCTGGTCGCATTTCGCGAGGGCATCGATGCGGATGCGGGGATCGGCCTCGCCTTCCAGTGCGTGCAGGGCATTGCCGACCAGGTTCAGCAACACCTGCTCCAGGCGGGTGGCATCGGCCAGCACCCACAATGCATCCAGCCCCTCTCCCAGCTCGACGGACACCCCGGCGCGCCGCAGGTCGGGCTGCAACAGTTCCAGCACCACGTCCACAGCCTGCCGCAGGGACACCGGCAGGCGGTGACCGTCCGACTTGCGCGCGAACAACTTGAGCTGGGAACTGATGCGGCTCATGTGCTCGACCAGGCGAGCGATCTGCTCCAGGTTGCCAGCCACCTCGGCATCACGCCCCCGCTCGAGCAACAGGCGCGCATTCTCGGCATAGCTGCGAATGGCGCTGAGCGGCTGGTTGAGTTCGTGATTGATGCTCGCCGAGAGCTGGCCGAGCATGGCCAGCTTGGCCGCCTGTACCAGTTCGTCCTGGGCACGGCGCAGGGCCTGTTCGGCACGTCGCCGCTCCTCCACCTCGCGTTGCAGATCGGCGGTGCGCTCGGCCACCCGCTGTTCGAGTTCGCCGTGCGCGCGCTCCAGTGCCGCCCGGGCTTCGGCATCGCAACGCGCCCGCTCCAGGCGCCGCGCGCGCGACTGCCACCACAACAGGCCCAACAGCAACAGCGCCACGCCGGCCGCTCCGGTCACCGCCATGGCGCTGGACACCTGGCGTTCCACCTCGTCGGTCGGGGTCAACAACAGCATGCGCCAGCCCTGCGCCGGCATCGCCAGCTCGCGCACCAGCAGGGTCGGTGCTGCTGGCCGGTCGGTCCGCTGCACCAGGTGGGTGCCACGGGGGCCGGTACGCGCCGCCAGCGGCAACGGCGCCGGCTCGATACCCGGGTAACGGTGACTGTCACGAATGCGCGCCAGCACCTCCGGCGGCAGGGCGCCGAGGGTACGAAAACGCCAGTCCGCTTGCGAAGCGATGAACACCACCCCGTCGGGATCGACCACCAGCACCGTCTCGCGCGGGTTGCGCCAGTCCTGCTCGAGATGGGCGATGTCCATCTTCAGTACCACCACGCCGACCGGGCGTCCCAGTTCGAGGACCGGGTAGGAAAAGTAATAGCCGCGCACCCGCGAGGTGCTGCCCAGCGCATAGTAGCGCCCCGCCTCGCCGCGCATGGCCTGGCGAAAATAGGGGCGAAAACCGAAGTTGCGGCCGATGAAGGTGCGTTCTTGCGCCCAGTTGCTGGCCGCGAGCGTCAGGCCCTGCGCGTCCATCAGGTAGATGTCCAGTGCACCGGTACGCCGCGCCGCCTGCTCAAAGTACTCGTTGAGCGCCTGGCGGGCCGAGGCGTTGTCGGGCTGGCGCAGCACCTTGAGCAGACGCTGGTGGGTCGCCAGCAGGGCCGGGATGGACTCGTAACGTGCCAGCTGTCCCTCGAGGTTGGCAGCATACAGCGCCAGTCGCTGTTCAGCGGTACGCGCCAGCTCGCCCAGTGCACGCTCGCGGATCACCCCGGCCACACCCCACACCACCAGGCCCAGCACCGCGAGCGCCGACAGGAGCAGCATCAGAAGGCGCCATGCGGGCCGTGGCGCCGGCGGGCCGCCCCCGGGTTCCCGTATCGCGTGCTTCACCCCTGCTGCACCACCACCTGCGGCTCGCCCGCGAGCACCTCGCCGATGCGCGCCGCCCGGTAACCGGCAGCATGCAGGCGCTCGAGGCAGTCGTCCACGGCGCCGGCTGGCACGCCCGCGAGCAGGCCACCGGCGGTCTGCGGATCGAACAGCAGCGGATAGCGAGGGTGGTTGGTGACGGCCTCGAGATCGACAACAGCGCGACGCAGGCGCAGGTTCTCGGGCGCCAGGCTCGACTGGATACCCATCGCCAGGGTCTCGAGCGCGCCATCGAGCACCGGCAGCGCACCCAACTCGAGTCGTGCCCCGCAACCCGAGACGCGCAGCATCTCCAGCAGATGGCCGAGCAGGCCGAAGCCGGTGACATCGGTGCAGGCGCTCGCGCCATGCGCGTGCAGGATGGCTGCGGCCTTGCGGTTCGACCGCAGCATCTGTTCGATGGCGCCCTGCACCCAGCGGCCACGCGCGCGGTGGCGCATGTCGGCAGCCATCAGGGTGCCGGTGCCCAGCGGCTTGGTGAGGATCAGCACCTCGCCCGGGCGCAACCCGCCCTTGCGCAGCAGCCGATCCGGATCGGCCAGGCCGTTGACCGCCAGTCCGAAGGCCAGCTCGGCGCCCTCGCTGGAGTGCCCGCCAGCGAGCACCGCACCGGCCTCGTGCAGCACGCCGAGCGCACCGTCGAGCAGCTCGAACAGGGTCTGCTCGACCACCGCCTCGCGTCCGAAGGGCACGGTGGCGATCGCCAGCGCCGAATGCGGTACTGCGTTCATGGCGTACAGGTCGCCCAGGGCGTGGTTGGCGGCGATGGCGCCGAAGACATGGGCATCGTCGAGAAAGGCCCGGAAATAATCGACGCTCTGCACCAGCAGGCGTCCCGGCGGCACCGCAAACGCCACCGCGTCGTCGGCATCGGCAGGCCCGCCGGCGACGATGCCCTCGCCGCCCTTGCGCGGCAGGCGCGCCAGCGCGCGCTCCAGCACCGTGCTGCCCACCTTGGCCCCACAGCCGCCGCAGCGCATGGGCAGCCTGGTCAGCGTCTCACGCAACTCCGCGTCAGCCAGCCCCTCTGCCGGTGCGGGCGTCTCCGGCTCGGGCATCTCGGGTAACTGGTCGAACATGCGCATGAAGCGACGGTCGATCCAGTCCTTGACCGTCCACAGCCAGTCACCCTCGGCCGACCAGGGGCCGCGCGAGGCGATGGCGTGACGGCCGCCGGTAGTGATCAGCCCGAGAAAATGCCGCTGCGGGCGGTAGCGCCGCAACGACCGGCCACGCGCGGCGGCCACCAGGTTATGGTGCAGCACCGGACCCTGGCGCACCGCGAACACCCCCGACTTGGGACGCGGATCGTGCAGGCTGGCGACATCGCCGGCGGCGAAGATCTCGGGATGGGACAGGCTGCGCAGGTAATGGTCCACGCGGATGAAGCCGTCCTCGTCCACCGCCAGACCAGCCCGACCCGGCCAGTCGGGTGTGCTGGCGCTGGTCGCCCAGAGCACCGCGTCGGCGGCAAAGGCCCGACCATCGGTCAGGTCCAGACCATCGGCGCGCACCGCCACCACCTGCGCATCGGTCAGGACGTCCACATCACGCTCGGCGAGCACCCGCACGAAACGCCGCCGCACCCCCGGCGCGTGATTGGCCAGCAGTTCGGCATCGGCGGTGAACAGGGAAAAGTGCAGGCGCGCCGGGTCGTCGCCCCGTGCCGCCAAGTCCTCGCGCAGGCAGTACTGCACCGAGAGCAGCAGCTCCACCCCACCAGCCCCGCCACCGACCACGGCAATGCGAAAAGGGCCGTCAGAGGACAGCACCCGCTCGCGCAGGCCCTCCCAGCGACGCAGGAAAACATCGACCGGCTTGACCGGGATGGCATGCGCCTCGGCGCCCTCCACCCCGGAGCGGCCGGGGCGCGAGCCCGTGTTGATCGACAACAGGTCATAGGGCACCGGCGGCCGCCCCGGCAGCTGCACCTGACGCGCGGCCAGATCCAGCCCCTCGACCTCGCCGTGATACAGGCGCACCCCCGCGAAGCGGCACAGCCGCCGCAGGTCGATGTGGCACTGGTCGTAGTCGTAGAAACCGGCGATGTGCCCGGGCAGCATGCCCGAATACGGGGTGTGGATGTCACGGGTGATCAGCGTCACCCGCAGACCGGGCACCGGCTTCATCCCCAGCCGCAGAATCACCCCCGCGTGGGCGTGTCCGCCACCGACCAGCACCAGCTCCTTTGCCACCGGCACCGCACTGTCCTGCATCACCGCCTCCCGGATACCGCCTCGGAAGCCATGCAATATACCTGATCGGCCTTCCTGGGTGACGTCCCCCACCGATTGAGCGCCGACAGCCGGAGCAAACTGCAATGACTATAAGCAGCCCTGAAAGTACTGTTTTCTGGTACCATCAAGGCAATGAAACGGAAGCATGCAAGGACGCTGAAAAGGATTTTCGCACGGCCGGTAAGCGGCAACATCGCCTGGCGTGATATCGAAGCCCTGTTCATTGACCTGGGGGCCGAGATCGAAGAGCGCGAAGGTTCCCGCATCGGGGTGTTCCTGTTTGGCGAGATCCGGGTCTTTCACCGCCCTCACCCCTCGCCCTGCACGGACAAGGGGGCCGTCGCCAGTATCCGGAAATGGTTGTACGACAACGGAGTCAGACCATGAAACAGAAGAACCTAATGGAGATCGACGGGTACCACGCCGTCATCCAGTACGACCCGGACATCGAGATGTTCCGAGGCGAGTTCGTCGATCTGAACGGCGGCGCCGACTTCTACGCCAGCGACATCGAAGGGCTGCGGCGTGAAGGCGAGGCCTCGCTGCGTGTCTTTCTGGAGATGTGCCGGGAAAAGGGCATCGAGCCACGCAAACGCTTCTCCGGACGCTTCAATGTCCGCATCCCGGGCGATCTGCACGCCCGTGCCGTTCGCGTGGCCCGGGCACGGGGCACGAGTCTCAACCAACTGGTCGCCGAGGCCCTGGGACACGAAGTGGATGACGGCTGATTCACGGCCAACTCGGCACCCGCAGCCGTTTCAATCTCCCGGCCGGATGGCAATCAGCGTCTCGTCGGGATTCACCGCATCGCCTTTGGCGACATAAACGGCCTCGACCACACCGCTGACCGGGGCCTGGATCTCGGTCTCCATCTTCATGGCCTCGGCGACCAGCAGGGGCTGGCCGGCCACCACTTCGTCGCCCTCGCTCACCAGCACATCGACGATGTTGCCGGGCATGCTGGTGGTGACATCGCCCCGCTCCTGCGGGCGCGGGCGCTTGCCGACGATCGAGCTCTTGACCGCGCCCTGGGCGCCGCCCTCGAGGACGATCTCGCTCAGGGTCTCGACCCGCACCTCTTCGGGAATGCCATCGACGGTGAAATAGAAGTGCCGCTGTGATTCTTCCTTGAGGCCGGTGCCGGTCACCTTGACGTGGTAGCAGTCACCGTGCAGGAAGATATTGAACTCGGTCGGCGCGGTGGACGGGGTTTTGCTGCCCTCCTCGCTCGGCGCTTGCAGGGGCTCGGGCTGCAGGGTGCCGTCGCGGCGCGCCTGCAGGAACTGGCGGCCGATCTCGGGGAACATGGCGTAGGTGAGCACGTCTTCCTCGCTCTCGGCGAGGTCGCCGATCTCCGCGCGCAGCCGGTCGAGTTCCGGCGGCAGGTCGTCGGCCGGGCGGTGGTCGATGGGCGTCTCCTCGCCGATGGCCTTGCGTTGCAGCTCGGGGTCGATCGCCCCCGGGGCCCGGCCATAGCCGCCCTGCAGGTAGAGTTTCACTTCCTTGGTGATGGTCTGGTAGCGCTCGCCGGTGAGCACATTGAGCACCGCCTGGGTGCCGACGATCTGCGAGGTCGGCGTGACCAGCGGCGGGTAGCCCATGTCGCGGCGCACCCGGGGGATCTCCTCGAGCACCGCCTGCATGCGGTCGAGCGCATTCTGGTCGCGCAGCTGGTTGGCCAGGTTGGAGATCATGCCGCCGGGGATCTGGTTGACCTGCACCCGGGTATCCACACCGGTGTATTCGCTCTCGTACTGGCGGTACTTCTTGCGCACCTCGTAGAAGTACATGCCGACCTCCTGCAGTGCCGGCAGGTCCAGCCCGGTGTCGAAA
Source organism: uncultured Sedimenticola sp. (assembly GCA_964394235.1). Lineage (GTDB taxonomy): Bacteria > Pseudomonadota > Gammaproteobacteria > Chromatiales > Chromatiaceae > MONJU. Next base: position 3,589 of record CAYMWJ010000060.1, on the reverse strand, counting down.
CGGGTGCCGCGCAGCGCGGCCACCAGGCTCTCGGTGGGCGGGTGCGAAGTGCCACCGGCGAAGGCCGAGATGGCGGTATCGATGTGCTCGCAACCGTGCTCGATGGCCTTCAGGTGACACATCTCGGCCAGCCCGGCGGTGGCATGCGAATGCAGGTGCAGCGGCAGGTCCACCGCATCCTTCAGCGCCTGCACCAGCTCGCCGGTGGCATAGGGCGTGAGCAGGCCGGCCATGTCCTTGATGCAGATCGAGTGACAGCCCATGGCCGCCAGTTCGCGCCCCATCTTCACGAAGCCGGCGATGTCGTGCACCGGGCTGACGGTGTAGCAGATGGTGCCCTGGGCATGCTTGCCGGCTTCCAGTGTGGCCTCGATGGCGGTGCGCAGATTGCGGGTGTCGTTGAGTGCATCGAAGATGCGGAACACGTCCATGCCGTTGCGTGCCGCTGCCTTCACAAAGGCATGCACCACGTCGTCCGAGTAATGCCGGTAGCCGAGCAGGTTCTGCCCGCGCAGCAGCATCTGCAGGCGGGTGTTGGGCAGGGCCTTGCGCAGGCGGCGCAGACGCTCCCAGGGGTCTTCGGCCAGGAAGCGGATACAGGCGTCGAAGGTCGCCCCGCCCCAGCACTCCAGCGACCAGTAGCCGATGGCATCCAGCCGCTCGCAGGCCGGCAGCATGTCCTCGGTACGCAGGCGGGTAGCGATCAGCGACTGGTGAGCGTCGCGCAGGATGAGGTCGGTGATCTGTATCTTGCTCATGGGCCTCGATGCCTCATTGTCCAGTGTGCGCCACGATGGCCGCCGCCAGCACTGCGGCGAGCTGGTGACGGTTGCGCTTGAGCGAATAGTTCAGCAGCTCGGGATGCGACTCGACGAAGCCGGTGTCGAAGCGCCCGGAGCGAAAATCGGGATGGCGCAGGATTTCCAGGTAATAGGGGATGGTGTGCCGGATGCCCGACAGTCCCATGTCGCGCAGCGCGCGCTCGCCGCGGGCCACCACATCGTCCCAGCCCAGGGCCCAGACGATCACCTTGGCCAGCATGGAATCGAAGTGCGGCGGGATCTCGTAGCCGGTGTAGATGGCGGTGTCGGTACGTACCCCCGGGCCGCCCGGCGCGTAATAGCGTGAAATCCGCCCGAAGCTGGGCAGAAAATCGTTCTTGGGGTCCTCGGCATTCACCCGAAACTGCATGGCGTAGCCGCGACGCTGGATCTCGTGCTGGGCGAAGCGCAACGGCAGGCCGGCGGCGATGCGGATCTGCTCCTCGACGATGTCCACCCCGGTGATGGTCTCGGTGATGGTGTGCTCCACCTGCACCCGGGTGTTCATTTCCATGAAGTAGAAGCGATCGTTCTCGTCGAGCAGGAACTCCACGGTGCCGGCATTGGTATAACCCACCGCCTTGGCGGCGATCACTGCCAGGCCGCCGATGTACTGGCGCTGCGCCTCGTCGAGCTGCGGCGAGGGAGCGATCTCGATCAGCTTCTGGTTGCGGCGCTGGATGGAGCAGTCGCGCTCGTAGAGGTGAATGGCATTGCCGTGGTGATCGGCCAGCACCTGCACCTCGATGTGGCGTGGATCGACCACGCATTTCTCCATGAACACATCGGCACGACCGAAGGCCTTGGTGGCCTCGGAAATCACCCGGTCGTAGTTGCGGCGCAGTTCCTCCTCGTCGTCACAGCGGCGGATACCGCGCCCGCCACCGCCCGAGGTGGCCTTGAGCATCACCGGGTAGCCCAGCTCGCGCGCCAGCCCGACCGCCTCTTCGACATTGGCGAGGTTGCCGTCGGAACCGGGGGTGACCGGCAGGCCGGCGGCGATCATCGCCTTGCGCGCCTCGGTCTTGTCGCCCATGCGCCGGATCACCTCGGCCGAGGGACCGATGAAGGTCACGCCGCGCCGCGCGCACACTTCGGCGAACTCGGCGTTCTCGGAGAGGAAGCCGTAGCCCGGGTGGATGGCGTCACAGCCGGTCGCCACCGCGAGGTTCACGATGCGATGCACATTGAGATAGCCGGCCAACGGATCGGCGCCCAGGCTGTAGGCCTCGTCGGCCTTCTTGACATGCAGCGAGAAGCGGTCCGGCTCGGTGTAAATGGCCACCGAGCGGATACCCATCTCCGCGCAGGCGCGGATGATGCGAACGGCGATCTCGCCGCGGTTGGCGATCAGGATCTTGCGGATCATTCAGTCCCGCCCCGTGATGGACACCACGCCATTCTGCCCCAGCGCCGGCCGGGGGTCGATAGGGACACCCCGACTATTGAAAATGGCAATTCCGGTCGTCAGGCGCATTCGGGGACCATCAGCTCGCGTACCAGGGCCGTGGCGTAACTGCCCGGCGGCAGCGCGAAACGCAGTATCAGGGCGTCTTGCTCCCACTCCCAGTCCAGTCCTTCCGGCAACACGCGCAGCGCACGGCGCAGGGCATCGAAGCCATGGCCGGCCAGCCAGTCGATCCATTGCGGAAAGGGCGAACGCGCCAGCACCGCGGCCTCGCGCGCGGCGGCCTCCGCCTGCGGCGCCAGGCAATGCCCGACACGTCCGGGCAACGGCCCGCTAGGGTGCCACTCACCGGCGGCCACGGCATCCGCCAGCTCGGCCGTCGCGGCAGAAAATGGCAGGGCGCGCCCCTCGACGGCGTGCAGCAGCACCTCGCCGGGCAGGGCACGATCCCACTCCCCGGCGCGCACGCGCTCGGCCAGTACCGCGTTGAACAGGTAGCTGCGCGCCGCCGAGGTGACCATGCGCAACTGTTCCGGCGGCAGACGGCGCAGGCGACGGTTGAACAGGGCCTGGGCGCGGATCAGGTTGGAGGCGCCGCGCCCGAAACGCTGCGCCCCGAAGTAGTTGGGAATGCCACGGCGGCGGCAGGCGGCGAGCACCGTCTCGGCCGCCTCGCGGTCACCGGCGATCGCCCTCAACCGCAACGTGAAGCGGTTGCCCGCCAGTTCGCCGCGTCGCAGCTTGCGCCGCCGGCGGCCCAGCACGCTGATGCGCAGGCTGTCGTCATCCAGCGAGGCCCAGTCCACCACGCTGCCCGGGAGGTGCACGCTGAAGCGCTGCCAGGTCAGCGCATGCCGGTCCTTGAGCCCGGCGAACCCCACTGCACGCCGATGCACGCCCGCATGCCGCGCCAGGCGGCGCGCCACCTCCAGAGAGTCGAGACCGCGCTTGCGCACCCCCAGCAACAGGTGCTCGCCCTCGTCCTCCGGCTCATCGAGTGGGATCTCTTCGACCTGGAAGTCCTCGGGTTCGGCCTTGAGCCGGCCACACAGGGGCGCCCCACCGTAGGCACTGGGCAGCTCGCGCGTGACATCCTCGGCGAAGACCAGGGTGGCGGACGGCAGGGTCTCCGGCTCAGGCATCGGTCGGCAACAGCAACACCACCGCGTGCGCATCGATGCCCTCGCCGCGCCCGGTGTGCCCCATCTTCTCGGTGGTGGTGGCCTTGATGTTGATCTGCGCGGGCGTGGCCGCCATCACCTCGGCCAGGCGTGCACGCATGGCCTCGATGTGCGGCGACAGGCGCGGCGCCTGCGCGATCACCGTGGCGTCCAGGTTGCCCAGCCGGTAGCCGGCCGCG